>JANMKN010000354.1:0-39815 GCA_031372065.1 Abditibacteriaceae bacterium | reverse complement strand
GTCATATGAGGCCCATGGGACGGCCTATTTTTGCTCCGCTTCGTAATGCACCCAGTATTTCTGGGCGAACAGTTGAATCATAGTGAGAATCAGAATCACCACGAAAATCACCCACGCGATAGCGCTGGCGTAGCCCATTTTGAAATACCGAAAGGCGTTGTTGAACAAGAACAAAACCGGCACCATGAGCGAATCAAGCGGCCCGGCGCTGCCTGTGCCGCCGCCCAAAACGTAAACGCGATCAAATTCCTGCAAGGCGCCGATGGTGCCCATAATCAACTGAAAAAAGATGTAAGGCGAGATAATCGGCAGCGTGACGTTGCGAAACTGTGCCCATCCGCGTGCGCCATCAATGCGCGCGGCTTCGTAAAGCGAAGCGGGCACGCCTTGCAAACCGGCCAGCCACAAAATCATGCCGCCACCCGCGCCCCACAAACCCTGAATAATCAAGCCCGGTTTGGCCCATTCGGCCACGCTAAACCAGCCCGGCAGTTGCCATTTGCCAGCAAGGAAGAAAAAGAACGAGTTCCACCACTCCTGAAGAATGTTGTCATGAGGCTCGTGGAAGTAGAGGCCAGTTTTATAGATGCTTTCCGAGAGCGGTGCGAAGAAATGCTGAGTTCCCTGTAAAAGCGCATTGAGCAAGCCTTTGCTGGGGTCGCCCGCCAAAATCCAACCCCACAAAACCGCGCTGGCGATGGCCGGAACAATCGAAGGAATGTAAAACGCCGTGCGATACCATGCCATGCCGCGCACGTTCATGTTCAGCAGCATGGCGATGCCAAGGCCGGTGGACATTCCCAGAGGAATGCCAATCGCCGACAAATAAGCCGCGTTATAAAACGCCTTGGTGAGCAGTTCGCGATCATCGGTGAAGAGCGTTTGAAAGTTGCTAAAACCGGCATAACGCGGCGCATGGAGCACATCGTAATCGGCAAATGCCAGCATGAAGGAAGCCAAAATAGGCCCCGCAGTCAGCAATAAGAAGCCAAGAATCCACGGCGCGGCCATCATATAACCGGCAATCGCCTCATTGCGCATCATTTTGGAAGTGCCGATAGATTTCTTAATCTGCACGCCGCCGATGGCGAAAGTGCCCAAGACTATCGCTGCCAAAAAGTAAATCGGCCCGCGCGGGAATTCCGGCAACGTTTCGCGCGCGAAGGCTTTGTTGAGCTCCTGTTGCACCAGATGCGCTTGCTCATCCATCGCTTTCTGCGGCGATTTTTCGTGTTGCGCAGCTTGCTCGAAGGCGCGCACATGAGCGTCCCACAAAGTCTGGCCGACAAATGTCACAGGCCGAAATTTGCTGTTGGGCAGCATATCAATGAAGGCTTTCTGGCCTTGCATGAGGTTCTTGCCCTTCGGAGGCAATACACGCAGCAAAACTTCGTTGATTTTCTGGTTGGCCGTAAACGAAAACACAAAAGGACGGCCTTTGCCTTCGTTGTAGGCTTTTTGAATTTTGTTGCCGAGCAGCGTCGCTTCCAGCGAATTCATCCACTTGATAAAGCGCCACGCTTCTTTGGCGTGCGGCGCGCCTTTGGGAATCGCCAGCGAAAAGCCGCCGCTCCATGTGATAAATTTCGGCTGCCCTTTAAACCGTCCCTCGCCACGTAAACGCGCCGCCGGAACCGGCGCTGGTGCGACGCCAAAATCAAGGCCCGGCGCATAACGCGCGATGCCGTTTAAAATCCAGTTGCCGGTAATCACCATGCCGATTTTGCCGGTGTAAAACGGGTCTTGCTCTTCGCCTTGAAAGCCGCTTTGAAAAATGCTGACGTTCGAATAGCCGCCTAATTCATCGTAAACCTTGACCATGAAATTCAGCGCGTCAATCGAATCTTTATTGTTCAAAGTGCATTTGCGGCCATCGGGCGACATAAATTCGCCGCCATTTTGCCACGAATACAAATACAGCCACGAGTTGCCATAATTCGGAATGAAACCGATGCGCTCATAAGTGCCGCCCGCCTTACGCTTGGTGAGCTTTTTGGAGATTTCGAGCAGTTCTTCCCATGTTTGCGGCGGCTTGGTAACGCCCGCTTCGCGCAGCACTTTGCGGTTGTAGAACAACATTCTGTTGTCAATGCCGCTGGGAATCGCGTAAACCTTGCCCTTATATTCGGCTTCCTGCCACGCGGCAGAATAATAATCTTTGGCGTGAATGCCGTCGGGCTTGTTTTCGTCTGCCGCCAAAAAATCATCGAGAGGCCGAAAAGTGTCGCGCGAAGCCCAGTCGCCGATGGTAAAGCGGTCTTGATTGATGACATCGGGCGGCACACCGCCGACGATGGCCGTCATCAACTTTTGCGGATTCATCGAACCCGCGCCCATTGAAAGCAGCGAAACATCAATATCGGGGTTGCGCTTTTCAAACTCGGCGACCTGCGCATCCAGTGCCTTGGTTTCCTTGCCCGATTGCAAACCCCAAACGATGAGTTTGGTTTTGGCGTGACAAGACGACGTATACAACAGTAAAAGCAGCAGAAAACGAAATTTCATAGGTGCAACTGAATTTTACGAAAGTTTTTACGGCAATGCGCCCTTGTCAATCAGCAAAAGGCGCAGCGAGATATATCTCGCTGCGCCTTTTGCTGATGTATATGAAATTCTCAACGCCTCCCGATGAAATTAGCGCGCACGTTGTAGCCATCGAAATAGCCTGTCACACGAACGCGATCTCCCAAGCCAAAGCGGTCATTGCCAGTGTAAGTCACCATATAAGTAATGCCGTTTTCGCCGCGCACGCTGAACGTGTTGCGATAGCGATCAACATCAGTCACCGTGCCGGGAAAATCAACATAACGATCACCAGAGCCACCATTACTGGAGCCGCGCCCTAAAATCGTGATTTGGTTGGCCCTCACACTGGCGCCATCCCATGCGCCCGTAATGCGGATATAATCGCCCGCGCTGATGCCATAAGGCAAACGATAACGCGCGTCAATGTCATAAGTGCGGCCATTATCGCCGCGCACACTGAGGCGCGAAACGCCATTAATGGACGTAACAGTGCCGGGAAAATCCACCTGACTATTGCCACCATAAAACAAAGGGCGCACGCTGAAAGCGACCAGAATATCCTGCGTGATATAACCGCGCACCAAAACACGCTGGTTGGCTGCAACATCAAAACGCGCATTATCATCTTGTCCGACAACGCGATAAACGCGGCCATCGTCGGTGAGAAAATCAAAATAATCGCGCGAGCGCACGCGCGAAACAGTGCCCTGATAAGACGAAAGATAGCGTCCATTGGAGTATTCCGGCGCCGTGTTGTCGGAAATATCGTTGTCGCCCGGCCATAGCAAGGTGGCCTTATCAGGGCCATAGATTTTCTCAGAGAGCGCACGATTGGCGCGCTCATCCGCCATAACAGGCAGAAGCGCTAACAAAAGCGTGTTTGCCAACAATACTGCGGCGGCAATTTTAGAAATTGAATTGTTCATCATTGTGCCTCAATTGCGCTTTAACGTTGTGTTTCCAATAAAACTCGCAAAAAAGGGCAAGTCTGGGGAAATCTCAGACCTGCCCTCGCCTTTGCTGATCGAATTAACGAACCGAAGTCGCCCAAACGGTGCCTTCGTTGTATTTGCCGATGACACGCACGCGTGCGCCTCGGCGCAATGCGTTGTTGCCACGATAACGCACACTATAAATTTGCCCGTTGTCGCCGCGCACTTGTAAAAATGACGCGCCATCGCTGTAGCTAACGCTTTGGATGTAACCCGGAAAATTCACTTCATTGCCACCATTGTTCCAACCACCTTGGTAGCCGCCGCCATTACCACCACCGTAACCGCCGCCGTAACCGCCATTACCACCGCCGTAACCGCCATTACCACCACCGTAACCGCCATTACCACCAGCATAACCTAAAACGCGCACGCTATCGGCATTCAATCGCGTGCCGTCGAAGCTGCCTGTCACCTGCACGCGCATACCAGTCGAGATAACTGCCGATTGGTAACGAGTTGAAACCAGATAGCCTTGTCCGTTATCAGCACGCACCCAAAATTGATTGCCAGTCGCCTCTTTGGTCACGACACCTGTGATGGTGTAACTATTGTGGTTGCCATAGCCGCCGCCATAGCCGCCATTGTGCCAACCGCCATTGTTTTGATTATGACCGTCATCACAGTAGGGATCGTTGTCGCGGTTGCGGTTCCAGTCGCGATCTTTATCACGATTCTTGTCACGTTTGCGCCCCGTGTCGCTGCGGTCATTATCGCGGTTTTTGTCGCGATAGCCCCATGCAGGAGCGTGAGCGGGAGGAGCAGCTTTAGCAGTTTGGGCGCTGAATAAGGGCGCCACAATCAATGCACCAACCGCGAGGAGGGCCAGTTTTGAGCGTTGCTCAATTTTCGAGGAAATCAATTTCATGGTTTCTACACCTTCCAGAGTTTCAAATTGGAGTTTCAATCTGTTCAACCTCGCGCAAAAACACAAAGGCTGGAAGGAATCGAAACTCCGAATGCAAAATTGGACGGCACAAAACAAATCGTGTTCATAACTTTTGTAGCGCCTTTTAAAACAAAAAAGCGAGCGCCAGAGCGCTCGCTTTTTAGCTTGAATTTTCGCCTGTTACTTCGTGATGGAAGAAGCGTAAACAATACCGCCGTTCATTTTCCCAACCACGCGCACACGCTGACCAACAGTAAAACGCTTGTTGGTTTGGTAGCGAACGGAATACAATTGTCCATTGTCCCCACGCACGCTCAAAATCGCTTTTCCCCCAGCCGCATTTGCCTTGTCCATAGTAGCTGCTTTCTCAATACGGCCCGGAAAATTGATCACTGCACTCTGGGCATTAGGCTTCCAAGCATTCTGAACCGTGCGAGATGCGTTGGTATCTTTGGTAATTTTCACCGCAGTGGCGCGGATGATATCGTTGCCAAGGTCTTGTCCGACGATTTGCACCCGATCACCAATACTGGTGCGATTAGAGATTTGATCAATTGAGTTGATCGAGTAATTGCGCGCATTGTCAGCACGCACATCAAGCCGGAAGGGGGAGGCAATGCGGGTTACTACGCCCATGAAATTCATATTTCCACCAACGTATGCATTCTTTGGCTTGATGTAATTTCTGGCTTCTTCGGCAGTCATCAAGCGCACACTGTTGGCAAATACAGTCCGGCCATCGCTTTGGGCAGTGCCTACCACATGCACCCGCGAATTGCGCTTCAACAGGTTCGGCTCATTGCGAGTCACCACAATGTAAGTTAGGCCGTTAGCGGCCTGCATTTGAAAGCTATCGCCAGCAAAATCATTGGTGACTTCGCCGTTGAGAACCATTGTGCCTGTGGAATTCTGATTTGTTTCATTATTTAGGATTGACACTCGTTCCGCCACAAAAATGTTGTCCTCAATCCACCCTTGCACGGTAACACGGTCACCATTAGAAAGTCGCGCGGGTTCGTTGCGCGTGATAACGCGATAGGAGCGCCCATTATCCGCATTCAACGTGAAATCATTGCCCGCCGAATTGATCTTGACAACGCCGCGCAGCGTAGTGTTCTTCGCATTGGACGGCTTCTTTTTCAGGCCCCATGCTGGCGCTTTGGGCGATGGTGCAGCATGGGCGGTTTGTGTCTGTGCATGGGGAGCTAAAATGACTCCCAGCGTCAGGACAGCAAGTTTTTTACGGCTCGTCACGATGGTTTTGATGTTTTTCATGATTGTTTCTCCTGTGGCTTTTCAGCCCTCGTTTGGCTTTTCAGCCCTCGTTGTTTTTTCTGAGTGAAAGAAGTCATCGCCAATTCCGGGCAACTCTTCATTGACTTTACGAAATTTTCTCACTCAAGGCACCCTGCGACGGCAGCCTCCTTCGCGGCGTTCACTTCTTTTTGGCTACACTATCGCCGCCTTTTTCAAGGTTTTCATTATGAACACTTCGCATTCTTCTCGTTTGATGATTTCGGTTTCCGGCATTCGCGGCGTTGTCGGGCAAAGCCTGACACCCGCCCACGCTTTGGAATTTGTCGGCGCCTATGCCGCTTATTTATGGGACAAAGACCTGCAAAGCCATCGCACGCAACCGCTGGTCTTGTTGGCCCGCGACACGCGCACTTCGGGCGAAATGATGCGTCACGCCGCCCTTGCCGCTTTAATCGGCAGCGGTTGCCGCGTCATTGATTTGGGCATTGTTTCCACGCCGACTTTGCAGCTTGCCATTCCATTTCATCAGGCCGATGGCGCGCTTTGCATTACCGCTTCGCATAATCCCGCCGATTGGAACGCGCTGAAATTTTTCCAGCCAAACGGAATGTATCTCGACAAAGCAATGGGCACCGAATTTTTGCGCAAGCGCGATGCCAAAGAATTCCATTCTGCTGAGTGGGACAAAATGGGCAGCGTCGAAAACGATGTTTCTGCAACCGAGCGGCATATTCAAAAAGTGCTGGATTTTGTGGATGTCGAAGCGATTCGCGCCAAGAATTACAAAGTCGTTCTCGATGGCTGCAACGGCGCGGGCAACACGATTTCACCGCGCCTTTTGGAAATTCTCGGCTGCGAATTAGTGCATATTAACAAAGAGTTGGACGGCATTTTTCCGCACAATCCCGAACCGCTGCCGCAGAATTTGGTGCAGCTTTGCGAGGCGGTTAAAGAACATGGCGGCGATATCGGTTTCGCACATGATGCCGATGCCGACCGCGTGGCGATTGTCACCAACGATGGCGAATTTATCGGCGAAGATTACTCGCTGGTGTGGGCTGTAGCGCACATTTTGAAAAACCACAAACAAGGCCCGGTTGTCACCAATTTAAGCACTTCGATGGCCGTCGAAGCCGTCGCCAAGCCGTTTGGCTGCCCGGTTTTCCGCGCTCCGGTCGGCGATATCAACGTCAGCGGCAAAATGCACGAAGTCGGCGCCGTTATCGGCGGAGAAGGCAATGGCGGCGTGATTATTCCCGACATCCAATTTGGCCGCGATGGTATTGCAGCCATCGGTTTAACACTCGATTTTCTGACCAAAGAAGGCGTAAATTCCGGCGCGATTCATCGCTCGATTCCGCGTTTTTTCAACCGCAAAAGCACCGTCGAATTTCCGAACGACAAAGTGCCCGCGCTTTTGCAGTGGCTCAAAGCCAAAGAAAAAACCGCGCGCCTTGACGAGCAAGACGGCGTGAAATTTCTGTGGCCCAAAGACGGCGACGCTACCAGTTGGGCGCACATTCGCCCGTCGGGCACCGAGCCATTTGTGCGTGTCATTTGCGAAGCGACAACCGAGGCCGAAGCCAAGCGCATCGAACAATCCATGCGCGATGAAATCGCCGAACTCGCAGCGGCTTTGTAATGTTTCAAAACAAATAAGTTGCTCTCTCTTTCGCGGCATGATTCTTGGTGCCCAAGCAGCCATCCCAGCAAAGGCTGCTCTCATCCGCTAAAGATTCATGGAAAAATTCAAGTCAATTCTGCACTCAACCAAAGGTTTATTATGGCGCCATCGTGTGGGACTTTTGATTTTATTCGTGTGCATGATTGTGCCGTTGGCCTTGCTGGAAGATTTGATGGAAGGTGTGCATAAGCAGCACAATTGGGCCTTTGATGAGCAAATTCTGCACGCCGTTCATAATCACGCTTCGGCGAAAAAAGATTTTGTTGTGTTATGGACCACCAAGTTAGGTTATTGGGTCGCCTGGCCGATGCTGGCTGGCACTGTGGCGCTTTTGCATTACATTCACAACAATCGCGGCGCGGCTTATTTAGGAATTTCAGTCTTGGGCGCGGGCTTGATGGACGGCCTCGTCAAAATGTATTTCGGACGCGTGCGACCCGATTTGTGGACTTCGATTTTGCCGGAAAGCAGCTTTAGTTTTCCCAGCGGCCATTCCATGATTAGCGCTGCGTTAGGCTTTGCCGTTGTCGTTTTGCTCTGGCCAACCAAATGGCGCCTGCCCGCGCTGATTTTGGCGCCGCCTACCGTTTTTTTAATTGGATTATCGCGCATTTATTTGGGCGTGCATTATCCCTCCGATGTCTTGGGTGGTTGGTGTGGGGGACTAATTTGGGCAGCGGGCGCTTTTTTTATCGTGCGCCCGTTGCGCACGGCGCCTAAAATTTCGTCCTGAATTACTCCAACGGTTTTCAATTCGTTCACTTTGAGAACGCGCCTTGTTCGGTCATAATTAAATGACCCGTTCTTTTTCGCCGCGACTTTTTCAGGAGATTTTTCATGCAATTTGGAATGAATTTGATGTTGTGGACGGCCAATCCCGATGCCAGCCACGCCGGACTTTTAAAACAACTGCGCGGTTTTGGCTATGATTTAGTCGAAATCCCGATTTTCGCGCCCGCCAGTTTTCCCGTTGCCGACATCAAAAAACTATTGGACGATAACGGCCTTGCCGCCGCAGGCTGTAGCGCGTTGCCCGCCGATGCCAGTTTGATTTCCGCTGATGCAGGCGAAGCACAACGCGGCATGGATTTCCTCAAAGGCTCCATAGATGTCTGCTCGCAACTGGGCGCCACCGTTTTATGCGGCCCGCTTTATCATCCGGTTGGCTCGTTTACCGGCGTGGCGCCCACACAAGACGAACGCCATCGCTATATCGAACGAATGCAGCAATTAGCGCCACACGCCCAAAACGCCAATGTAAAACTCGCCGTCGAACCGCTCAATCGCTTTGAAACGCATTTTTTGAATTTGTTGGACGATGCCGCCGCGACCACTCGCGCTATCAATCATCCCTTTGTCGGCGTGCATTCCGACACCTTTCATCAGGGCATCGAGGAGCAAGATTCCAGTGCCGCATGGACGAAAAACCGCGACCAGATTATTCATGTCCACGCCAGCGAAAACCACAGAGGCACGCCAGGCAAAGGCCAAGTGCGCTGGGACGATTGGGCGCGCACTTTACAAGAACACAACTATGACGCGGCTATTGTTATCGAAAGTTTCGGCTCCGGCTTGCCCGAATTGGCCGCTGCCACCCGCGTGTGGCGCGATTTAACCGGCGATCCGCTGGTTTTGGCGCGCGAAGGCCTCAATTTCGTGAAATCAAAATTTGCGTAACAGAAATAGAAACGCGGAACTTCGTTACTTGGAAACGATGCAGGTTTGCGCGGCTTTTTGGAAGGATTTATATTTCAATTTCTCGCGTCCATCAAAGCCGTTTCCGCGTATGAAATCCGCGTTCCTATTTCTGACTCTGCCACACAGCGGAGCATTTTCTTTCTAAACAAGCCGAAAAACCAAACGGAGATTCCTTCATGAAATTTGCATTAACCGCACTTCTCGCGGCGACGTTGACCCTTCCCGCCTTCGCGCAAGACAAACCGGCGCCGATTAAAGCCCTGCTCTTAACCGGCGGCTGTTGTCACGATTACAAAAAGCAAAAAGACATTCTCAAAGAAGGCTTGGAAAAGCGCCTCAATATCGTGGTCACGCAGATGCACACCGATAATGGCAGCACCAAACCCGATTTGCCGCTTTATGGCAACGCCGATTACGCCAAGGGCTACGACATCGTGATTCACGACGAATGTGCCGCAGATGTCAACGACCCGGAAACCATCAAAGGTGTGCTGAAACCGCACATGGACGGCATTCCCGGCATCAATTTGCATTGCGCCATGCATAGTTATCGCTTCGGTGATTACGGCAAGCCCGTCGAAAAAGGCGCCGATAATGCGCGTTGGTATGAATATATGGGCTTGCAATCTATCGGGCACGGCCCGCAAAAGCCTATTGCGCTTGTCTTTTTGCCGGAAACCAAAAGCCCCATCACAGTGGGCATGAACGCGTGGACGACCATCAACGAAGAGCTTTACAACAACATCCAAATCTTCGACACCGCCAAACCTTTGGCACGCGGCATTCAATTTTCGGGCGACAAACTCGGCCAAAACAACAGCGTGACCATCTGGACAAACGAATTCGGCGAAAAGAAAACGCGCGTTTTTTCGACCACCATCGGTCACAACAACCAAACCGTGCAAGACGACCGCTACCTGGATTTGGTAGCGCGCGGCATTTTGTGGGCAACCGATAAAATCAACGACGATGGCACGCCTAAAGCCGGTTACGGCAAGTAAAATCCCATCCTCGGCCTCCTGCCCAGAGGGCGCCCGCCTTGATACGGCAAAAGGGGAAGGGCCGGGGATGGGGTTAATCCACCATGAAACTCACCTTCGCCCTACTCGCTACCTTAGCCCTGCCCGCCTTAGCACAAGACAAACCAGTGCCGATAAAAGCGCTGCTGATTACTGGCGGCTGCTGTCACGATTACAAGGCGCAAAAGGACATTCTTAAAGAAGGTCTGGAAAAACGCCTCAACATCGAAGTGACGCAAATACACGTTGACGACGACAGTCGCGCGCCGAAACTGCCGATTTACGGCAATCCCGATTACGCCAAAGGCTTTGATCTCGTCATTCACGATGAATGCGCCGGCGACATCAACGACCCGAAAGTTATCGAAGGCGTATTAAAGCCACATTTCGACGGCATTCCCGGCGTGAATTTGCATTGCTCCGTTCACGCTTATCGCAGCGGCAACCGCGAAAAACTCGCCGAAAAAGGCGAACCACGCGCCGCGTGGTTTGAATATCTCGGCTTACAATCGCCCGGTCACGGCGCCAAAAGGCCAATTGACATCCACTTTTTGCCCGATGCCAACAGCCCGATTACCAAAGGCATGACCGATTGGAAAACCGGCCCCGAAGAATTGTATTGGAACATCAAAAAGAACATCTGGGACGGCGCCCAATCTTTAGCACGCGGCACGCAGGAAAAAGGCGACGCCGATAAAGACGAGGTTATCAAGAATAACACCGTCATCGTGTGGACTAATGAATACGGGCCAAAGAAAACCCGCGTTTTCACCACCAGCCTCGGCCACGACAACGCGACGGTGAAAGATGACCGTTATCTTGATTTAGTAGCGCGCAGCGTTTTATGGGCACTCGATAAAATCAACGACGACGGCTCGCCGAAAACCGGCTACGGCAAATAACTTTTTAACCAAACAGGCCACCTGAATTTATCAGGCGGCCT
Organism: Abditibacteriaceae bacterium; assembly: GCA_031372065.1. Lineage (GTDB taxonomy): Bacteria > Armatimonadota > Abditibacteriia > Abditibacteriales > Abditibacteriaceae > DASWNL01. The sequence goes on along the minus strand of JANMKN010000354.1, from coordinate 28,807 downwards.
GTTTTTTATTCCCCGGCTTTTTGCAAAGTTTTCAGTGCCGCATCGGCGTCGGCTTTGATGCCGTCGTTGGCGGCGTATGCGATGGCTTTTTCAAGGTCGGCACGTTGCCGTTTGGCGTCGCCCAAATCGCGCCACAGCAAGGCGCGGTTGTAGTAGGCAAAACTATGCTTGGCATCAATTTCGAGGGCGCGATTGAAGTCGGCTAAGGCCAGATCAACTTTGCCGTCTTCGCGGTAAATGCTACCGCGATTGGTGAGCGCGTCGGCGAAATCGGGGTCAATTTGCAGCGACGCGTTGTATTCGGCCAAAGCTCCAGGCACATCTTCTTTTAACAACAAATCATTGCCAGCTTTTTTGTGTTCGAGCGCGGTGCCGGTTGGAATTTTAGGCGCGTCTGGTGTGTTGGGCTTGGGCGCGATGCCGCGCTGCGTTGGGTTTTGTGCATCGTAGCGCGAGCCTTTCAATCGCTTGGCGTAACTTTCGTCGAGTTTGAGGAGTTCTTGCACATCGCCGCGCGCCGCTTCGATTTCGCCTTTGCCGTCGCGAGCCACCGCGCGCCAAAAATAGCCGTCCGCAAAACGCGGATTACTTTTAATAACCTCATTCAAGTCGGCGATAGAGCCGTCGTAGTTGCCACCCCGCACGCGCAGTCTGCCGCGTTGAAAAAACAACGAAGCATTCTCGTCTAATTTCAGCGCGGCGTCCAAATCGTCCAGCGCCTTTTGAAAGCTGCCGCGAGTCACTGAAAGTTCCGCGTGGCGCGAGTAGGCTTCGACTAACGCCTCATCGGTGTCGAGGCCACTTGTCCAAAACAAAGCAGAAGGCGCCATTTTCTGTTCGATGGCGATGCTGTAATCGGTAAACAGCGTGTTGCTATCGGGCGTGGACAACTGCCTTTCCAGCAGGGCGCGCTGAAAATGCGCTTCGCCGCTGCGAGTCGGCGCGCAATAAATGGCGCGGCTGAAACCGGCGATGGCGGCGCGGATTTCATTCAATCGGGCCTCTTTTTCGTCGCCTGCCAAACTCACCAAATCAATGTTTTTCGCGCGCGGCGGGGCGGCGCGAAACAAGGCCGCACCAAACCATGCACGGGCGAAGGTCGGATCAATTTTCTGAGCGCGCTCGTAATCGTCCAGCGGCGCGTTATCTGCGAAGTTGCGTTCGCCTTGACCGTAAGGCAATTTCAGCCAAACGGTGCGCGCGTGGGCGCGTTCAAGGTAAGGCAGCGGCGAATCCGGTTCAATCTCTACGGCGTAGTCCAAATCGGAGAGCGCCGCGCGCAGTTTTTCCAGTTTGGCGTCGGGCTTTTTGGGCGTGCCGCCATCGCCAAACAGTGCATTGGCGACATCAAAAGGGGAATGTCCATCGCTGCCATCAGGGAGCGCCTCGGCTTGTTTGAGCAAAAACTCGGCGCGGGACTGAAACCGATCCGGGCTATTCGGCAGCTCGGCGATAGCTTTGTTAAAGCGAATCAACTCGCGGTCAAAGGGCGCATCCGGGGTTTTCGGGTCGAGTTCTTTGGCTTTGTGCCAATCGGTGATGGCACCATCGTAATCGCCGACTTCAAAACGTGCCTTTGCGCGCAATCTGCGGCGCGATGCCGTGTCGTCTTTACCTATGGCGACCTCGTAATCGGCGAGGGCGGCAGCCGCCTGATGCAGGTTAAAGCGCGCATTGCCGCGATTGTTCCACAACTCCGCACCATTACCGTTGTGTTCTTTGGCGTAGCCGAATTGTTCGGCTTGGTCGTAGGCCGCAATCGCGTCCTTATACTTCTTGAGCGCCACCGCGATGAAACCCTTTTGAAAATATAAATTCGACCTTCCAGTCAGCTCAGTTTGATTATCGAGTTCGTAGTGAAAAAGGAGGTTCAACGCCTCATCAATATCGGAATTGGCGCGTTGCCAATCGCTAATCTCTACGAAAGCGCTCACCACTTTGACGGGTGCCTTGGAACGCTGATAGAGCGCGTTGATTTTTTCGAGCGGCGTTTTGGCCGCCTCCAATTTGGCCGAGGCTTCCTTGTAAGCCTTCCCCACCGCGCCTTCAAGAGCCGCAATCAGATTATCGGGATCAAACAGGTCAGCGGCGCGAGCCGTGCCTGATAAAACGAGTAACGCCAAAACCAACCACCCTGTGAAGCGAACCATGCCTTGCCTCCGTAAATTTCCGGCTTTAGTTTGGAGCATTCATAATAAAAAAGGGAAGCGAGGTTGGCGCTTCCCTTTTGCTTTAGGGAGTAGATGATATGGTTGTTGGGCAAATATTGCCAACGGGCGTATCAAGCAACGCGATTCAAAAAACGGCTTGTCAGCATCGAAAAACGGCTGGTGAGATAGCAAAAACAGGTCGGCAGATGGCGAAAACAGCTTGTCTGTATCGAAAAACAGACGGTCAGCATCCAAAAACAGGCAGTCACATTCTAAAAACAGGGCGACAGATAGCGAAAACAAGCGGTCAGCATCCAAAAACAAGCAGTTCGATACGAAAAACAGGGTGTGCGCCTCGAAAAACAACGTGTGAGATAGCGAAAACGGCTTGTCCCACTCGAAAAACAGCCTCTCGCAAGCGAAAAACGGCTTGTCTCACTCGAAAAACGGGGCCGGACAAGCGAAAAACGGCGCCTTGAACTTTGAACGCTTACGACGCTTCGGGATAGCTGCCCATCACTTTGTAGCTGACGGTGTGGTTTTTCAGGTCGTCCAAGGCGGTTTTGACGGGTTCGTCTCCGGCGTGGCCTTGCAGGTCGGCGAAAAAGCGGTATTCCCATGCTTGCTGGCGGTTGGGGCGCGATTGGATCATCGAGAGATTGACGCCGTGACCGCGCAAAACTTCCAAGACATCGGCCAAGGCGCCGGGTTTGTGCGAAACGAGAAACGACATCGAAGTTTTGTCGCGGCCCGTCGGTTTGGGCGCGCTTTCGGGCGGGCCGACCACGAAAAAGCGCGTGCGATTGTTGGCTAAGTCTTCGATGTTGCGCGCCACGATTTGCAGGCCGTAAATGTTGGCCGCCAGAGCCGAAGAAATCGCCGCGCCGCCGCGTTCGGCAAAGGCCAGTTCCGCGCCGCGCGCCGTGCTGGTGACAGGCACTAATTTCGCGCCGGGCAAATTATTACTGAGCCACGAACGGCACTGCGCTAAGGCTTGCTCGTGCGAATAAACCGCCGTGATGCTGCCCAAATCGGCGTTCGAGAGCAAGCAATGATGAATCATCACTTGAATTTCCGCGCAAATCGTCAGCGGCGAATCGGCCAATAAATCCAGCGTTGGCGATACCAAACCGTGAATCGAATTTTCAATTGCCACCACGCCATAATCAGCGCCGTGTTCCTCGTCGCCGGCTAAACCTCGAATGACTGTATTGCACACTTCGTCGGGATTGCCGCAGGGAATCGGCGTGAAAGCCGAGCCGAAAAACTGCACGGCGGCTTCTTGCGTGTTGGTGCCCGACGGCCCCAAAAACGCCACGCGCACCGGATGTTCGGCGTTGCGACACGCCGAAATAATCTCGCGATAAATCGCCGTAATCGCCAGCGGCGGCAATTTGGAATCGGGGAATTTTTCGGCATTGCGGGCGCGCAATCGCTCGTAAATGGCGTTCTCACGCGAGGGATCGAAATACGGCAGGCCGTGTTCGCGCTTGATAGCGCCCACGCGCAGCGCGCATTGCATCCGCTCGTTGAGCAGACGCAAAATTTCGGTGTCCAAGGCGTCAATTTGCGCTCGTTCGAGGCTCAAATCGGGTTGGACGGCGCGGGTCGGCCAGTCGGCGGGGTTTTGCTCGTTCTTTTGGTCTTGTGAAGTCATGCTAATTGGATTATTTCAAAGCTGAAGTATCCGCGAAAGGCCCCAATGGTTGTTTAAGCGCTCTAAATCAAGGAAGATATTTGAGGTTAAATCGAAGATTCATGGCCCGGATACACCATATTCCCGACAATCTGATGATGAAATGCGCCGGTTGCGGCGCGCTTTTGGTCACCAAAGAATGGGAGCGCGACCTCAAAGTTTGCGCGAAATGCGGCTTTCATGCTCGCCTTGGCGCGACCGAGCGCATCGAAATGTTAGCCGATGCCAATTCCTTTGACGAATGGGACGCCGAACTTGCGCCGCTTGACCCTTTGCACTTTCCCGATTACGAAAATAAACGTCTCGTCGCACAAGTCAAAACCGGCCTCAAAGATTCATGCGTCACGGGCGCGGCAAAATTCGAAGGTCGCAAAGTTTGTCTGGGCGCCAGCGATTTCGGTTTCATGGGCGGCTCGATGGGCAGCGTTCTCGGCGAAAAAATCACGCGACTTTTCGAGCGGGCCGCCGAGCAAAAACGTCCGGCCATTGTCGTCACCTCGACGGGCGGCGCGCGGATGCACGAAGGCTTACTCAGCTTAATGCAAATGGCGAAAACCTCCGCCGCGATTGGCCGCTTGCAACAAACCGGCGTGCCTTACGTTTGCGTTCTCAGCGACCCGTCTACCGCTGGCGTGCAAGCCAGTTTCGCCAGCTTGGGCGACGTGACCATTGCCGAACCGGGCGCGCTGATTGGCTTTACCGGCGCGAGGGTTATCGAACAAAACTTGCGCATCAAATTGCCGAAGGATTTTCAATCGGCTGATTTTCAAATGAAGCACGGCCAAATTGACTTAATCGTGCCGCGCGCCAAACTCAAAGAAACCATCGCCCAAGTTTTGGGCCTACTCTTGGATTAGTTACGAGTTATGAGTTAGGAGTTAAGAGTTGATAAGAATTTTTTAACTCCTAACTCAAAACTTAGAACTCAAAACTCATTATGCTTTCCCGCTGGCTACCTTTTGAAGAACCACTGGTCGAACTCGAAAAGCAGATCAACGATCTGAAAGAACTCGCCGCCAAAGAAAAAATTGACCTTTCGGCAAAAATTGATGGTTTGGAAGTGCGCAAACGCAAGTTGATGGCAGATATTTTTTCCAATCTGTCGCCGTGGGACAAGGTGCAAATGGCGCGGCACCCCAAACGACCTTATACGCTCGACTTTATAGATCGCCTCTGCACCGATTGGGTCGAATTGCATGGTGACCGCACTTATGGCGACGATGGCGCTATGGTAGCCGGTTTGGCGCGCTTTCGCGGGCGCGGCGTGGCGGTCGTTGGCAATCAAAAAGGCCGCGACACCAAAGAAAACCTGGCACGCAATTTTGGCATGGTGTCGCCCGAAGGTTATCGCAAAGCAGGCCGTGTCATGGAATTGGCGGCGCGCTTTCATCGCCCGATTCTCTCGTTTGTAGACACGCCCGGCGCCGCTTGTTCGCCCGAAGCCGAAGAACGTGGCATCTCCGAAGCCATCGCCCAAAGTATCATGCTAATGAGCGGCTTGCCTGTCCCGATTATCGTGATTATCACCGGCGAAGGCTGCTCCGGCGGCGCGATTGCCACAGCCTATGGTGACCGCGTTTTGATGCTGGAACACGCGTATTATTCGGTCATCGCGCCCGAAAGCGGCGCTTCGATTATCTACCGCGATTCCGGCAAAGCCGCGCAGATGGCAGAAAACCTGAAAATCACCGCGCAAGATGCCAATCGTCTCAGCATCATCGAAGAAATCGTGCCCGAACCGCTCGGCGGCGCGCACCGCGATATGGCATTGCTCACCAAAACTTTGGGCGACACACTCGAACGCCACTTAGGTGAATTGTCCAAACTCAAACCCAAAGAATTGCTTGACCAACGCTACGCGCGTTTCCGTAAATTGGGCGAATTTTCCGAACCGCAAAAAGAATCGCAACCTCATTAAATGAATCTACGCACTGTCGTTCTCTACTTTTGTCTTTTCGTATTTTCACTGACTGCTCAGGCGCAAAATGCCGGGCGCTCTTACACGACAATCAATTCGATTGTGGTGACGCCGCTGTCCAACGGCGTGCAGATAAAAATCGCTGCCGACGGCATTTTGCAGTATCGCAACGCCGACACCAGCGGCCAGAAAATGGCCCTGTCGTTTCCTGACGCGCGCAATGGCACGGGCAAAAACTTTTTCAACGTCAATCGCTACCCGATTTCCTATTTGCAACTTTCCACGCCGCAGGATGCCGTGGGAGGCATCGGCGTCATGCTGCAAATTTCCAACTTTGTGGTCACCGAAGCCAGTGTGGCACGCACGCCCGATGGTCAAGGCGTTTTGATAACGATTCAATCGGATCGCACTGTGGAAACGCACAACAACGAGGAAACGGACACCACCGATCCGAATGCGCGACCCGACACATCCACCACGGTCAAGTTTGAAAACAAATTGCTGACTGTGCGCGCCGTGCGCGCCGATATTCATCAATTGATGGGTGCCATCGCACAGCAAACGGGCCTCGCCATCGCCGTGGATGACGCCGTAAATCGCAAAGTTAGCTTGAATTTAAAGAACATTGACCCGTCGGCGGCTTTGCAATCCATTGCGACGGCTTACGGTTTGGCTCTTTCGCGCATCAACGAAATCTTCATGATGAGCGAAGGCGTGCCTACGGACTTAGCGACGTATCACTTGTCCAGCACAGCCTCATTCCGGATGCAAAATACGCAGGCGGCGACGGCTTCGGGCCTCTTGCCGAACTTTTTGTTTTCGTATGTGAAAGTCAATTCGGAGCAAAACGCGGTGGTCGTCACGGCACCTTCACAGATGCTGGCAAAAATCGGCTCGGACTTGCAAAAAATGGATGTGCCGTCGCCGCAGATTCTCATCGAGGCCATCGCAGTCGAGTTGACAGATACCACCGATAACGAAGTTGGTTTGCTGCTGGGTAGCACGAAATTGGGCGATTTCGCTTCGCTGAATAATACAACCGGCACCATAAATTATTCGAGTATCGGCACGCTGCCACGCAACTTTGAAGCGAACTTGAAGGCTTTGGAATTGCGGGGCAAAGCGCGGGTGCGGGCACGCCCACAAATGGCAGTTGTCAATGGTCGCCGCGCCGATATTTTCATCGGCGCGCAGCGTTTCATTCTGACGCAGTTCAACTCGTTCGGCCAAACCCAAACGCGCATTCAACCGGTGGACGTGGGCGTCAAACTTTCAATCACGCCGCTGACTGGCGGCAACGGCGAAGTGACCACGCGCATTCAGCCTGAAGTTTCCAACATCACCGAACTCGATTTAGCGACCAGTTTGCCCGTTTTGTCGTCGCGCCGCGCCGATACCACCGTGCGCGTCAAAGACGGTGAAACCATCGCTATCGGTGGCCTAACGCTCAACCAAGAACAAACCGTTCGCCGCAAAATTCCGCTGCTCGGCGACTTGCCCATCATTGGCTTTTTAGGCCGCTCGCAGAAGAAAAACACTGTCCACACCGAATTGGTTGTCTTCGTTACGCCGCGTATCCTCAACCCTGTAAGCAACGATTTGCCAGCGAAGCCGTGAGATGTAGCAGGTAACGACAACAAGTGGGGCTAACGCCCGCTTCCAAACGGGCAGATGAAACGAAAACGCCAATTTTCGGCGCAAATTAGCGCGAGATAACGCGCTTTTGCCCATCGCCGAACGGCAATGCGATGCGGGCGCCGTTATTTTCTGCCGAAGCGTGCAAGGCGATGCCCATTTCGATGCTGGCGCGAGCAGCGTGACCGTCGCAATTGGGCGCGCGGTTTTCGTTGATGGCGGTGACAAGTTCATCAACGGCGCCTTGCATTGGCAGCATGAAACTTTGCGGCGCATGATAACGACGGCGCACCGCGCGTTTGGGCGAATAACTAAACCACGGACGGCCCGGACGCTGATCTTGCAATTCGTAAAGCGTCACTTGCAAGCCTTCTTCAAATTGGTCAATCGTCAGCAAGCCGCCATCGCCACGAAAAGTGAATTCAAAGGGCTGAATCGAAGCGAAATCTACCAAAGCGGTGACGCCATTTTTCATTTTCACCAAACCGCGCCCATCGGGGTCGGCTTTGTCGTCGGTTTCGATCAGTTCGCCTTGCACCCACGCGGCTTCGCCGAAGAAATCGGTCAGCACATCAAAAGCGTGACTGCCGTTGTGCATCAATTTCCCATAGCCAAAACATTCCACCATTTTGATTTCGCCAATGGTGCCTCCGGCAATCAGTTCTTTCGCCATTTGAAAAACCGGATGAAAGCGACGCGGATGGTTGATTAACAATTTCGTGCCGCTCTTTTGGCAGGCGGAAATCATGGCATCGCATTCGGCAAGCGAAGTTGCCATCGCTTTTTCGCACAGCACGCCTTTGACGCCCGCATTCGCGGCTAAAATTGTCATTTCGGCGTGCAAATGCGCGTGCGTGGCAATGCCAACGATGTCAAGTTTTTCGTTTTCGAGCATCGCTCGCGCTGAATCGTAATAATTCACAGCACCAAAGCGCTTTTCAAACGAAGATTTCGCATCATCGCCGGGATTGGCGAGCGCAACAACTTTGGTGACATCATGCGCTTCAAAGGCCGAGGCTTGCGAACACGACAGATAATCGTAATTCAAAAGCCAGCGCGTTTCGTCGTCAATGGTCAGCGCTTTGCGGCCCACGCCGATGAGTCCCACTTTCATTATTTTCCCTTTAAACGCCACAACCTGTCGTTAAAACGCGCTTGAATGATGTTCCCTGCCATTCATAAACGCTCATCCAATCACCCTCATAATAACGACCATGAACGATGATTTCCATTTTGCCATCGCCGTTTAAATCCAGCACATTCGTCAATTCCTGCAACGTCGGCGAAGTCATCGCTTTAGCCTGCGGGTAAATTTGGCTTTCGATAGCGATGGTTTCGCGTTTTTTCCCTTTCATGCGTTGCACTAAAAGCAAGCTGTAATCGCCACTATGGGCATCGGAACTCAAGTCGCGCGGTGAGCCGGTGATATAGTTGTGACGCATCGCGTTAATGATGACTTCCGGCTTGCCATCACCATCCAAATCGGTGCGCCAGATTTTGCTAATGGCGACTTGCGGCTGTTTAACGCCGCGCGTTTTGAGCCATTGCACCACGAAATTGTGATAAATCGGCGCTGAATCCAACGTTTGAGCACTGCGCGGCATCAGTTTTTTACTTTGCAGCGAAGGCACGCCGCTGACGGCAATATAACGGGGAGGCCCCATGCGCCGCGCCAAAAGACCGCCCGGCTTGTAGACGGGCGTTTGCAGTTTCACTAAATATGTGTTGGCACATTCGCCACCAAAACTTGAGGCTTTGCCACCTTTAAACAAGCCCAACGATTTCAATTCATTAAAAATCACGTAATTTTCGCCACCACGCACCATTTTCTGCGCACTCACGCCATCAACCCATTTTCCATTGATCCACGCGCCGAAAAGATAATGGCCTTTGGTTTCCACAAAAAATCGTGGCAGCGGTGCCGCCTGAACAGCAGTCGCCATCAAAGCGACAAGATAAAAAAAAGCAATTCGTTTCATTTTGAAGATTTCAATTTGGCTTCGGGCAGCACAATGCGCAAATGTGTGCCCGGCAGCTTCGAAGTTTCAAACGAACGGCGCTGTTCGTCCACGCCGTTGTAAGCCAAAGCGCCGGTGCCCGAACGCAAAGCCACGCGCCCGGCATAGCGCCGCGCAATATCTAAAACCCGTGGCAAGCCGCCGCCATGACCGCCGGAGGCGTAGCGAGACGAACCCATTTGCACCGCTACGCCAAGCGCCTGCGCATCGTTTTCGAGGCGTCCGCCTAATTTTTCATTGTTTGCCAAACTGGCGCGCACGCCGATACCCATATCACCGATGCCGATGACTAAATAACGCGTATCTTGCTTGTTGCGATAGGTTTGCATCGCCGCCACGCCACCGAAATCGGCGTGCGCGTGCAGCAACACATTGGAACACAGTTCCGACAAAACTTCCATCACATGACCGCGCCCGACAACCGAATAACCTATGCCTTGCAGCAATTCGCCGGTGCGTCGCAGCATGACACTAATGGCATCGTGCGAGTGCATAACGGTTAAATCGAGCAGCACTTTTCGTTCGGGCAAATACGTCGGCCAAACCGGAATTTGGTTTTCGCGGCAATCCAGTTTATCGCGCACCAAATCCCAAAACCCCATGCGCGTGAGATAGGAAACCGGGCCGTTGGGCATGGTTTCAAGCGCGCTTTTCTCGCTGGGTTTAGTCGTTTGCAAAGCGCCTTGCGGCGGCCAGCCGGGTAAAATTAATTTCACCGGCAACGCTTCGTCCGGCAAATGGTTGATGAACAAAACCAAGCCGCACATGGCGAACGGATCAATGAAACCGAGCGTGCGCAAGTCCAGCGTCAGCGGCCCACTTTCATAGCGCACTTCGCCCCACTGCCGCATGATTTCATCGTGCGCTTTGACCGAATATGTGCGCGATTCTAAAACAATCAGCATGAAAAATTAGGAGATTTTAAATTAGGAAGGCAGGAAAGAAGGGAGTAATGAAACGATGAGAGCGTGAAATCCTTGAAGCAAATCCTGTCTGAACCTCCATCTTGATCTTTTTCCTTACTTCCTTCTTCCTGCCTTCCTAATTTAAAATCTCCTTTAAGGTTCGCCTCGCCGATAATAGGGGTTGCGCCAGATGACGCGGGCTATATTTAAGGTGTCGGCAGACGAAACCATGCGCCAATCGGCTTCTTTGGCGGCTTCAAACCACACGATGCCGGAAAATTTGCGAAACGGGCCGCGCAGTTGCCTATCCATCTCGGCCATCCATTGAACTTTGTTGCCGCCGACGGTGGCGCAACCGATTTCGCCAATCATCAGCGGCTTTTTTTGGGCTTCCGATCTTAAAACCGTGGCGTAAGGGGCGGTGTAAATTTCGCGGAAGGTTTGCCAGCGCGAATTGGGCAGGGCTTTGCCGAAGTTATAACCATCAATCGAAACGATGTCCACATAATCGTTGCCGGGATACGCTTTCATCGGCGCGTTCCAACTGGCATCAGGCACGCTTTCGGCGTTCAGGCACCAAATCCAACGCACGTTATCGGCACCCGCGCGCGAAAAACGGTCATGCACATGGCGAAAAGCCTGTTTATAAAGCCCAGCGTTTTTGTTGTTGGCCGGAACGCTCCACGGATACCAGTTACCGTTGAATTCATGCGCGAAGCGAATGTGCAATTCGCCGCCGAAACTGCGCGCTCCGTTGGCCCAACTGTCAATGTATTTGTCGTATCTGCCGCTCACAATGTCCGCCAGTTTCACCGCTTTGGGATTGTTGAAATGCCACGGCTCCCATGTGATTTGCAAAATCTTGCCGCGAATGCGCGCTTCGCGGCAATCTACCAGCGGAAAAGGCGCTTTGAAATCGCGGAAAGTGACTACCGACGGAATCGAACGCCCGATAATTTCTTCGAGTTCGCGCGTCACTTGCGGCCAAGCGAAACCATAAGGCCATGCCACGCCCATCGTCACTTGCGCGCCTTTAAGTGGCTTGTCGTCAATGCCCAAGGCTCTCAATTGACGCATCCGTTCCGCTTCCGCCACCTGCGCGTTTTTCGGATCGTTGAGTTTTCTCAAACGCGCCAGACGGCTTTGCACATCTTCGCTTTCGAACAAGCCGCTGATGCCTTCGGCGCGTGTTCCCACTTGGCCAGGCCGAGCTAAAATGCCTTGTCTGGCTTCGGCAGCATCAATTTCGGCGAGCAGTTGATTGTTGCGCGTCGCCAAACCTTTAATGACAAAGCCGCCCAATCCGACCAGCAGCAAAGCCATTATCAAAGTAACTTGCAAGCGGCGCCGCTGCTTCATGCTTTTGAGGCCGGCTTTCATCACTTCGCCGCGCGTGCGCTCCGCGCCTTCATCGAATTCGACGCCAAGCCAGCAGTTTCCGGTTTCCTGATCGCGCGCCACATGGCGCACATAACCCGAAACGTAGTCGTCGTCGCTGACTCCGGGCACATCGAAACGCAAAAGTGCTGGCGATTTGCGCGTCATGCACTCTTTCCAGCGCGCTTCTTCGCTGATGGGCACGAAAACCTTCGAGCCGCCCATCGAAATGTCGCGGGTGTAGCCCAAAGTCCACGGCAAAGCGCCGGGGCGATCAAATTCCTCACCGTTGGCGAGCCATACCGGTAGCGAGGCTTCCAGACGACGAAAACGACGTTGTTCACGAAGATAAAGTGATTCTTCCGCAGCGTTTGCCATGAGCGATAAACTTAAACGAAGTGAGTAAAAAGACCGCAGCAGTCGTGTCGAACAGCGAACACGACCTTCCTTCAGACAACGGGCGCGCCCATTTCACGCGTCAATTATGCGCTTGGTTTGCCCTCGCCCAGCGCGATTTACCGTGGCGCCATGAATCCAACGCGCGTGACCCGTATCGCGTTTTGGTTTCGGAAATAATGTTACAACAAACCGTTGTCGCTACGGTTATTCCCTTCTATCAGCGCTTTTTACAGCGCTTTCCGACAATCCAAGATTTGGCTGCCGCGTCGCTCGAAGATGTGTTGCCGCTTTGGGCCGGTTTGGGCTATTATTCGCGGGCGCGCAATCTTCATAAGCTGGCCCAAGTTGTCGTAAATGATTACGACGCAAAATTTCCCACTGAACTAATCAAAGTTTTGCAATTGCCCGGTGTCGGGCGTTACACGGCGGGCGCCGTGACCAGCATCGCTTATGATGCGCCTTCGCCGATTGTAGATGCCAACGTTGCGCGCGTTTTTGCGCGCTTATTTCTTATCGAAGGCGACATAAAAAGCACGCCAAATCAGCAAAAACTGTGGCTCGAAGCCGAAAAAACAGTGCAAATTGGCCTGAAAAACGATTGCGCGCCCTCGCAACTCAATCCGGCCCTGATGGAACTCGGCGCGCTGATTTGCACGCCGAAAAATCCAAAATGCGGCCAGTGCCCGGTTTCTGCATTTTGCGCCGCCCAAAAAGCTCAACGCCAAAACGAATTGCCGCAGCAAATGCCAAAGCGCGAGCCAGTTTTTTTGCGCGATGCCTGCGCGTTCATGTATCGCGACGACAAAATTTTTCTGCGCCAGCGTTCGCACGACGCCAAAATTTGGTGGCGCGGGATGTGGGAATTACCACGCGTTACGGCTCGCGAAAATGAAACCGTCGAAAGCGCCTTGCAGCGATTTTTGCGCGATGAATTGCAAATCGAAGCCACTATCGGCGCGCTCTTAAAAAGCGTGTCGCATGGCGTGACGCATCACAACATTACTTTAGATTGCTTCGCAGTTGAAAGCGAAAGCGAGCCACAAGGCGGCGAATGGTTCACTTGGCACGAAACCGAAGCGTTAGCGCTGCCATCGGCGATGCGAAGGTTGGTGCAATGGCTGCAAAAACATCCGCGCGGCCTCGAAAAACCGCGCCAACTCTCGCTGCTTTAGTGGTCTTATACTGTTGCTTTCCAAAAGTCGAGGTGAATTTTCAATTATGGTAGCCGAACCGAAAAGTTGGTTTCTAACGCCCGAAGAATATCTGCAAAACGAACAAAACGCCGAAACGAAAAGCGAATTTATCAACGGCGAAATCATCGCTATGGCGGGCGCCAGCCTGAATCATGTGCGGCTAAACACCAATATTCAAGGCCGTTTGTTCATGCAATTGGCAGGAAAACCGTGTGAGATTTTCGCGCAAGACCTGCGCGTGGCAATGAATGACGAAGGTGATTATTGTTACCCTGATGTCGGCATTGTCTGCGAACCAGAAATGCAAGGCGATAACTTAATCAATGCCGTGGTTATCATCGAGATTTTATCGCCAACCACGGAATTGAAAGACCGCACCATTAAATTTGAAGCCCTGCGGCGCAGCCGTTGGCTGATGGATTACATTTTAGTGTCGCAAAACCGCGTCTATATCGAACATTTTCATCGCGAAGCAGACAACTCGTGGAATCTAAAAATTTTCGACAAGCGCGAAGATGAAATGATTTTGGAAGCCGTGGCGTGCCGATTGAAAGTGGACGACATTTATGCGCGCGTCGAGGTGCCCGCTTTACAAAACGTGCCTGTCCATCCGCAAAACGCGGCATCAAAAAGCGAAGCGGCCTAAGCAACCTTGCCGATAGAGCCGATATACTCCATTGCCGCACCCGCACCGCAAATCACGATTCTCAAAACACCACAGGAGATTATTTCATGTTTCGACCCAAACCCGTTTTACTTGCCGGTCTGATGGCGCTCACTTCGGCGCTTGGCATCATGCCGTTCACTTCGCCGCTGCACGCCGCTGATGCAAAAGTCAGCGGACAAGGCAAAATGCGCTTCAAAGTGCTGACGACTTCCGATGTTCTGCCCGACGAAGCGAAAAAAGCCCTCAAAGGAGCGCATGGCGGTTCGGCGGTAGATCATCGTCCCGGCAAAGGCGAAACGTATTTCTTCTTGCGTGGTGCGGGCATTTTGCAACTCAGCGCCGATATGAAAAGCGTGAAACTGTTGCCAACCGACAACGCCATGAAAGGCGCCAATATGCACAATACGTCCATTTGGTATGGCCCGGATGGCAGCGGTTATTTGGCGTTTCCCGGCAACGAAGTCGGCAAAATTTTCACGACGGATTTGGACGGTAAACTTCTGGGCACCTTAGAAAAACCCGCCGCCGGACAAGATTTAGGCAGCGCGTTTGTCAACGATTACTTTGCGCAAAACAAAAAATTCTCGCCCACCGGCGTGGATTATTTGGATGGGCGTTATTATGTCAGCACTGGTTATTGCGACCTTGACACGGTGCTGACCGCGCAAATCAATTGGAATCCGATGACGGCTTCATGGTTTGATTTGTCTTTTGGCGGACGCGGCACCGGGCCGGGGCAGTTTGGCACCGGCCACAGCATCACCGTGCCGCCGGGCCTCAAACGCGTGGATGTCGCAGACCGTCCGAATGCCGAAATTGATCGTTTCACGCGTTTTGGGCAATATCTGTCCACGGTAAAAGTTCCGGCAGGCACATTGGCTTGCGATGTGGATTATCTTGGCCCTTATGCCCTTGTTCCGGCACTTGATGGCCCCGACAAAACCAAAGGGGCGCCCATTTTTGTGTTGGAAAACGACCAAGTCGTTTCGACGATTTTGCCCAAAGAAGAACTGGGGCTTGCCAATTTTCAGCACATCCACAACGCTGTTTTGCGCGAAGTGGGCGGCAAATATTACATCATCACGCAATCGTGGAATCCCGGCGATTTTGCGGTTTTAGAGCAAGTGACGGATTAGAAAACCGATGACTGAACCCAATCCTTACGATTTTCTTTCCGGCGATGACACGTCGTCGCTCAATGGCTCCTCACACGAGTCGTTGAACGCGGCCCAAGCTGTCGCCGAACGCGAACCTGAGACGAGGAGCGAAGCGGACGATGACTTTTCCGCTTCGCCCTATTCAGAGTTAGTAGAGGCCGATGAAACGCCGGAAACAAGCGATGCTTTGACGGCGGATATTGCTTCCTATGCGCCGCCCGGCGCCGTGCCGCGCGTGGATTCGGTGGCCGCTTTAGCCGCGCAAGAAGCTCACCGCGAAGCCCATGAAAGCAATGGCTTTACGGCAGAAACGGCTTTCGAGCCGCAAACCGAAGAACATACCAATGGCCGCGCCGATTACGCATCATCGTATGACCATTTGGGTCAATCCGAAGCGATAACCGCCTACGAAACAGTGCCCGAACTGGCGCCACTGGGCGATGGCGGCACGCCACCACCGCCCATAGATTCTGAACGCGCCATTTTGCAGCCGCAAGAGCCGGTTGACCCCAATTTGCGCCCTCACGACGAAATGGACATTTGGGCGCATTTGGGCGAATTGCGCATTAGAATGTTGCACAGTATCGTCTCCGTTGCAGTCGCTATGTGTATTACATGGCAACTTACGCCCCAATTTCAAAGATGGTTGCTCAGGCCAGTGCATGTTGATCCCAGTATCAAGATTATTCAGATTGATCCGATGGGTGGGTTCACTACCTATTTTCAGCTCTCAATGGTTTCTGGTATCATGCTGGCTGCTCCCTACGTCATCTGGCAGGCATGGCTTTTCATCATGCCCGCGTTGACTGGCACAGAAAAGCGCCTTTCCGGGTTTCTGCTACCGTTTTCGATTTTTTTGTTTTTTTCGGGTTGCGCCGTAGGTTATCTGATGGCGCCATTTTTCTTCAAATTCTTTTTTGCTTTCAAAGCCCCAGATGCCGATTCTTTGTGGGAATATCAACAAACTATTATCCTGTTAGGCAAAACGTTAGTGGTGTTCGGCATCTGTTTTCAAGTGCCCGTAGTCACTATTTTCCTCAACAAAGTCGGCTTAGTTTCACGCAATTGGCTTATTGAATATTGGCGCCACGTTGTGGTAGTTATTTTTATAGTGGTGTCTATTCTCACGCCGACTTGGGACCCACTGACTCTCATGGTTTGTGCCTTGCCGCCGTGCATTCTTTACGCGCTCTCTATTTGGCTCATCAAATGGCTGTAAAACGCGGGTTATGGGTTATAGGTTTTGGGTTTTGGGTTTTAGGTCTGATGACCTCAAGCGCTCTGGCCCAGCTTCCCTCTAACCCATCACCCAAAACCCAAAACCCGTCACTTACTTCCCGTAACGGCAAGAAGTTTTTCGTGCAAAATGGAAAACCGCTGCCGCTTTTGTGGGCGTTTGGCCTGACTGAGGCTTCGCAACTTGATGACTATAAGCAAAACGGCTTTAACACGTTAGTCATCAGCTTAGAGTGGTCAGGTTCGCCCGGCGAAGCCATCGCTTTGGCCCCGCGCGATTTAAAAGCACCACGCGCCTTGTCCGAAGCTGCCGCCCGGCGTGGCTTAAACATCATTTATCAATTGCCCGCCGCGCCTATCGGACGGGAACACGAATTCAAAATCAGTGGCGACGAGGGCGTTTACTCGTTGATGTGGAGCAGTTGGATCACCGGCGCGATTAACGAACTGCGCGATACGCCCAATCTCCTCGGCTGGATGCTGCCCGATGATCCGCGCAGCCTGCCTATTTTTGATAACAAAGGCTTCGCAAAATGGCTCGCCGCCAATTACGCGGATGTTGAGATTTTGAATAAGCAATGGCATCAGCAATTCCCGGCGCTTGATCGAGTCAAACTGC
The DNA here is from genome assembly GCA_031372065.1 of Abditibacteriaceae bacterium. Classification (GTDB taxonomy): domain Bacteria; phylum Armatimonadota; class Abditibacteriia; order Abditibacteriales; family Abditibacteriaceae; genus DASWNL01. Next base: position 11,837 of record JANMKN010000354.1, on the reverse strand, counting down.
AATCAGCGGGAACTTTAGCCTCGGAATGGCAAAAAAATCTCGCAGCCGAAGAGGAGCCAACAACTTCATTAACAGGCTTGCCGCTACCCACATCAGCCAGTTCCAGCGCCAACGGTTGGGCATTTCATCCGGCGGCCTTAGCCGTCGCGCTCTATAAATGGGATGCCTATCGGGACTTATTGGAATTCTGGGTCAAAACCCTGCGCGCCACCGAACCGGACGCCACTTTATTTGCGGGACGCCTGCCCGATTATGCCCAATTGCTGAGTTTGCCGGCGAGCCTTGATGTTTCACTGCCCGATTTAGCGCCCGGCGTGGCAGAAGCCGATGTTTTAACGCACAATCCACAGGGCACTTCGATTGCGCGGCGCGGCGGGCGCTTTGCGGCGATTCCCGTCTTCGCCACCAATGGAAATCCGGCACTGTCTGCGAACAATCTGCCACGCTTCATGGCTTCGTGGTTAGATGCCGCTTTAGCGCACGGCGCTTCTGGTTTCGCCTTTTCCTCATGGCCCGATTTACAGCGCAATATCACTTTAAAAGCGACAATCGCGGCTAATTTAGCGCGGTTACAAATGATGCCCTTCGCGATGCTCTGGGACAAAGCGCCGCAAGCCAGTGCCGCGATTCTCTTAACGCCACTGGCCGAAGGCTTGAGCGTGCAAAAGGAAATCGACCCGCTTGGTGGGGCGCAATTGCAGTTTCATCCGCAATATCAACCGCAGCTTCAAGGCAGCCCACCCGAAGAAAACGCCAAAGATGCCACCGGACGCGGACTTTATGGGTTTGGCGAGGACATTATCGGCGCCGAGCCGAGTAATTTGGTGTATACGCTGCGGCAAGGCACCGCTTTTGGCGCTGTAGATTATCTCGCGCCGGAAGATTTATCCGACGAGAATAGCGACCTTTCTGGCTACAATACTCTGCTTTTGCCGCAAGCCCTGTCAGTCTCCGAAAAATTGTCGGCGCGGCTGGGACAATTCGCGGCCAAAGGCGGCATCGTGGTGGCCGATTTAGGCCTCGGCGCGGCGCAAGCGGCGGGCAAAGTCACCGAGATTTCACCTTCGCTGCTGGCTTTGTTTGGGATGTCATCGTCATTGCAGTTGCGCCAAGACAAGGGCAATTTGCAACAAATTCAAGTGCACCCTTTGTTTCCCTCGTGGGGTCAAGTCCAACCCGGCACATGGCTCACCAATAGTCGCGGTGGCCCGGCTTTTCGTGGCCCGGTCGCCAGCGGCGCGCCGCGTCCCGATGCCATTTCCATTGCTGGCTCGCGTGTGCCCCGCGACCCAGAAGACGCCGACGAAATCGCGTTTCTCACTTTTAGGCCCTTGGGCGCGGGCGGCGCCATCTTCGCGCCTTGGCTGCTGTGGCAGAATTGGCTGCCCGGTGCCGCCGGATTTGATGGATTTCATGGCGACCTCTTTAGTCGCGGCGCCCTCGTAGTGCAGAACGGCGCCCGCTCATTTGCCCCAACTACGGGCGACCCCATAGGCGGCACATCATTTTATCCCGAAACGGTGAATTTCCAAGACGCCATCGCGCTGCTTAATCACACGCCGCCTACACTGCCCGTGCCTGTGGCACCAGAGGGCGCGGCCAATGAAACGCCCGATTTAAATGCGCAGGCGGCATTGGCTCTGCGCGATTGGTCACAAGTGCAAACCGGAGCGCCCGGCGATTGGCTTTGGTCGAATGTTATTACGGCTTTTTCTCCGGCGGGAATGGCTCCGGCTCTGGGCGCACCGCGCCCCGCGCCGCTGATAGACCCCAGCGTCAGCGATGAACGGCCACAATTGGTGGCTCTACACACCTACACGCCACCCGGCGCCATGATGATTACGCGCATGGCACCGATCCGGGTGCGCCATCTCACCGGCGGACCGCTCATGGCACGTTTGATGGATTGGCAAGAGAAAAAAGCGGTCTTTGCTATCTGGCCCAACGCCACCGCATTCACTCCACAATCCAATAGTTTCCAAATCACGCCCGGCCCTTCTGCCGGAGTGCGCGCCGTGCTTTACGATTCGCCCGATGGCTATCGCATTCTGCCCAATTCGCGCCATACCGCTACCATCACTACGCTGGCCCTGCCGCCCGCCCCAAATCCGCCAATCATCGCTCCATTCCCTGACCCCAAAGCACGCAAAGGGAAGAAACCGCCGCCGCCACCACCAGAACCCAAAATTCCGGCGCCCACCACGCAAGAACTCATGGCCGACGCCCAAGGTCGCCTTACTCTGGATGTCACCGGCGCGGCGCTCATGCTTGAAGTCACGCCGCTTGGCTAAATATAAAAGGGAGGCGGCAGTCTATTTTTCAAACCGAGAAAGATGAGCCGCATCACACGCTGATTTTCAAACTGCACGCGATAGGGCTAACACGCGTTGAGGGCAGCGTGACTTGCAAGCCATCGGCGCTTTGCGTCCACTCAATTTCGCTGTCGCAACCGAGCAATTCGACACGCTTAATCGCACTTTCGCCGAGCGATTTGATGTTTAGTTTTCCGCTTTCGGGCCAGCCAAGCGCAATGGCGTAAAGCGCGGAGCCGTCTTTGCTTTGCGTGAAGCGAATATCTGCCGCGCTGAAGCCGAAATCTTCTTTAAAAGCGCCTTCTTCGACTTTGGTTTGGCCTTCACCATAGAGTTTCCACGGACGCGTGTTATAAATCGTTTCACCGTTGGTTTTCAGCCACGCGCCAATTTCGCCGAGCAAAGTTTCTACTTCAGCATCCAGCGAACCATCGGGGCGCTGAATGACATTTAGCAATAAATTGCCGTTTTTGCTGACGGTGTCCACCAAAGTGCGAATCACCCAAGGGGCCGAGCGATACATGGTGCCGGTATCGTTGGCTTGCCAGTTTTTGTTGTAAAACCAGTCGCCAATCGAAGTGTCGGTTTGCCACGGCGCAGGGTTTATATCCGAAAGCCCGCCGCGCTCCATATCCTGCACGCCGATGCCGTCTTTATAATCGCCGTGGCCGGGTTTCGTTGTCCAATCTTTGAGGTTATAAACCGCTTCCAACTTGCCGTCATGCGCTGCTTGATTGGCGTTGTAATAATGCGCAATCAGGGTGCGGCCTACTTCATCAAAAGGCAGCGCGCCGTCCGAATAAAGCAAGTCCGGCTGATAGTGATCTACCAAATCTTTGATGCGCTCATACCATTTCGCGGCCCATTTCGCGTCGGTGGAATACCACGTCGTGTCGCCGGGTGCGGCGGGCCAATGATATAAATCTTGCCATTGTGGGTCGGCGCCGTCGTAAGGCACGCCCGCGAATTCGCCTTCTTTGTCGCTGCCGTGACTGGTTTGCCACCATGTAAAACTGGCGCCCAAATGCTCCGACACGCCAAATGGCAAGCCGCGTTTGCGCGCCGCCGCTTGCCAATCACCCAAAATGTCGCGCTGTGGCCCCATTTGCACGGCGTTCCAATGATTGTGTGTCGAATTCCACAAATCAAAATTGTCGTGATGCACGCCCATCGAAACAAAATAGCGCGCACCGGCGGCTTGGAATAAATCCATAAGCCGTTCGGGATCGAATTTTTCGGCTTTCCATTGCGGAATAATGTCCTTGAAGCCCACTTGCGACGGATGGCCGAAATTCTCCACATGATGCAGGTTTTGCACATGGCCTTGCACATACATGTGGCGGGCATACCAATCACCGACCATCGGCACACTTTGCGGCCCCCAATGCGCCCAAATGCCAAACTTGGCGTCGCGAAACCACTCTGGGCACTGATAATTTGCCAGCGATTCCCAAGTCGGCTCAAAAGGGCCGCTTTCGATGGGATGATCTTTTGAAAACTCGTTCATAAATTCCTTTTAATCGCCAATCGGGAAATGCGACTCAACCAAATTTTCGTTTTTCAAAGCGCGCCAAAAGTCAACGGGGATTTCTGTCATGGCGCTGGCGATGTTGTCTTGAATGCGCTGCGGCTTACCCGTGTTGAGCGCCACGGCGACAATACCGGGCACGGCGAGGCCAAATTGCACGCAGGCATCGGCAGGTTTGACATCGAAACTTTGGCAAACCGCAAAAAAATTTTCGCGCCAAGCAAACAGATCGGCTTCTGCAACCGGGTCAGGTTTTCGATAATCGAACCACGGCCCGCCGGTTAAAAATCCGGCATTAAAAACTGCCGAATTTATCATGCCGACGCCGCGCCCATGCAAATGCGCGATAAAATCGAGCAATTCTGGGGGATGCGAATAAACCGTCAGGCTGCACGCGAACATCACCCAATCCAAATCCACTTTTTCGGCAATTTCGCGTATAACACGCCAGTCTTTCGAGCCGATGCCGACAGCTTTCACTGTGCCGCGTGCTTTAAGTTCAAAAAGCGCGCGATAAGCGCCCAAAACATCATCAAAACGCCGCTTTCGCTCGTCCGAATCCGGCGCGGCGGCTAAATACTCATCGGGATCGTGAACCGAAACCACTTGCGCGCTGTAGCCTTCTCCCAGCAGTTCGTTGCCTTGCGCGTAACACTGCAAAATGCCTTCGTAACTGATGCGCGACTCGGCATCGTCTTCAATCCCTGCCCACACGTCGCGCTCGAAAGTTGGCTCGCTGTTTTGCAGCGGCACGCGATACCAGCCCAATTTGTTGCTGATAACGACGTTTTCAGGCGCCACAACCAGTTTTCGCAGTGAATTTCCGATAACTTCAAGCGCCAAACCCGCGCCATATTTGCCCGCCGAATCGAACACCGCAGGCGAGGCCGAATGCTCCACAATTTCGCTGACAACGGCGAGTTTGGTTTCGTCCGGCACCACTTCGTAAAGGTTGCCAAGGCAACTCGTGCCAAAAATAACCGACGGCACGTTAAGGCCCGTTTTGCCCAGCGGATGATGAGTGTTTGAAGTATTCATGTTGAATGGAACACGGATTTCATACACGGAAACGGCACCGATGCACACAGTCTTTTCAAGATATGAGACAGAGAAAATTTCCGCTAACTCTGTGAAAATCCGTGCCGTTTCCGTGTATGAAATCTGTGTTCCATCGTTTATCAAGCTTCAAGAAACAAAGGCTTTAAGTGGCGCTGGTAGAAGTTATCGGTGACATTGCGCGCCACGACTTTTTCGTGTTTTTCCAGCATTTGCAAATAGCGCTCGCCCATTTGCGCGGCGACTTTATAACCAACGTGAATAAGTTGGCGCAAGCTGGGATTGAAGGCGGGATTGGCTTGGTCATGGCGCAAAGCGGCCACGAATTGCTGCGAACTCCAATGATTCACTTCTTGTGCCGATGGCAATTGAGCGACATCAATATCAATCACTGTCGCATAGGGCGCGCATAGGGCTTCTTGTTTTTCCAAAGCGTGCGCGTAAATTTCTTTCGCCATTTGCAAGGCTTCGCCATCGGCTTCGGCAAGGCCAATGACTTCTTCGAGCCATGTCGTGCCCGCTGTTTTGATGTGAAGTCCGGCATCGAAACGCTTCAAGGCGCGGCGAATCGGCGCGTAAATGGAGAATTTATCGCTGCCTGAATGCACGCTGAGTTTGAGATTTTCCGGCAAGTCGTATTTTTGGATGGCGTAAGCGATGACCGCTAAGTCATCGTTGAATTCGCGTTCAAATTGCTGAATGTCGCCGACATAATCCACGCCTTTATTGAAGCGGCCTGTGAATTTGGGCGCGATGGTTTGCAAACGGATTTTTTCGTCGCTAAGTGCGGCCAAGATGATGAGCAATTCGGGCGGCGTTTGCGGGCTATCGGTTTCGTCCATCGAAACTTCGGCGATGAAATTCCCCGCGCCTTTTTTGTCTTCGATGTAACGAAAAATCTGTCCCGCTTCTTGCGCCGCCAACAAAAACTTGCGCGCCACGCGCTCGACTTCCTCGCGCGAAATTGAAAGCGGTTGTCCAATGCCCGCAATCGTAATTTCGCCGGTCAATTCAGGATGATTTTCGACAAACGCTTGCACATCGTTTTCATCGGCAGACTGGCCGATAAAATCGGCTACATCGAGCGTAAAAAAGTCGCTGGAATCTAAAAAGCCGTCCACAGTTTTGAGGCCGATATGATCGGCATCAACGTGAAACGGCTTGTTCCAATTCAGTTCCTGCACAGCAACTTTGGCAGCCGCTAAAACGCTCGGCGGCTGCGAGCCGATGGTCGTATGTTCGCGGTTGCTTTTGTTCCAAACTGGAATGACTTCGATGCCATGTTCGCCAATCATTTGGCAAGCGCGAAGCTGCGCTTTGGCCTGATGCGCGAAGCGGTCACCAACGCCAAACGTATATTTTTCTAATGTGAGCATGAGCGCAGTTTAGCTTAGAAATTGTGCAAATCGTGCCCGAATAAAAGAAGCCGGATAAAGAGGTTGCCTCCCAAGGGCAATTTGCTATCGAAATGATGAGAACTCCAAATGATGAGAACTGTGATTTTTCCACCTAAAGTTATGAAATGCTAAAGAATTTTCAGAGTTCGGCAGAAATCATTACAGAGACAATACAAAAGTTCATACGATTCATAACAAAGGCCATCGTTTATATCCGCTTACTAATGAGGCTGGCATCTTTTTAGCTAAGTCGCTGTTGCATCGGCCTAAAAACAAAACCACTTTGTTTCTGCGCACGTAATTCATCAAAGACAACAGAGCTTGAACCATAACCATGCACATAATTGAGAGACTTAAACTTTGGGCAGCAGCAACATCCGTAGTAGTGTCTTCCTTTCTGGCTTACACATCATTTATTAGCGCGCGGGATTCTTCACTACGGCCTGATACAGTTCCCGTTGGCAGTGTAGCGCCGAACTTTTCCTTGAGAGCAGTGAGCAATCATAACTTGGTTAGTCTCTCTCAATTAAAAGGGAAGCCTGTGGTGCTCATTTTTGGGAGTGGAACCTGTGGTTTTTTTACAAGCCATGTCAAAACAATTCAACGGTTCTATGACACCTATAAAAATCGCGCTCAGATTTTCGTGATTTATACCAATGAAATGCATCCAGGCGGTTATGGCGGCTCACTTATGACCAACAATAAATATGGCATGAAATCGCCCTTTACATTTCCCGACTCACAAAATTTAGGAGATCGTCGCAAATATGCGTGCCTTGTAACCAATCATTTCCGGCTCTCGGTGCCTGTTCTGCTGGACAACATGGATAACCGTGTCAACGCGGCTTACAATGGTTCGCCAGTGCGCGTTTACATATTAAATTCGAGGGGTATTGTGGTGTTTAATGACCGCGATCCCCAATTGCTGTTATCACCCCATGTAAAGCAATATCTTAGATAACACGTGGAATTCTTGTTCTGCAATATAGTTGCGCTTTGCAGCTACTCCCTACTCCTCATCTTCATCGCTGCCCTGCCCACTGACGACAACGACGAATTCGCCTTTTAATTCTTTGTCTCGTTTCTGGCGCGCGGCGAGGCGTTCGTGGACTTCGCTGGCGTTTCCACGCAGTGATTCTTCAAACTTTTTGGTGAGTTCGCGGCACACGCAAACCTCGCGCTGCGGGGCGAATTGCGAAATCGCGGCCAATAAAGCGACGGCGCGATAAGGGGATTCGTAGAAAACCAGCGTTTCTTCGCGTTGCAGCGCAGATTCGACGCTTTTGCGCAGTTTTCCGGGCTTGCGCGGCGCAAAACCGAGAAACGAAAACCGCTGCGCGTCGAATCCTGAGATTGACAGCGCAGCGGCTAAGGCGCAGGGGCCGGGAATGGTGAGAACCGGCACTTCCAGTTGTGCGGCGGCTTGCACCAAGCGCGGGCCGGGATCGGAAACGCCCGGCGTTCCAGCGTTGGTGACTAACGCAAAATCAGCACCAGCGGCCAAACGCGCCGCTAAATCGGCGATTTTGGCGGGCGAAGTGTGCTGATGACACGAAGTCAGGGGAGTTGAAATTTCATGACGCGCCAGCAATCTTTGCGTGTGGCGCGTGTCTTCGGCGCAGATGAGAGCAACATCACGCAGCGTCGCCAGCAGACGCAACGAAACATCATCAAGATTCCCAATCGGCGTGGCGCAGACGAATAACATAAAATGCGGAATGCGGAATGCGGAGTGAAATTTCACCCCGCATTCGGCACTTCTTTTAGCGTCCGCGACGGCGCAAGGCGCGCGAGGCGCGGCGGCGCTTTTTCATCCAGTGCGTTTTCACCTTGCGCCGGTGCTTTTTTTTGTCAGAACTCAACGATGCTCTCCTTTCGAGTCTTCTCAAATCGTGCGGACGTTCAATGATTCTGTCCGACTGGCCTGTGGCCCAGTGGGCCGATGCCCTTTAGCAGGGCCTTTTCATTATAACGGTGCGGCGTTGCAAGCGTCAACAAGAATCAGGCAGCTCTTAAACCGATTCCTTGGCAATATCCTGCTCAAAGGCTGCCGGAGAAACGCTTTTTACGCTTCCATTTTCGTCGCCAATGAAAAACCAGTAATGTCTTTTTTCATTGTTTTGCAATTGGCTCCACGGCGTTTTAGTCACAATTTCAGCTTCTAAAACTTCGACGCGAGAAACTTGCACCACATAACGCGAACCATCGCTATTGCCCAAACGCCAATCCGCGCCGTAAACGCTTTCGAGAATTTTTTCGAGATAAGCCTCTTGCAATTGATCGCCGCTCATCCACGAGGACGGCACGCGGCACAGAAAACTGCAAGCGTAAGACGACGATTTCACAAAACCCGATGGCAACATCAAACCATCGCTGGCGAAAATGTAAATCGTTTCAACGGCGATTTGCTCGTTTGTCATACAACGTTAATCTTCCATTGCTTTTTCGATTCCGGGCGCCACCGCCGCGACAACGGCTTCTTTTTCGCTTTTGCCTTTGCGCTTTTCCTGCAAATAATGAATCAACATCGGCAACAGCGAAACCGCGATGACGATAATGATAATTTTATCAATTTTCTTTTCGACGCCCGGAATGGAACTGCCCAGATAATAACCGAGCAGTGACATCGAAGTAATCCAAGTGATGCCACCCGTCACGCTAAACGGCAAAAATCTGCCATACGGCATTTGCGCAATTCCAGCCGCAATCGGCCCGAAAGTGCGGATAATCGGCACAAAACGCGCCATAAAGATCGTCTTAGCGCCGTGTTTTTCGTAAAAACCCTGTGCGTTTTGCAAGTGCTTCTTTTTGAACAAACGCGAATCAGGGCGCGCATACAAACGCGGCCCGGTTTTGCGCCCGAACCAATAGCCCGTGTTATCGCCCGCAATTGCCGCCACACAGAGCGCCAAAATCATGTGATTGATATTCAGCACGCCAGGGTTGGCAAAGGCATACAAGCCCGCCGTCACCAAAAGCGAATCGCCCGGCAAGAAAAAACCGATAAATAGCCCGGTTTCCGCATAAACGATGAAAAACAACAACGCTATGCCACCTGTAGCAATCAGATGTTTCAATCCTTCGGTATTGTAAAGGTTTTGCAGCCAATCCATGAAAAACGCATTCCCATCCCGCAAAATAACGGTCAAACTTCGTCTTAGAGAAGGTAACGCAAAAAAGAAGGTCACGCAAATGAGTGATGAGTAGTTTTATTCATTACTCATCACTTTTCACGCATCACTGACTATGTCTCGAACAGCAGAACAATTTGTAACCGGGCGGCGCGGCGCGTGGGAGCGCTTGGACGATTTGGTCAAACGCGCGCAAAATGGCCTTGGCGCGCTCTCGGACGACGAAATTCAAGAACTGGGCGCGCTTTATCGGCGCACATCGGCAGATTTAGCGAGGGCGCAAACGCGCTATGCGACAACAACCGCCGGACGCGAACTGGTGCGCTCGCTCAATGATTTGGTGCTGCGCGCCCATGCGCAAGTTTATTCGGCGCCCTCGCCGGAAGTTTCCAATGCTTTAGATTTCGTGCGCTACGGCTTTCCGGCCACCTTTCGCCGCCAATGGCGCGCGATTTCGCTGGCCGCAGTTTTCATGTTTCTGCCCGCGCTTTTGGCTTATGCCACGGTTGTTTTCGATTCGCAATATACCGACCTGTTTCCTGTGAGCGGGGCCGTGCAGCAAGTGCAAGAGCGCGCCAAGAAAAAGCAAATCACGGGTTGGGGCGGCAACAATAATTTTGAAGGCGTTGTGAAATCACCAGAAATTTCGTCTTACATAATGGTGAACAACATCAAAGTCACGCTCAATTCCGTAGCGCTGGGCCTCACGGCGGGCATCGGCACGTTTTTCGTGTTGATGTTCAACGGCCTTATGCTCGGCGCTTTGGCGGGCGTGGCGACCAATGAAAACGTGGATTTATTATTCTGGGCGGTCATTTTGCCGCACGGCATTTTGGAATTAACCGCCATTTGCATCGCGGGCGGCGCCGGATTATTGCTGGCGCGCGCCATTTATGCGCCGGGCGATCTGCCACGCCGCGACGCTTTAAAAATCGGCGGCGGCGAAGCGGCGCGCTTGATGATGGGCGTGGCGATGATGCTTGTCGTGGCTGGTTTAATCGAAGGTTTCATCACGCCGCAGCCGTTTCCACCGCTCCTCAAAATCACTTTTGCGATGATGACCGCTGTTTTGATGATTTTGTATTTGAACAACAAACCGCGCCTGCCACGCAAAGCCCGCCAAGGCACATAATTTTCCCAAACCGGGAACTTTCATACCTTTACAGGCCTTATGTCTCCGAAAGGGAAAAATTTCATGAAACAATTTCGATTTCTCACCACGATTTGGGCCGTAATTCTGCTTTTGGCGCTGCCATTCATCGCTTTGGAGCCGGCGCAAGCCAATCCCGACGATTTCACCTTGCAATCGGCCACTACAGACACGACTTTTAAGCTGTCCGAGGCCAAAGGGAAATTTGTGGCACTGCATTTCCTGCTAAAAACTGAGTGCCCGTTTTGCCTGCGCCACACGCACGATTATTTCACCAAAGCCGATAAATTGCCCAACGTAGTGCAAGTTTTCCTCAAGCCCGACAGTGTGGACGAAATCAAGGCATGGGCCAACAAACAAACGCCCGAAGATGTTGCCAAAAACCCGATTTACCGCGACGCTGATGCTCAATTAGCCAAAGATTTCGAGATTCCCAACGGCTATAAATTCCACGGTCAAACTGTGCATTACCCGGCTCTGGTGCTGCTCAATCCCGAAGGCAAAGAAGTTTTTCGCTACATCGGCAAAAACAATACTGACCGATTCAGCTTTGAAAAATTGCAAGCCAAAATTGAGGAGATTAGTAAAACAAAATAACATTTTGGCAAAATCCTTGCTCCTGATGCTCACGACAAACGGAGGAAAAACATGAAAAAGATTACGTCCCTTTTGACCGCAGGTTTGGGAATCGCCGTTGGTTTATCTTACGGCTCACACGTCACGGCGCAGCAAGCCGTCAACAAAATCGCTCTTTGCCACGGCACCGCCAGCGCCAAAAACCCTTATGTGCTGATTATCGTTAGTCCGTCTGCCGCGAAAGGTCATTTTGATGGCACCGCGCCCGGTCACGGGCCGAAAAACTATGTGGACTTCAAGTTAGGCGATGTCCACAACAAAGCCGAAGAAGCTGCCTACCGCAAAGCAGGCGATGGCGCCTGTGAGGTTCCTGAGGGTCCCGGCAGTTGAACAAACTTCGAAATAACAAAAGGCCCGCCAAAAATTTGGTGGGCCTTTTGTTATTATCCAATAAGCATTTCGTAATCGGCGAAACCGAACGCGCCACGCGCGCCTTGCCGGGCATCGCGGAGCGTTTCGACGACGCCGCGCGCACCGCGCAAAACCAACTGCGCGCCGCTTTAACAGCGCAAATCGGCGAATTATCGGGTCAACTTTCCGGCATCGCGCAGGAAGCGGGCAAAGCCGCGCGCGAAAACAGCGCCATGCGCGAAACATTAGGCGCACAATTGCACGAACATCAAACCA
>JANMKN010000349.1:0-7527 GCA_031372065.1 Abditibacteriaceae bacterium | reverse complement strand
CCCGCATTTTTGATTGTGAAATGCGGGCGAGACGCCCGCGCTCCGTAGTTTGCCTTTGCTCATCGTTCAATTTAATTTTGTTGGGGTTAGAACGCATAAAACTACAAGCCCAATTGCCCCGCCAAATCGGGGCGTTTTTTGAGCGCCACGCGCGCCATGCCTTTTAATCGCCTGATATAAACCATCAAGGCTTTGTAGGCGTTGTCGCGCTGCGTGGTGGCTTGTGAGGCGGTGCCGGAGGCCATGTTTTGCGCGTTATCGGCATTTTTCAGGGTTACCAATTCAGCTAACGCCGCCTGCAAAGTAGGCGCATCATAGCCATCGGTGGTCATTTGAGCAAGGTAAGTCGAATTTTTGGCGATAGAATAGGAGGTTTGCGCTTGGGTGATGAATTTATCGCGGTCTTCTTCGACATTGCCATTAAGGTTGAGTGCGGTGCGATCTGCTCTGCCGGTGAAGGAAGTGCGCGCCGTGCCACGAAAATCGGCATAACGGTCGCGTGCGGCTTTGTCGGCAGCTTCCAAGACTTTCACGGCAGTCTCTTCGAGGCCCATCGCGCTTTGCCTCGCCTCGAACGCCGTTTGCGCGGCGCTTTGCAAATCGCGCCCTTCTTGCAACTTCGGCGCGTCGTAGCCCTTTTTCAGCAAAAGCGCGGCGATTTCCGCGTTGCCCGCGATGCCGTCTATGAGCGTGAGCGCGCTGCTGATGTCATTCTCGATTTTCTGATCTTGCTCTGCCTTCTTTCGTTTCGCCGTTGCCGCCGCTTTGGGAGTCGTTGCTCCGCTATTTATCGCCTCGTCTGTCATGTTTTTCTCTCCTCGCTGCTTATTTCAAGCGTCCCGTCTCGTATTTCGAGTCCTCCGTCCCGCGTTTCGTTCACTCTGTCCCGTGTTTTTTGCACTCCGTTTCGTGTTTCCAGCAGTCCGGTTCGCGTTTCCAGCAGTCCGTTTCGTGTTTCCAGCACTCCGTTTCGTGTTTTGTTCGGTTGAGTTCGTGTTTTTAGTGGTCCGTTTCGTGTTTTGGCAGAGACTCAGTCAATTTGCTGGTTTTTCCTTGCTTTTAATTTCAGCAGTGAGGGTAAGCAAAGAGGGAAGTGTCTCTGATTTGATTTCGACGATGCCTTGTTGATTTGTAGCGGTATCTTTAGGGGTAATCACTATTTCATAGGAATGCCCCAGCTTCAATACACGCATTTCAACAGCAAATTGGTTGCTGGCAGAGATGGCAGACAAACCCTCAAGTGGAACCCCCTCTATTTCTAAATGAATAGTTCTCGGTTGGGGCGTTTCATTTTGCTCCCACTTTACAATGCTCGGCCATGTGCGAACTACCGATTTCACATCAGAGACCGCCAAGTTTGGATTAATCGAAGCCACGGCAACTCGGTTGGATTCCATTTTGGATACATTAGGTAATACTGTCTTTTTGCCACCTAATGTATAAGCAATGAATGGGAGATGTGCATACCCTTCATAAATTTCGTTTGGTGTCTGATTCGCATCTTCTTTTGTCTGATTTTCAGTCAGGCTAATTAAATAAATCTTCTTCTCTAAAGGTTGAAATTCTATGATATGTAGGTGTGCTTCATGCAATGGGAGTAACTTTATGGTGGGTTTGGGCGGTCCCGGAGCAAATATTCCTTTAGTTTTGTGAATTAGCACATAAAAGGGCGCTTCGTCTTTACTCGCAGTCAATGTTGTAGGCTTGATTATAAGTGCCTCCTCCGATTGATTAGTAAGGGTCACAGACAAAAGGGGAAGTGCCGGATATTCTTGCGCAAACAAGCTGATTGGAGGCCTATCTTTTTCTGAATTTTGACCACAGGCAGTGGTGACTATCATGCAAAGGCAAGCCATAAACAAACAAAACTTTGTTGTGTTGATTTTAAACATTGAGTTCTAATCCGTTTTCAAAAAATTTTAGCTTGCGGGACGCTACAATGTAGCGTCCCGCAGGTTTTTCACTCAAAATTGGTGCAGGTCCAATTATTCTCAGGTCGGTGCGCTATTTCATCAAGGTCTGCGATTAGATGAAATAAACCGAGTGTGAAAAAGATTTCCTCTTGATTTTAATCAAGAGGAAATATAGCGCAAGTCTATCAACCATAATTTTAAAAAAGCAATACAGGCAGATTCTTTAAATCCCCCTTTTCTACCGCCATTTTTCTGCCAAAAGTCGTAGGCATCCCCTTGTATGCACCACAACTAATTACGGGATTAATTTAATGCGGCCCCAATGCGAACGATCCGATGAATTTTTATCGGTTCCACTCCACATCAATTGTCGTGTGCGGCCTTTGCCCATCACGCCATCGTCAATGGCTAAATCGAACATCAATTCTTGGTTGACTTTGGGCGCAATGTTTAAGGCAGTCCACGGAATCGCGGCTTGCAAGGTGTAACTTTTGCCATCGCCGTCGGGCACGACCACCGTTTCAATGGGTGTTTGCTGCGGCGCGTTGGCGAGATACGATCCCGCTTTTTTGCCAGCGCCCAGCAACACTTGGCGATCGCTGAAAAGCAGCGGGCCGCCGCTGCCGAGTTTTTCGCCGCCGATGAAAATTTCAACGCCGTCGCCGTTCCATAAGTCACCGCCGCTTTGCTCGTTGGTCAGCGGCGTGGCATCCACGACATTTGCCATGAAATAGAGATTTCTCTCGTCCCAGCACAAGCGAAAGGTCGCTTCCAGCTCGCCCGCCACGCTGCCCATCACAAGGCGCTTGCCGCTGATAATTTCAGGCGGCACGCCGGGCCAGTTTTTGTTGGTGCCATCAATGGCAATCGGCCCGGTGGCGCGCGGCGCTTGCGCCGTTTTAGTGCCGCCGCCTTGCAAAGAAAAGCGCGCGTCGTCCCACGCAAAAGGCGTCTTGCCATTGAGCCACACATCGTAAATGGCGTAGTTGCTTTTCATCATTTCGGCGAGCATCGGTTTCCACGGCCTGTCAGCCACATTGAACAAACCTGAATTAGCGCGTTCGCCGTTGAAGCCGGAAAAAAAACGGCCCGTTGTGGCCTGATCTACAAGAGTAAACCATTCAATGCCGACCACAAAACCAAGCGAAGCGGTTTGCTCGATGTAATTGCGATAAGCAAGGCCGCGTTCTTGTTGCGTGGAAACATCGCGACCGCCAACAAGTCCCGATTCCGTGGGCGCCGTCCAGTAGAATTCACTGAGCATCATAGGCTTGCCGCCCGCCCAATTATAAAGGCGCGTCAGGAACTCTTTGTCAACGGCGTTGGTGTAGTAATTCAGCGAAAACACATCCACATATTTGCCCATAATGCGACACAATTGCTCGTTGTTGGCCGTGCCGGGTTGGAGACGGTTGCCAATTAACAAATGGTTCTTGTCGTATTTGTGAAACGTATCGGCGACAAGAGAAAAATACGCTTCGAAATAGATTCCCGAAAAAGCGTGCATATCTTCCGAAGCGGCTTTAGTTTTGACGATGAGATTGGCATCGTTCAATTCGTCAAACACTTTCGTATTTGCTTCCCACGCCGCGTTAAAGGCTTCGATGGTTTTGTATTTTTCCTGAAGCATTTGCACCAAGCGGCGCTTGATGGCAAAGGAGCCTTTTAAAGTCGGCACCACTTTGGGCAAGTCTTCATAAAGCGGCTCATTGACCAGAAAATAGCCGATTAAAAGCGGGTCGTTGGCTTTCTCGGCCACGCTTTTGGCAAAGTTACTTTCCACTTTGGCGCGAATGCTTTCATCAAATGGGTCGAAGGTTTCGTGAATGCCGGGCAAGCGTTTGATGCCACCGTTCCATTCGTCAAGAGGCAGGCCGGAAACATAAGGGAAATTTGCGTCGTGCGCCGCTTGCGAGGCCCCCGAAAAGGCGCCGATGGAATTGAAACCAAATTTTTTAACGCGCTCAATCAGGCGCGCCTGATATTTTTCGAGGCTATACGGCTCGCCGTATTTGCGAACCTGATTCGCCAGATGAAACGACACCACATTTCGGCCATCTTCGGGGCGATAAGCGCTGATGTAATTGCCTTCGTAAGGCGGAATCCACGCAAAGGCGTTTTCGCGGCCTTTGATTAACGTGAAGTCGTCAACCGGATTGAAACCGCACAGGCCAATGTGAAAAAACGGATTGCCGACGGGGTCAACCATCAGCCACTTCGTGTTCTTTTTTTCAACACGGAAAAAGCCCGTCGCTTGCAAATTCAGCTTTTCTTTGCCGCCCAAAAGCCCGCCGAATTTATCCCGGAGCGGCGGCTGCAAGCTGTTGTAATACACTTTTTCATTTTCGACATCGGCTTTTAATTCATCCAGAGATTTCACTTTCAGCGGCCAGTCGCCAACTGTCAACTGCCCAAATTGGTCAACAAGAGTTGCCGGTTTATCGGTCGGATTCAAAGCTGCGCCGTCGCCGATGGTAATTGTCGCTTGCAGATTGTTTTTATCGTAAGGTGCAAAGAAAATATGCGTGAAAATCGCCCAATTCCACTCGCGGTTGTCAGTCATTTGCCCGAAAGAAAACGGCGGCGGCGTAATGCTTAAACTTTTGCCTTCAAAGTTAGAAATCGTCAGTGTTCCGGCATTATTTCCTTGAAAAAAGTGCCCTCCCGGCGTTTTAGTGGCCGGAAACGGCTTGGCTTCGCCATCGCTAATGCGCCATGTGCCGCCCTGAATATATTCAACTCCAATGAACATCGCCGACTTCCACGATTTCACATCATCCATCGCGGAAAATTGATAATGCACTTTGCCGCCGTCTTCGAGCGAGACATCCAATGTGCCGCCGTTGGCATAAGTAAACTTGCCCGCATTGCCCAAACCGTGGCCTTCGACCACTTTACTGGTTTTGCCGTCTTTGAGTTGCAATTCCGGGTATTCAATGGTGAATTGGCCCATCGTGCCGCCATCAATATCAATACCTTTATCGGTCAACTTTAGCGGCGCGGCACCCGCAACGGCGCATAACAACATCAAAGCCAAAAGGCTTCCTAAAAACTTCATTCTTTCTCCTTGCGACTCATTAGTGACAAAACATATCTCAGCATAACCGCTCCAGCGGCCTCTCAGGGACAAATCATTTGAAAGCGGTTACAGTAAAAAGCATGGTAATTATATACTTGACGCATAGGGCGGGCAAGCCGCTTTATTGTAATGCAATTTCACGATTCCTGCAAGGGGTTTGCGCGTCTGTTTCTTGGCGTTGTTTTCACTGAGAACAGAATCTTAGTGGTTTTGCACAGCTTTATACACATAATGTGACCTTACGGCATAAATTGTGTGTCATACTGAGCATGAAAACGCTGTTGCAACCGCAAGGCGTTTTAAACCGCATAGGAAAGGCGGAATCCATGCAAGACAATCAGGGACAGCAAAAACCTCAATCATTTGAACGATTTGAGGATGCAATGAAAGTGATTTTGGCAGTGCCAAAAGAAGACGTGGTGAAACAGGAAAAAGCCGATTTCATTCAACGCCAAAAGGCGAAAAAGGCAAAGGGCATAAGCGATGCGAAATGAGCAAAAACAAGTCAAGGTTGAATTGCGTTCTGAATCCGGCCCTACTAAGTTAAATGATGTGCCGTCAATATTCATGACGTATGCCAATCTTTGCAATATCACGGTAACGCCTGAAGAAGTTATTTTGCACTTTGGAATCCGTGATATTGAAAAAGCTGCAAAGGGAATTAACGAAGGCACTGGTGTCGCTAAAGTTTTCTTGGGACTTGACCACGCTAAGAGGTTTCACGAGGCATTAGGGAAAACCCTTGAAGGGCATCAGGGAAGAATGGAAGGGTTGTTGGAAGAGGTCAGAGCGACCTTGGAACGCGAGATGCAAGCTAAAGACCAAGACAAGGCTGGTGGCGAAAGTGTATGACCTTGCTAAATTTCGACAACTTATTACGGCTGTGCCAGATTACGGCTGTGCCAGAAAACGGATATGCTAACGGCCCTCTTTTTGACATTAAAAAGGTAACGGAAACACGTTCATCCGCCTCGCCCAATGAATCACGCAGTGCAACACCTGTGTCTGAGTCATCTGGGTTACCCATTGAAGATGCCGTTGAACTTCCAACAAAAGGTGTAAGTATGAGCCAAGTAATTGATGAAATTTTTCAACTCCTCGCGCCAGAAGAAGATGAGGAGAAGGATTTTTGTCCTACCCTTTATGCGGCAAGGCACGCTCTTACGCTTTTGTCTGACCCAGATTTACAGATAGTCGAGCAATTGCCTGAAACCATCGTTTTTCCTACAGGCGAACAGGGCTTGCGTTTGCACTGGCACAAAAACGAGCGTGAGGTAAGGCTACTTATTCCTTCTCAAGAGAGCCTGCCTACCTTTATTTACTTTGAGGAAGGCGAGTTCTATGATATGTGCAAGTTGCAGAACGCGTCTGACCTTGCGGAACACCTCCAATGGTTGACGAGTCCTCAATAGAACAAGAAGGCGCGTCTGCGGAAGAAGATGAAACATTCTCGGAATTACAGCCAGAGAGTGTTTTGTTTCGCGCCATCAGGTCAAAGGCTTTAATGAAAGATGCCTCAGATTCAAGAGGGCTTAGTCCTGAAATTTATCAATTACGATGGTATGAAAACAGTCAGGAATGGGAAAAAGGTTTAAGTGTTGGATTATCTGAGAGATACAAAAATCAAAACAGCGAATATGAAGATTCTGCCCATGAATACTCGCAAAATTGCGGGCTAAATAAATGCCATGGCGTAATGTCTATCGTTGCCTATGTAGCGTGTTCTGTAAAAACTCAAACTATCCCGTGTCTTAATTTGTCAATTGAAAATGATAAGCCTAATCATTGGCAAATTATTGGTATGCCAACGCCCCATCCAACGGATTTAGAGAAGCGCAAAGAATCGGAGAGGGTTGGTGGTTTACTCAGAAATTTGTCTAAGTTAGAGTGGCCTGAAAAGAAAGATGCGATTATTTCCCCGTCACCTGTTGATACGTCAAGCGACGCCCCACAACAGACTTAACAGCACGCAAGAACCGCTGTCCGTCGTTTCCCTTGCGTTCGTTGAAACGCCATGCTTGTTCATCTAAATAGCGGAAAAGATGGTCAGCATTCACGCTAACATAGGTGCCCCGAATGCCGCGCTTTAGCAGGCACCAGAAGTTTTCTAAATTGTTGGTGTGAACGGTGCCGACTACATACTCAACCGAATGGTCAATGAAGCGGTGAATGTAATCGGGGTTTAAGCCATCGTAAGCGGGAAAAGCATCTGTCATAACTTCCGCGCCCTCTTCAACCGTCTCTTTAATCTCAGCGTGTAACGTTCCTTGCTTGCGGTCTGAAATGTGCTTAACGCGCACTTTCGACACCTTGCGCTCTTTATTGGCCTTTGTGCTGCCCTTGCCCTTTTTCTTTGGTTCGCCGCGTTCTAAGACACCCATCACAATCTCTTTGCCAGAAGCGCCGCGCCCGCGAATCTTTTCAGCGCGCTTGTGCTTGTGCATATTGATTGCTTTGCCGCCTATGAATGTTTCATCGGCTTCAACAGGGCCAGTCATTTTATCAAACGAACCTTGTTGTAAAGCGGTGCGAATG
>JANMKN010000341.1:0-47683 GCA_031372065.1 Abditibacteriaceae bacterium | reverse complement strand
CTCACTCGCCCACAAGTCCAACACGCCGTCCAACTCTGGCAGGACAATCGAAATGCCAACACCGCCAAAATCAACTGGCACTTCACAAACCAAGACGCCAGAATCAAACTCAGGAGGCTTTACCCCACTCTATCAAATCCTGCCGTTTGAGGCAGTAGTAGCTCGCCCGTTCGCTTGTCAAGTCAATTGCCGGTGTGGAGCGTGGCCGTCTCGCCCGCTTATGAATCTGCACTTCGCCCTGCTGTGGGATTTAGTCGCCGAAAAGAAGGCGCGAAACTTTCAAACTTCCAATTCATAACGCGCCACGAAATACGGCCCGACTTGCTTGTCGCTGTGATGGCGAAAACCGAAGTTTTCGTAAAAAGCACGCAATTTCGGGCGCGATGCTTCGCAATCAAGCCGCAAAAAGCGGCGATTTGCCAAGCGCGTTTCTTGCACGGCGCGCTCTAACAAAGCCGTCGAAACGCCGCGCCCTGCAAATGCGCGGCAAACCGCGAAACGATGCACATAAGCCGCTTCGCCAAGCGGTTTATCCGGCCAAAAAAGCGCGTCTTCCCATTGAAAACGCAGCACGCCCGCCGCTATTCCTTCACATTCGGCCAGAAAATAAGCGCCCGCCAAAACATCGGCTTCAATGCTGTGTGGGCTGATTTCGTCCTCGGCCCACATCGCTTCGCCGCGCTCAATGAGCCATTGCGCCGCCTCTTGCAAAATGTGGCAAACCACTTCGCTATCGGCCTTTTGCACCCGTCGGATTTTAATTTCCATAATAACTTTTCAGTCGGAACGGACTCTTACTTCATACGCCATTGCAGTAGATTCTCATTATCCCATGCGTCGTTTTCCTGTTTCTTTTTTGCGCGCTCTGACCGCTTTTTGTGGCGTGTCTCTGTTCTTTTTCGCCGCCACAAAATTGCGCGCCGATTTTCAGGGCGCTTCGTATTTGGTGCCCTTCGATGACGCGCCGCTGAAATACAGCGCCAGCACGCCAAAAGATGTCGTGGCGGCGTTGCGAACGCGCCTCGAAAAGGGCGAAACCAAGCTACAATACGAGCCACAGCATGGTTATTTGCTGTCCTTGCTCAAGCAGTTGAACATTTCAACATCGTCGCAGTTGCTGGTCTTTTCCAAAACCTCGTTGCAACGCGAATTTATTTCGCCGCAAACGCCGCGCGCGGTTTATTTTAACGACGATGTTTATGTTGGTTTTATTCCCGGCGCGCCGCTGCTTGAAATTTCTGTCGCCGACCCGCAATTGGGCGCGGTCTTTTACACGCTGGAGCAAAAAGAAATGGGCATCGCTTTGACGCGTTCGACGCAATGTCTTGAATGTCACGCTTCGGCGCGCAGCATGGGTGTGCCGGGTCATTTAGTGCGCTCGTTTGTCACCGATGGCGCCGGTTTTCCCGATTTCAGTCGCGTGCCCGAAATGGTGACGCATCGAATGCCTTTGGATGAGCGCTTCGGAGGTTGGTATGTGACGGGAACGCACGGCGAAATGGCGCACAGGGGCAATCTTTTTGGCGCAAAATCGTTCGCGCGCCATGAAAAAGACCCGCATTTGGGCGGCAACGTAACGGATTTAAAAACCTATTTCAATACGGCGCCCTACCCGACGCCGCACAGCGACATCGTAGCGCAAATGGTGCTTGATCATCAAGCGCATATGCACAATTTTCTGGCACGAATGCACTATGAAGCCAGCGTGCGCGCCATGCGTTACGGCGAAGTGAAATACATGGAAAGCATCGTAGATTCGTTTGTAAAATACCTGCTTTTCAGCGAAGAAGCGCCATTAACAGCGCCGATAAAAGGCACCTCGAAATTCGCCGAAGAATTTGCGGCGCGCGGTCCGAAAGACACGCAAGGCCGTTCGCTACGCGACTTCGATTTGCAAACGCGTCTTTTCAAATATCCGTGCAGTTTTTTGATTTATTCTGATGCCTTCGACGCCTTGCAGCCAAAACTCAAAGAGTTAATTTATCAGCGCCTTTTCGATGTTTTAACCGGCAAGAACACCAGCGAAGATTTCAAAAACCTCTCGCCCGAAACGCGCCGCGCCCTGTTGGAAATCTTGGCCGATACGAAGAAAGATTTGCCGGAAAGTTGGAAAAAGTAATTTTTTAACCACAGAGAACACAAAGGGCACGGAGTTTTTTCATTTTCTCCGTGCCCTTTGTGTTCTCTGTGGTTAAAAATCAAAGCGGCAAGTTCATCGTTTGGCCTGTGTCGGCGGCGCGTTTGCCGGCTTCTAAGATTTCCTGCGCGTCGCGGCTGACTTGCATCGAGCAGAAGCCTTCGGGCTGCGTATTATTTTCGATGCAATGAATCAGATATTCCGGCCCGTTGCGCTGGGGCGATTGCATTTCGCGCGGTGCGATTTCTTCGGTTTTGCCGGGCTTTTGCAAAATCACTTTGTCGCCCGAAATCGCGAGACTGCCGCCGGTGCCATAGGCGATGGGGTTTGGCGCCGCATAGCCGACGGTTTGCGTCCAGCAGGCTTCGGCGACGCCAAAACCGTTGGCATATTTCATCAGAATCATGGCGTTGTCGTCGGGAACCGGATAATCCTTAACGAAGACGCCGCGAAAACCCGTCACTTGCTGCGGCAAACCTTGAAAACGCGCGTTCATGTTGGCCGAGTAGCAGCAATAATCCATCAGAGCACCCGCGCCGTTTTTTTCTTCGTC
Source organism: Abditibacteriaceae bacterium (assembly GCA_031372065.1). Lineage (GTDB taxonomy): Bacteria > Armatimonadota > Abditibacteriia > Abditibacteriales > Abditibacteriaceae > DASWNL01. Next base: position 44,993 of record JANMKN010000341.1, on the reverse strand, counting down.
GTAAAGCCACTGCCAGAAATGCGGGTCGCAACCGATTTCCTTGGGGCCGTTATGCGCGCTGCGTTGCTTGAAATAAAACAGCTTGCCGATGGCGCCGCCTAAAATTTGCGCTTCCATTTCCTGAATCGCCGCGTTCCACGCCGTCGGCCAGTTGATGAGCAACACGATTCCGGCTTCGCTTGCCGCTTTCACCATGCGTTCGGCTTGTTCCAGCGTCGCGGCCATCGGCTTTTCGCTGATGACGTGAATCTTTTTGGCGGCGCACGCTTCCACGATGTCGGCGCAGACGTTGTTTTCGCTGGCGGCCTGCACAATGTCGAGTTCTTCGCTGGCCAGCATTTCCTGCCACGAATCGTAAAGTTTCGGCACGTTGTATTCACGCTGAATCTTTTCGCGCAAATCGGCGTTGATGTCGCCGGCTGCGACGATTTCTACATCCTCGCGCGCTGCCCAATGCCGCAATTCGCCCCAAACGTGATCGTGAACCATAGAGGCCACGCCCAACCGATATTTTTTTGCCATGCATAGAATTTAACCATAGAGAACACAGAGGAAAAGGAGAAAAGGGGAAACGGCGAAAAGAAAAAGAGTGGAATTTTAAAGCGTCACCTATAATATCATTCTTTTATCCTCCTCTGTGCCCTCTGTGTTCTCTGTGGTTAAATTCTATGCATGACTGAATTTCGCGCTGTCTGGCTCGCAACCGTTGATAACATTGATTGGCCCACTAAACCCGGCTTGCCCGTTGCGGAGCAGCAAGCGGCTTTGCGCAGCGATTTCGATTTATTCGCGGCCATTGGCATCAACGCTGTTGTTTTTCAGGCGCGGCCTTGTTGCGATGCGTTTTTTGATTCGGCTTTTGAGCCGTGGTCGGAATTTATCACTGGCACGCAAGGCATTCATCCAGGCTACGACCCACTGCAATTTGCCGTTGAAGAAGCGCACGCGCGCGGCTTGCACTTGCACGTTTGGATGAACCCGTTTCGCGCGCGGTTTGCCAAGCGTTTGTCGCCCGCCGCGCCCAACCACATTAGCCTGATTCATCCTTACATCGTCAAAGATTACGGCCCGTTTCAATGGCTCGATCCCGGCCATCAATTGACGCATGATTACACGCTGAGTGTGGCGCGCGAAATTTTGCAGCATTACGAAGTGGACGGCTTGCATATTGACGATTATTTTTATCCTTATAAAGTCGCGGGCCAGCCCTTTCCAGACAACGATAGTTGGGCGCTTTACCAAGGCCCACTCGCGCGCGACGATTGGCGGCGCGATAACGTGAACCGTTTTGTCGAAGCGTTGTGGAAAACAGTCAAAGACACGCGTCCGGCGGCCAAGTTTGGCATTTCGCCTTTTGGCATTTGGCGTCCGGGCAACCCGCCGAGCATCGTCGGCCTCGATCAATTCGCCGAACTTTACGCCGATGCGCGCCTGTGGCTGCAAAAAGGCTGGGTTGATTATTTTACGCCACAATTGTATTGGAAAATTGATTCAGCGGGCCAAAGCTACCCGAAATTATTGGCATGGTGGCAAGAGCAAAACCCGGCCATCCCCATTTGGCCCGGCCTTTACACCAGCCGCATTTTCGACAAAACGCCGTGGTCGCCAGATGAAATCGTCAATCAAATCAAAATCGCCCGCGAACGCAAAGCCAACGGCCACGTTCACTTCAGCGCCAAAGCGCTACGCGACGAAAAAATGGCGGCGGCGTTGAGCGAAATTTACAAGTAGCGGCGAATGAATTCGCAGCCATAAGAATCGTCAGCCTTCGCTGACGGTTTTGTCGGCGTAGGCCGACAGTTTTTGTGGCCGCGAATTCATTCGCAGGCATAAAACCCCCAACGCGCACAGCGTTAAAAAGGCGCCAAGGCGAAAGGTTTCGGGCTGATATTTTCCGTTTTGCCAGCCGGGATAAAAAGGCGCCACACGCGGCACATCAGCGATTTTTCGCTCATACACAAAGCAATTTTCTTCGTTGAAAACCAGCGTTTCGCCGCGTTCATCGCGCGGGCGCAAGGAAACGATGTAGCGCACATTTAAGGCATCCAAAGCCGGCGCGGGCAAATCGTTCAGCAAAATCATGTTGCCGTTGTAAACGGGCGAAACCGTGACGCCAAATTTTTGCAGCCATTCCCGATAAGCGCGCGGCGCTAAAGAATCGTAGCCGTTAATGTCGTTAAGCCCATAAACCATCGCGCCGTTGGGCGGCAAAACGCCGGGCGGATGGTTCATCTGATTTTGCTGCAAGTTTTCGGCAGGCATCCAAGCACCGCGCGGCGTGATGAACCAGATTCGCTCATCCGTTTTTAAATTCGCCTGCAAAAACCGCGTCACTTTTGTGGCCGGATAAATCGCCTCGCGCGGCGCTGTCGGCTGAAAACTCCAACTAAAGGCGAACAGTTCGGCAGTGACGGTGAAAAGCGCGACGATAGGCACAACCGGCGATGAAATTTTGCGGCGCAGCGCATCCAAACCGAAACCGGCCAGCAATGCCAAACCGAGCGAACTGATAAACAAAGCGCGTCCGACACCCGCCGTTTGCGATAGACCCGGCACCGTCCAATAAAGCACCTGCGGCAGCGGCGTGGCAAGCGCGTAAAGCAAGCCAAGCAGCGTTAAAGCGACGGCGAAAAGAAACGGAGACTTGTCTCGGATTTGCTTATTGAAAATCAAGGCGCACAGGGCCAAAAGGCAAACGCCAACGCCAACATAACCGAAATTTTCGTTCAGCGTGCCCCCATGCAGAAAATTATCCGGCAACGCCAACGAAATCAATTCCGGCCAATATAAAGCGTGCTCGACAATGCCGTTCCAGCCATCCACATTTGGCAAGACTCCGGCGCGATGCCCGCCTTTTGCGAGTTCGATCATCGGCAAGAGTTGAATCGCGCCCAGCAAACCCGCCAGTGCGCTGCTCAAAATCAATTGCCCCATCGCGCGCCCTTTTTGCGGCGCAAAAAGCGCCTGCAAGGCCAGCGCCAGCAGCAAAAAGAAAAAGATTTGCGGATGTCCAGCCAGCAGAGCGCACGCGAGGCCAGTGGACAGGGGCCAGTGGGCAGTGAGTAGTTTTTTTTGTGCTTGTTCTTCTGACCACTGACCACTGACCACTGCCAACAGAACAGGCAGCCACGCCGCTGTATTCGCCAAAGTCGGCAACAAAATCCACGCAGCCAAGTAGCCGCAGAACCCAAAAGCGATGGCGCTTAAAAGCGAGGCGGCGCGCGATAATTTATAGATTTGCGCCAAAAAATAAGTGCCGAACGCCGCCAAAAGCGTGTGCAAAAAGGCCGAAACGCCAAAAGCAAAGGCCGGATCGAAAATCCAAAACACAAAATTGAGCGGATAAAAAACCGCGCTTTGCCCGTTGGCAAGAAACGGCGTGCCGCAAAATTGATGCGGATTCCATAAAGGCAAAATTCCGCTTTGCAATTGGCGCGCGGCAAAAGTGCGCCACGGATAATATTGGCCGAGCGCATCCCATTGCAAAATTGTCCACGGCGCGCTTGGGTCATCGCCAAAGGGAGCAAAACCGCGCAAAAAGGCACCGGGCAAAAGCACCTGTCCGGTCAACAAAACGCGGCTCCAATAAAATAGCGCGAGCGCGAATAAAATCAAAAGCGGCGCGCGATGGCGCAACGGAATGGAAATCGAAAATCGCATAGCAACTTTCTTTGTAGAAATGAAAACGCGCTTCAGTGTCGAATAAAAAGGGCAAAGCGCGCAAAAAACGTCTGTGAAGCAAAGAAAGACAAAGGGAGACGGCAAAATATAAGGCCCTTTTCCTTGTGTTGCAAGGAAAAGGGCCTTTTGAAATTGCGGGGACAGGATTCGAACCTGCGACCTCAAGGTTATGAGCCTTGCGAGCTACCGGGCTGCTCCACCCCGCGATGGAATTTAGACTTTACCGGATTTCTCCGGCTTTGTCAAATGGGCCCACCTAGACTCGAACTAGGGACCTCCACATTATCAGTGTGGCGCTCTAACCAACTGAGCTATGAGCCCGTGAACGCGTCTATGGGGAACCCAAAAGCACGACACGCGAAGGAATAATTTACCCGTTACACACTATTCTTGCAAGGGGAAAACGAAAAAAAACACGAAAAACGGAATTTTTGCTGCCGATTTCTCCCTTTGGGTCACAAAGAGTGAAAAACACAGCCAAAAACTGAAATTCCTTTGCCACAAAAGCACAGCAATGTAAAACTCACCTTCGTTTTCCATTGTCAAAGGGCGCACCCAATTCTGGAGGAATCAATGAGTTTGAACGAAGAAACACACGACACAGAACCAAAAGCAGAACCGCCTCAGGTGTCTGTCAAAGAAAATCAGCAAGAAAATCGTCTTATCACGCGCCGTCAATTTGCCACCGGCGCTGCTGCCATTACGGCAGGCGTTATGGGAATGCCGCTTATTCTGCGCGCTCAGGGAGCTAACAAAAAGCTGAATATCGCCTTTGTTGGCACCGGAGGCCGCGCCGGAGCGCACGTTGGTTCGGGCGATTTGCAAAAGCACAATATTGTAGCTTATGCAGACGTAGATAAAGGGGCATGGGGCAATGCGCAAAAAGTGGCGCCCAACGCCAAAGCCTACACCGATTGGCGCAAGATGTTCGACAACCATCTCAATCAAATTGACGCTGTGGTGGTGGCTGTGCCCGACCATTCGCACGCTTTGCCCGCGCTACACGCCATCAAAGCGGGCAAGCACGTTTACTGCGAAAAGCCTTTGACGTGGAGCATCGAAGAAGCGCGCGCCATGGCCGAATTTACTGCCGCCAAAAAAGTGGCGACACAAATGGGTAACCAAGGTCACTCCAACGAAGGCAATCGCCTTGTTGTCGAATGGGTGCGCGCCGGCGTCATCGGCGATATTACCGAAATTCACACTTGGACAAACCGTCCGGTTTGGCCTCAAGGTAATCTTGTCAACTTGCAGCCGAAAGCACCGCCTGCCAATCTTGATTGGGACAGTTGGATTGGCCCGGCAGATTACAGGCCTTATCACGATTTCGCCAACATGAACAATGTGGACAAAGACGGAAACCCCGAAATCGGTAATATGCACGGCTTCAAGTGGCGCGGCTGGTTCGATTATGGCTGCGGCGCTGTCGGCGACATGGGCTGCCACACTTGGGATTGCGTTTTCTGGGCGATGAACCCCGATTATCCCTCGCAGGTTGAACTTTTGGAAATCAAAGATCGTGGAGCCGAAAGTTTCGCGCGTCAAGCACATTTCAAATGGACTTTCCCTGCCAAAGGCAACCGCCCCGGCTTCGTGGCCCATTGGTATAGCGGCGGCATGAAACCGCCCTTGCCCGAAGAATTCCTCAACGACCCGACACGCAAAAACGGCGACAAGCCGCCGACCTTGCCAGACAGCGCCTCGTATTTCGTGGGCACCAAAGGCAAGTTCATCGTGACCGGCGACTATGCCGATGGCGGTCCACGCATGATGCCCGAAGCGTTAAACAAGGAAATCACGCGGCCCGAAAAGACGATTGAGCGCGTGCCCGGCGGCTCCAACGGTCACTACAACGATTGGCTGGTGGCAGCAACAGGCGAAAAGCCGTGGAATCATCCCGGTTCCAACTTCGCCACCTACGCTGGTCCGCTGACCGAAGTGATGCTGCTGGGTGCCATAACTGAGAAAATCGGTGAACCCGGTTACAAAATCAAGTGCGACGCGGAAAAGCGCGACATTCTTGATACCGTCGCCAAGGCCTATCGGCAACGCAACATTTATCGCCAAGGTTGGGAACTGCCAAAGCTGTAAGCCAAACGCAAACTAAAACGCCGCTGTGAAATTCACTTTCACAGCGGCGTTTTGCTTTTTGCACAGCTAATTTCATTTCACCACGCGCACACAATGGTTTTCGCTGTCGCCGATGTAAATTTGGCCGTCCACGTTGACCCACACGCCATGAGGCCGCGCTAATTGGCATTGAAGCGGGTCGCCATCTGGCCCGTTGCCTTTTTTGCCGGTGCCGGCCACCAATTCTACAGTGTTCTTTTTCACGTCAATCAGGCGAATGCTGTGGCTTTCGGTATCGGCGAAATAAATGTTGCCATCGGGCGCGATAGAAATGCCTTTTGGCCCCGATAGCGCCGCTTGTTTGGCCGTGCCGCCGTTGCCTGAAAAACCGCTTTTGCCCGTTCCCGCGATGTGATGAATGCTGCCCGCAATCATGTCGAATTTGTAAATGGCATTGCCTTCGCGCAGAGCCAGCCACAAATTGCCCGCCGCGTCGAAATCAAGGGCGCGCGGGCCGCTCAGGGGCGCGTTCTTGAAGGCGGCGCCATCGGGCGTTGGCGCTTTTTCGCCTGTGCCAGCTAAGGTTGTCATCACGCCGGTTTGCAAATAGATAGCGCGCACGCGATGATTCAAAACATCGGCGATATAAAGCGTGCCGTCCGGCCCGAATTGCAAGCTGTGCGGCTGGTTCATTTGCGCCTCGACAGCCAAATGTTCGTCACCACTAAAACCCGCTTTGCCATTGCCCGCGACAGTCGAAATAAGCCCGGTTTGCATATCCACACGTCGCACGATGTGGTTTAAGCGCTCGACAAAGAACAAATTGCGGTTTTTATCGAAACGCACTTCGTAAGGCTCATTGAGTTGCGCTTTCGTAGCTGCGCCGCCATCGCCGGAATAGCCGCGCGTGCCATTGCCCGCGACAGTGGAAATAATTCCATCGGACGCGATGCGGCGCACCACATGGTTGTAGGTATCGCACACATAAAGCGCACCATCCGGCCCATGCGTCAGGCCAAAGGTGTTGTTCATTTGCGCTTTGACAGCCGCGCCGCCATCGCCTGTGTAACCCGCCTGTCCCGTCCCGGCAATTGTTGTAATTTCTTTCGGCATAATTTTCTTTATTTGAACCACGGATTCATCCGTGGTTCAATTCCTAAATATCCGCTGCGGTTTTGCCGGCGCCGAATTGTTTCCAGAAGCGCTCTTTGAACGGGTTCACTTTTGGCCCGACGGCGTTTTCGTTGACCATTAGCGGCAAAACTTCTTGCCACCATTTATCGTAAGCGGCATCCAATTTTTTCATGACTTCGTGTTCTTTTGACACTAAGTCGTTTTTCTCGCCGATGTCTTGAGACACATCGTAAAGTTCCCAGCCTTTGGCTTCGCTTTGGCGCACCATGTGCCACTTGTCCCAACGCACGGCGCATTTTTCGTATTTCGATTGCGCCGCCTCGCCTTTTTTCCAACGACCAAGATGCGTAAATACCATGCGCGCGGGCCAAGCCGTTTTTTGATTTTTGAGTAGCGGCAGCAGATTGAAGCCATCGAGATTGTCAGGTGAAGGCGCGCCCGCTAAAGAGGCCAAAGTCGGGAAGAAATCGAGGTGAGCGGTCAATTCATTCACCGTGCGCGGCGCGAAGGTGCCAGGCCAATGCCAGAAATTCATGGCGCGGATGCCGCCCAAATACGGCGTGCCTTTTTGGGCGCGCATTCCCGCGTTGTAAAACTTCGCGCCGGTCGCGCTGCCGTTGTCGTTGAGAAAAATCAGCAGCGTGTCGCGTTCGATGCCCATGTTTTGCAGAGCCGCGCGCAGTTTGCCGATATTGTCGTCAATGTTGGTAATCATGCCCAAAAACTTGGCGACATCGGCGGGCGCTTTGTCTTTGTAAAGCGCCTCGTAAGATTGCGGCACTTGCAACGGCTCGTGCGGCGCGTTGGTGGCGATATAAGCGAAAAACGGCGCTTTGTTTTTGGCGCCGCTCATCCAACTGATCGCTTCATCAAAAAAGATGTCGGTGCAGTAGCCGTGCGTTTTGACGAACTTGTCGTTATGCCAGATCGCCGGGTCGAAATAAAGATTGCCGGGCGCATCGCCGCAACTGCCTTCGTAGCTTTGACCGATGCCGCCCGCGCCGTGAATAAACACTTCCTCAAAGCCGCGCCGCTGCGGTTGATAAGCGTCTTCATCGCCCAAATGCCACTTGCCGAAAATGCCGGTTTGATAGCCCGCTTTTTGTAAAACCTGCGCGATTGTTGTGGCATTCAAACTCAGCCGTTCGCGCTCGTTAATCGTATGCGTGACGCCGTTTTTAAATTCGTGTCGGCCCGTCATAAGCGAAGCGCGCGTGGGCGAACAAGTCGGGCTGACCAGAAAATTATCCAAGCGCACACTTTCGTCGTGCAAGCGGTCAAGATGCGGTGTTTGAAGAATCGGATGACCGTGCCGCGCCAAGTCGCCATAACCCTGATCATCGGTTATCACCAAGATAATGTTGGGGCGCTTTGCTGCGTTTTGCGCCTCGCTTGTTGTAGCCTTTAGCATTAGCAATCCGGCTCCCATGCCTTCGATAAATGCGCGGCGATTGGAATTTGGCATTTTACTCCTGTGATTTCAAATGCTTATCGAAAAAACCGACGACAAGCGGGCGCAAATCGCGCTGTTTGGGTTGCAAGGTAAAAGTGTGCGGCGCGCCTTCGATGATAACGAGTTCGTGTTCAACGCCCGCTTTTTCCAGCGCCGCGCGGAGCCATTCGCTGTGTTCTTGATTGACGGTTGTATCCGCTGTGCCATGCAAAAGCAGCATCGGCGGGTCGTCTTGGGAAGCATAATTAACGGGCGAAGCGCGCTTGTAAATTTCAGAGTCTTCGTCGCGTTTTTTGCCGAGCATTCCGACATCGTGCCAGCGCAATAAATCGTTGGTGCCATACATATCAACGGCGCATTGCACGCGACACGAAATGTCGTTATCTTCGGGCGGATCGAGTTTGTCGTCTGGCCCCGTCAAGGCCACCATCGCCGCTAAGTGACCGCCCGCGCTGCCGCCTATGACGCCGATGTGAGCGGCATCAATATGGAGTTTCGTGGCGTTTTTTCGCAGCCAGCGCACGGCATTTTTGCAGTCGTAAAGATTCTGCGGCCAAATGGTTTTGTTGTCTTTCGAGAGCAAATAATCAATGCTCATGCAAATGTAGCCCTTGCGCGCCAAAGTGCTGCCGATATTGATTTCGCGCGCCGCATCGCGCTGCCCACCCACAAAGCCGCCGCCATGAATAATCAGCACCGCCGGGCGCGGTTTTATGGCGTCTTCTTTGGGGAAATACAAATCGGCTTTTTCGCTGCGATCTGCGGGCAAATAGGCGACGTTTTGCTCGACCCGAATATCATCGGGAAAAGTCGCGGCCTTTGTGGAAATATTAGCCGCCCCAATGATTGTGGAAATCAGGAAAGCGCATTTCTTGTTTTTGTTTTTCATGTGATTTTTGAGCGCGCAAATGTTTGTCGGCAAAAGCGAGTGTGGCCTGCCAATCTTCGAGCGTGACATCGTGTGGGCCGGGGCGCAAATAATAGCCGATGGTGCTGTTAATGAGCGTTTGCGGCGCGGGCCATTGCAACGCCATTAGGCCATCGGTTTTGAACAAATGATAAACCGGATTCGCCAAGAAACCACCCATAAATTCGCCTTCGGGGTCGCTCCATTTGTCTTCGCTGCCGCTTAAAATCAAAAGCGGGCGAGGCGCGATGAGCGAAGCGATTTGGTGTCCATCAACCGGCAAATTTGCTTCGTTGTCGGCGTATTTGGCATAAGAGGGCGCGAACCAATGGCCTAAATCTTGCGCCAAATGTTTGACAGGTTCGCCGGTCAATCTTTTGCTGAGAGAAACGCCGCCCTTGCCGGAATTTTGCGAGATGACAGCGGCAAAACGCTCGTCTTGCGCGCCCGCCCACATCGTGGTTTTGCCCAAGCGACTAAAACCAAAAATCGCCACGCGTTTTTTGTCCACGCGAGGGTTGGTTTCTAAATAATCCATCGCGCGGCTTAGTGCCCACGCCCACGCGCCGATGGCGCCCCAATCATGTTCGCCGGGTTGATTTGTCATGCCGCGCGGGCCTTCCTGCCAACGGCCTTTGGTGTCGGCTTCCACTTCGCCATAACAAGCCGTCGCAAAGCCGTAGCCGCGCTCTAAAATCAGGTCATACGGAAACATATAAGAATGCAAACCGCGCGCGTCTTCATGTGCTTTGTGGTCGGCGGGGCGATTCTTGAAAAGTCCGTTGACGTAATGCGTTGGCAGCGGAATATCGGCTTCGCTTGTTGTGGTGAAATTTCCGTCGAAATTGAGGCCTAAAAACAGCGGCACTTTGCCCTTAACGTGGTTTGGCAAATAAACTAAAAGTTCCATTTGCCGTCCGGTTTCTGAGCCTTCAAAAAGAATTCCGACGCGCAAGCGCGTTGCGTTGCCGCCGCGTGCGTCCTTCTTTTCCTCGCGCACCACAAAACGCAAATTTTGCGGCCTGCCGAGAAGCGTTTTGCCATAGATTTCGCTTTCAAAAAGCTGCAAAATTTCGGGGCGACGCTGCGCCCGCCACATCTTGGCGCTTTTCACTGGCGTGCCATTTTGCATCACCAGCGGATTCGGCAAAGGCAGCGTTTGGACGGGTGTTGTATCGCTCATAACGGGCAAGGCAAAAAGAAGCAAAGGCAAAAACAATCGGTGCATATTCATGACCTGCGAGTAGCCTGCGAATTCATTTGCAGGCATTTATGTTTAACCCGCCGCGAGGGCTTTTTCGATGGCGTCTTTAATCACTTCATCCACACTACGATTTTGTTTATTGGCGATTTCGCTCAGTTTGTTCCATTGGCCCAGCGTTAAATTCGCGCCAATGTTTTGCGGAATCTTTGCCCACGAATCGCGGGCGGTTTGCAGTTGCGCTTCGTTTAAACCAAAGGCTTTCAAGACGCCAAGAGCCATCATTTGATTGCCCAACGGGTTCATATGGACGCCATCGCCGGTCAGCAAATTGCCTTTGTGCGGCACCTTCACTTGCTCTTGCATCATGGCGTTCAAATCGGCAATCGGCAGGGTTTTTTCGACGGCCAATGCCTTCAAAAAGTCGTTGTAAGGCACCAGTTTTTGATTATTGGCGGCGTTTTGATCTTCGCTAATCATGGTCGAAGTAAGCAGCACCACTTTGATGCCTGCCGCCTGCGCTTTATCAACAATGGCGCGAATATTTGCCTTGTAATCGTCAATGAGAATGCCTTGATTGCGCTCTTGATGCCATACGTCATTGACGCCGCAACTGAGCGTCATCCAATCGGGCTTTTTGTCCAGCACATCGCGTTGTAAACGCGCCAACATATCGTTCGATTTATGGCCGCTGATGCCCGCCGCAATCGTTTCGGCTTTGATACCGTTGGCTTCCAAGCCGCTCATCACAAGGCGCACATAACCAGTGGCGCTGCCCGCGCCTTGCTGCGTAATCGAATCGCCCAAAAAGGCGACTTTTTCGCCGTTTTTGACGGCAATGTCAGCGCGCACACTGGCGGCGCAGCTAACCAAAGCCAAACCTAACAACGCAAAACGTGCGGCAAAACGAGATTGCTTTTTTAACATGAAATTCTCCTGAAAAGTGACGTGAATTTTTCGGCGCTTTGCTTTGACCTCCTTCGCGCCGCGAAGTGACTATGCAAACACAAAGACAGCAAACGAATCACGAAATGGTATAGCCGCGTAAGGCACTTTTTCACCATTCATATTCACCACTAATAACGCGCAGCGCCGTCTTAAAATTTCCATGAAACGCCGCGCCATTTTAAAAGGGGCCTTGTATAGCGCGCCGCTGCTAATGCTAACACGCTCCGGCACCACCCAAGACGGAAAACCAACCGAACCAACTCCCCTCGAAGGCAACACGCGGGCGCACGATCCTTCGACCATTGTGCGCGAAGGCGAGCGGTTTTGGATGTTTCACACCGGGCGCGGCGGCCCATCGAAGTTTTCAAACGACTTGAAAACATGGCAGCAAGGGCCGCCGGTTTTTGCCACGCCACCCGCGTGGTGGCGCGAAGTCGCACCGGAAAATAATGGCGCGTGGTGGGCGCCGGATATTATAAAAATCGGCGACGCCAAAAAACGCCGCTGGGCGATTTTTTATTCGGTGTCATCGTTCGGCAAAAACACCTCGGCGATTGGTTTAGTGACCAATGAAACGCTGAACCCCGACGCAAAAAACTTTGCGTGGCGCGACGAAGGAATTATCGTTCAGTCGCGCGGCGAAGATAATTTCAATGCCATTGACGCGGCTCTTACGTTCGACAAAGATGGTCGTTTATGGATGAGTTTTGGCTCGTTTTGGAGCGGCATTAAATTGATTGAATTGAACGCCCAAACCGGCCAGCGATTGAACCAAGACCTTTTTTCCATCGCCGCGCCGCCGCCCGGCTCGCCCGCCATCGAAGCGCCGTGCATTTACCAGCAGGGCGGCGATTATTTTTTGTTTGTCAATTGGGGCTTGTGCTGCAAAGGCTTGGAAAGCACCTACGAAGTGCGCATCGGGCGCAGCAAAACGATAACAGGGCCGTATCTCGATAAAGACGGGCGCGACTTAATGCAAGGCGGCGGCTCGCCTTTTTTAGCGCGGCGCGGGCGCTTTATTGGCCCCGGACACATCGGCGTTTTAGAACACGAGGGCGCCTTGTGGTGCAGCTATCATTTTTACGACGGACTGAATGGAGGGCGGCCAACTTTGATGATTGAAAATTTGACTTTCGAAAACGGCTGGCCGCTATTGGCGGCTCCCCATGTCGGCTAAACCAACGACGGCGGCCAAATGCAGCGCGCCTCTCATGGGAGAAGCGCGCTTTTTTGCTGTATCAGTCGCCAAACAAAGTGCTAAAAACAGACCCCTTGCCAAGAGATTCTCTTGTTGGGCTGTGGTTAGATACTTATTTGGCTCCTCTACTCTTGAGTAACGCCAATACTTCGGGCTGTTCAGAAGCAAATACGACGGGCGGCTTAACGTGAGACTGCTTGTTCTTCTTGTTGACCAGTGAAGGGTCAGCCTCCAGAAACTCTGCCACTTTGTCTGTTAGACCCAGCACACACGCCACATAAATATCCATTGGCGCACCTTGAACTATGAGAAACGCAATGATGTCTTTGCGCTTCATTTGGCAGGCCGCACCAAGAGCCGTTTCATTTCCATTTGGCATATTGAGCAGAAGCGGCTTATCGGCCAGCATTTGCTTCACCTTTTCAAAATCGCCGTGTGCCGCCTCAACAAATTCTTTTACATCACTTTTCGTGATCTTGACTTCACCCATTCTACCTCCGTTTTGCCTCACGTCATTATATCGCACCCAGCCAAGCCACGCGCAGGCAACCCAACTCTGAATTTAACCGCAGTTTTGCGGTGCCAATTGTATCGTCCCGCGCAGCAAAACCATCGCCCCCTACGCCGGGGGAGCGTTAATTTGCTTTGGGGGAACGCTAATTTGCTCTGGGGGAACGTGTCCCTTTCGTAGGGGAGCGCGTCCCTTTTGTAGGGACACGTTAATTTTCTCTGGGGTAAGCGGTTTTTTTAAAAATCAGGCCTAATTTTTAAAAATTGGGCCGTTTTTTAAAAAACCGGAGGTCTATTCGCCGATTTCATACCAAGCGGTTTTCCATTGTGGCCCGGCGATGAATTGCAGGGTGCCGTTGTCGAAGCTGGCTGGCACTTCCAAAGTGCGGGCGCCAGTGGCGTCTAAGGCCCAAACTTTGGGCTGCGTCAGCGCGGTTTGCAAGCGAATCGTGGCATTGATGCCTTCAATTTGGCCCGGCCCGTAGCCCCAGAAATCGCTATTGACGACGCCGTTGCTGCCGGAAGCAGCGCCTTTGCCCATGCCTAAATTTTCGGCTTTGCCCGCCAAGGTCAGCAGCAGCTTTTTCGAGTCGCTAATCGCTTCGTTGTCGAGGCTCGAAAGCATAGCGCACAGCCAGTTATCGTGCGAAGTCGGCGCGGTGATATATAATTCGCCGTTTATTGTGCCGCGCCCGCCCAAATAACCGGCGATCATCTTGGTGCGCGGGGTGTTGAGTTTGAACAAGCCCGGATTTTTTTCCCACCAAATTTGCCGCGTGTCGGTTGACCAGCCGCCTTCATCGTCGGGAATAGCGCGGCTGGCAACTGGAAAAAGCGCTTCGCCGGGCGCGGCAAATTTGACGTAAGTTTTGCCACGCAAACCTTCGGCGCGCGCCGCGCCTGCTTCGCGCCACGTTTTAATCAGCGGCGTGGCAAACGGCTCGCCGCCCACAGCCGCGACTTCGTTCCAGAGCCAGTCGGCGGGCATGGTCAGCGTGGTGCTGTCCCACGCCGGGCTGACATCGCCGGGCCAATCGTCGCCGGGCAAGCCTTTGGTATTTTGCGACGGGCGGCGAAACATCAGCGCCGCCGCCGGAGCCGAGGCGATTTTGGCCGGATGCGTATCAATCGAAAACGCGCCTTCGATACGTTCGCGTTCGTAAAGGCCGCGCGCGTGATAATCAAAGACGAAAATCGCCGCCCAATCCTGCCACGCGGCCATCGCAGCGGCCATCGGCAACGTTTCGGCGCCGAAATCGTTGGGCGCGCCGCTGTTCCATTCGGTCATCACAAACGGCTTGCCTTTGAGTCGCCACAAGCCAAAATTAGAAAGTGGATTTTCAGCGCCCGCCGTGACCATAGATTCGTTGGCGATGCGCCAGTTGCCGCCTTTCCAGCCGCCTTCGCCCAGTTCGGGATGCTTCCAATAAGCATGAACATCAATGGCATCGCTGCTTTGTTCGCGCCACAAGCCGCCCCAACCGCCGAATTGCGCTTGCGAAATCCACAGAGGGCAGCGCACGCCCAAATCGTCTTTGATAAAAGTGCGCATTTTTGTGGCGTATTCGGCTTCGACTTCGCCCAAAAACTCGGCGAAATCGCGCCGCACGCGCACGACTTGCGTATCGCTCCAATCGGGCACCGGCACGCCGGAAATCAAAGTCCATTCGTCGGGCGCCGTTTTGCGGCCTCCGGTGCGCAATTCCATCTCGCTGAACTGCGCAAAACCCGTTTCGTTGCCCAAACTCATAGTGATTTGGCGCGGGCCATCCTGCAAACTGCGCAAGCGAAACGCGAATGAGTATTTTTTCCAGTCGGTGCCGATGTCGAAGGTCGTATAAAACCCGCCGTTGATTGTCAGAGCCGCTTTGCGCGCTTTGTTGGCGTTCGGCTGCGCGGCGCGGGCATAAAAACTCAAAGTGTAAGCCTGATTTTCCACGAGCGGCACATTATCGCGCGTCAAACGAAAAGCCCACGACACGCCGCCCAAAGCGCGAATGTTGCCCGGCGTGCGCATCGTCACGGTGAGGCCCGGTTTAATCAAGCTGTCCACCGTGGCGCCACTGAGCGCATCCGCTTCCAGCGTGCCGATGGCCGGTGAAACCGTGGTCATCTGCCACGATTTTAAATCGTTTAAGCCAATGGACAGTTGACCATCGGGCGAATCGGGATTGAGAATTTCCGGCGGCGGCGGCAAATGCAGCAAGTTATCAACGCCCATCGGCTCGTCCCATTCCGTCCACGCGCTGTGCAAACTTACTTCGTCATAGTGCTTTTTCAGCCATTCGTTCCAGCGCTCGCGCAAAGGTGCTTGAAAATCGGGCGGAATGCTATCGAATTTATCGGCGAGCCATAGGCCCAGCAGCGAATTTTCGTTGGTGAGTTCGACCATCGCAAGGCCCGGCTCATCTTTGAGCGCGTGGCCGAGATACGAATTTTCGTGCGTCAACATCATCTTCGAAAATTCGTTTTGCAAAGCAATTAAATTCTTATCGTAGTAGCTGACGCCCTTATCTTTTTCCGGCAAATCGCGCACTTGGACAAGGCCATCACTTTCAACAGCCTCGCGCCCGACGTGCAGGTTCAAATTGATATACAAGCCGTGCTTGATAAGTGCGGCGATGAAGAAATCAAGGCGATCTAACTGCTCTGGGTCAACTTCGCGAGGTTGCGCGATGCGCGAGGAACCGATGCCCGCGCCTTTCCACAAACTGCCCGGCACAACACTGGTTTCGTATTGATGCAAGCGCACCGCGTTGAAGCCAAGTTTCGCCAAGCGCGCGGCGATAAGGGGTGCCTTGTCCTTATCAGGAAAGGCGCCTTCATACGATACATTCACGCCCCAGAAGCGCACAGTGCGGTTTTGGGCGTCCACGAAATGTTCGCCTTGCGCGCGGATGAAGCCACTTTTTCCCGCTGGCGTTTCGTTCAGCCACGACACATCCACGGCATTTGGCGAGGCATCAAACGGCGGCGGCGCAAAGGGAAACATTTCCAATGGCATCGGCGTGGGCGTCGGTGTCGGAACGGGAATTGGCGTCGGTGTGGGCGGAGGTGGCGGCAACGGAACGGGAACGAGATCGCCGGCGCTGCCGCCACGCGCTGGCAATTTGCCGCGAGTGGGCAGTTTTTGCCAGTTCACAACAGGTTTAGTGGCAGTCGCGGGTTTTTGCACCACGCGTTGCCCTGCTTTGGACGCCACTTTTTGTGCCACTTGCGGCGCGGCCCAAGCTACACCAGCCAGAGCCAAAATCGCTATCGCCGACGCTACGCGCGATGTTCCGCGCCGCCGCAAAAAATTCTGAAAAACATCTGTCCAACCAAACAAATTCAAACCTGCACTCCTCAATCTACACCACAAATTACATCAAGAATTTTCTGACCGTTTCGCGACCCGGAATGCCACTGCGCCCGCCGGGTTGTTTGGCTTTGAGCGCGGCGCAGGCCGCAGCGGTGCGTATGGCATCGGCGATGCTTTCGCCGCGCACCAAAGACGCCGCATAAGCGCCATGAAAAACATCGCCGCAGCCCGTGGTATCAACCACCGGCACTCTAAAAGCCGCTTGGTGGAGAATCGCGTCGTGCGCCGTAAACCAGCAACCATTTTCGCCATGCGTGACCGCGCCGCAAACGCGGTTTTCGCCCAACTGTCGCGCCATGTTTTGTGGCTCGGTTTCGCCCGTCAGTTCGCGTGCGCAATCAAAGCCAACAATAAGGTGATCAATCAAAGGCAGCAAGACTTCGAGGCCATCGGTCAAACGTTCAATATCGGCCACCACAGGAATTTGCAGACGCTTGGCGAGGCTTGCCGCTTTGACAGCCGTTTCGATGCCGTGATGATCTACAAACAACATCCGGCAGGAGCCGATTAACTCTTCCGTGACGTTGACGGCTGGAAAATCCTGCACGCCATCGTGCAACGCCAAAATCGTGCGGGCGCCCGTCGCGCGATTGACGATAATCACCGAATAATGTGGGCGGGCGCCTTCCTGCATCACAATCTGCGTGCAATCTACCCCGTAACGGCGCAAATCGGAAATCGAGAACTGACTGAGTTCATCGTCGCCTAACACGCCCGCCCACGCGGTTCGCACGCCCAGTTTCGAGGCCACACACATCGCGGTGCCTGCAAGTCCACCGCCATCGCGCCGCCGCTGCGAAACCGGAATTTTGCTGCCCGCTTCGGGATAATCCTCCACATAAAGCAAATCATCCACAGCAACAGCGCCGAAGGCTAAAATGTCCCACAGTTTCATAACGACCATTTGATTCCAACAAACCAAAGCGCCCGCTGCCAAAAGCAGCGGGCGCTTTAATTTTACAACGAATTAACGAGTTTGCTCACCAAAGTGAGGTTTACTCGTCGTTGAAATCGGCGAGTTCAGGGTCAACAACGGCGCCCGCACTGAGAAAGTCATCCAATCCGGCGTCATCGCCTTCTTCTGGCTCGCCTTCTTCGATGGAGAAACCGGCCTCGTCCATTTCGCCCGTGTCTTCCAGCGCGATGGGCACAGGATAAATGTCGTCATACGACGGCATTTTTTCGCCTTTGCCCGGTGCGCGCGCCATCAGGTTGCCGCCGCCCAATTCGTCGAAGTGCTTTTTCGCATATTCCAGCGCGGCGTCGTCAATGACGACATCCACTCTTTCCTTGCGATAAAGGCCGGTGCCCGCCGGAATCAAACGCCCAATGATGACGTTTTCCTTCAAGCCTTCGAGCATATCCACGCGGCCATGCGTGGCAGCTTCGGTCAAGACTTTGGTTGTCTTTTGGAAGCTCGCCGCCGAAAGGAACGATTCGGTAGCAAGCGCGGCTTCGGTGATGCCCAGCAACACATAATCGGCTGTTGCCGGGGCTTCGCCTTTGCCAACAGCTTCTTCGTTGCGCAATTCCAGCACGCCCGAATCTACCAATTTGCCCGGCATCAGTTCGGTATCGCCGGTATCTTTGATGCGCCGCTTGCGCAGCATCTGACGCACGATTACTTCGATGTGCTTGTCGTGAATCGAAATGCTTTGCGCCTTATAGACCTTTTGCACTTCGGCCACCAGATATTCCGCAACGCCTTTGATGCCGCGCCATGCCAACACGTCCTGCGGCCACAGCGGGCCACGCGTCAGCATATTGCCGGTCGTCACTTCGTCGCCGACTTTGACTGCCAGAGTGCCACGATAGGGAACCGCAAATTCGCGGCGCACCGTTACGCGCTTGTGTCCACCCTTCTCGATTTGGTCAAGAATGCGATCCGTCAGTTCCTGCCCGGCTGTCGCCAAAGCCTTGGCACCTTTGGCGCCGGGAATGTCATGCGCCGCATAGTGACCAATCAGTTTTTCGCGATCCGTGACTTCTTCGGTGGTTTGAATCAACACGCGACGCACACCAGTGCGCGCCTGATGCTGATCAATTTTCAAATCGAAGCCGGGCATGATTTCAGCGCGGCCACCACCCAAAATCGCGACCACAGTGCCTTCCACATCGGTGGTAATGGCTTCGCCCTTGGGCTTGCGCGCCTCGAACAATTCCACCACACGAAGCAGACCGCCGACAGTCGCTTCCAACACTTTCAGGTAACGCTGAATTTCGCGTTTTTGCTCTGTCGCGCTGCCCTGCAAAGCGAAGGTGCCCTGATCAATGTCTTTGCGCAATTCCATCAAAGCCTGTGTGCGCGCTTTTTTGACCTGCGCCACGCCGGTTAGCGAGGCGCCGCCCGCTACACCACCCAAATGGAAGGTGCGCATCGTGAGCTGCGTGCCCGGCTCGCCGATGGACTGCGCCGCGATAATGCCCACGGCTTCGCCGATTTCCACCAATTCATTGGTGGACAAATCGTGACCGTAGCATTTAGCGCAAACGCCCTTGCCCAATTTGCAGGTCAGAATACTGCGGATTTTCACTTCTTCGACGCCCGCTTCTTCGATTTTCGCTGCCACAAAGCGGTCAATCGCCTGACCTTTTTTAATCAGGGTCGTGCCGGTGCGTGGGTCTTTCACTGTTTCCAGCGAAATGCGACCTACCAAACGATCCGCCAACACCTGCAACGGCGTGCGAATGTGCAAACGCGTCGAAGGCGGCAACTCACGCAAGCGCTCCGCCACGTCGGCATAAATGTAAGTGCCCTGCTCATACAGCACTTCACCGGTTTCCGGGTCTTTGACCAAATCCGACAAGCGGCGGCCAATCGAAGCGCGCACGACGCTTGCCATGTGCGTTTCGACTTCTTCCCATACTTCCGAAACCGGAATGCCGTCCGTTGTGCCGCAATCGTCGGCGCGAATAATGACATCCTGCGATACGTCCACCAGACGGCGCGTTAAATAGCCAGCGTCCGCCGTGCGCAGTGCGGTGTCGGCCAGGCCCTTGCGAGCGCCGTGCGTGGACACAAAGTATTCGTGCAAATCCAAACCTTCGCGGAAGTTGGAGCGCACCGGCAAGTCTTCGATAAAGCGGCCCGACGGGTCCATCATGAGGCCACGCATACCGACAATCTGCTGAATCTGACGCTCACTACCACGCGCGCCAGAAAAAGCCATCATGCGAAACGGGTTATACGAATCCATCGCGCGAACCACGCTGTCGCCGACTTCTTTGGCCGCGCCAATCCACGCTTGCAGAACCTGACGCTCGCGTTCCTGAGCCGTCATCGCCAGCGGGTCATCATTGTAAATGTCGTTGGTGCGCCGCACTTTGGCTTCGGTTTTTTCCAAAATCTCGGTGCGGTCGGTTTGCACGCGAAAGT
This sequence comes from Abditibacteriaceae bacterium, assembly GCA_031372065.1. GTDB lineage: Bacteria > Armatimonadota > Abditibacteriia > Abditibacteriales > Abditibacteriaceae > DASWNL01. The sequence goes on along the minus strand of JANMKN010000341.1, from coordinate 25,154 downwards.
CGGCCATCGAAATCGAAATGCCCGACTTGGTGCCATAACGGAAGCCAAGATTCTTCACAGCGTCCAAGAATTTTACCGTGGCTTCGTTGCCGATTTCTTCGTAGCAGCGTTGAATCAAGCCGCTAATGGTTTTCTTCAACACCGGCGCATTCCAAAAGCCCAGTTGCTGCGGCACGATTTCGTTGAAAATCAAGCGGCCCACCGTGGTGATTAATTCACCGCGTTCGGCGCCTTCGCGCTTTTTCTCGCCCGACCAATGACGCACATTAATCAAACTTTGCAGATCAAGGTTGTTGGTGTCGTGCGCAAAAATCGCCTCTTCCGTCGAAGCATAACGCGGCAGCGCTTCTTTTTCTTCGGGCGTCAACTGCGAGATTGGCTTGGCGCCTTGCTTTTGAATCGTCAGATAATGGCAGCCCAAAACCATGTCGTAGGCCGGAGCCATCGCCGGAGCGCCATCGCGCGGCGAAAACAGGTTATTGGTGCTCATCATCAAGACGCGCGCTTCGGCCTGCGCCGCCGGGAAAAGCGGCACATGAACCGCCATCTGGTCGCCGTCAAAGTCGGCGTTAAACGACGGGCAGACCAGAGGGTGAATCTGAATCGCTTTGCCGTCCACCAGCATCGGCTCGAAGGCTTGAATGCCCAAACGATGCAAGGTTGGGGCGCGGTTCAGCAAAACCGGATGCTCGGTAATCACTTCTTCCAAAGCGTCCCACACTTCCGGCTTGAGGCGCTCCACCATGCGGCGCGCGGTTTTGATGTTTTGCGTGAAATTCTTTTGCACCAAACGCTTCATGACGAACGGCTTGAAGAGTTCCAATGCCATTTCTTTGGGCAAACCGCACTGGTCAAGGCGCAAATACGGGCCGACAACGATAACCGAACGACCCGAATAATCCACGCGCTTGCCGAGCAGGTTTTTGCGGAAACGGCCTTCTTTGCCCTTCAACATATCGGACAAAGATTTCAGCGGACGGCCACTGGAACCAGTCACCGGACGTTGGCGGCGCGTGTTGTCAATCAAGGCATCAACCGATTCCTGAAGCAAGCGCTTTTCGTGGTTGATGATAGATTCCGGCGCGCGAATTTCCGTGATGCGCTTCAAGCGGTTGTTGCGGTTGATGATGCGGCGATACAAATCGTTCAAGTCCGAAGTGGCGAAACGTCCGCCATCCAACTGCACCATCGGGCGCAGTTCGGGCGGCATGACGGGAATCACTTCGAGAATCATCCATTCGGGACGGTTCTTCGATTTGCGAAACGCTTCGACGATTTCGAGGCGCTTGATTAAACGGCCTCGCTTGGCGCCAACCGGCGTTTCCTGCACGGATTTTTTCAATTCGCGCGACATGGATTCCAAATCAATGTCTTCGAGCAGCTTTTTGACCGCATCGGCGCCCATTCCGGCCTCGAACATCGTCTCGAAACCTTTGCCGAGTTTGCGGTTGATGGTTTCCATCAACTTTTGCAAACCGCGAAATTCACGATCTTCGAGCAAGCGACGCTTTTCCAACTCGGCCAAAAGGCCCATCGCATCATTCAGTTCTTTTTTGCGCTCTTCGGCAAAGGCATCGCCCGACACGTCCTCAGCACGTTTGCGAGCGGCCTCAACATCGGTGACAGCGATGGTCTCGTCGCCTTCGTCGTGACGTTGCTTGGTTTCGGCATAGGCTTCGATGCCGCGCTTGCGTTCCACATCGCGCGAATCATCAATTTCGCCCATTTCGGAGTTCACAGCGTCACGAATTTTCTCGATGTTTTTCGAGATTTTATTCTGATCGGCTTTGGTGACAACCCAGTGCGAAAAATAAAGAATGCGCTCTAAATGGCGCGGCGACATATCCAGCAAAAGCGCCATCGGACTTGGCACGCCTTTGACATACCAAAGATGCGCGACCGGCGCGGCCAGTTCAATGTGGCCCATACGCACGCGGCGCACTTTGGCGCGCGTTACTTCGACGCCGCAGCGGTCGCAGATAACGCCTTTGAATTTCGACTTTTTAAATTTGCCGCACGAGCATTCGAGGTCTTTGGTCGGCCCGAAAATACGCTCGCAAAACAAACCGTCGCGTTCGGGTTTGAACGTGCGGTAATTGATGGTTTCCGGCTTTTTGACTTCGCCCCGGCTCCACGAACGAATGTCCTGCGGGCTGGCGATGCCAATGCGCAGCAGGTCGAATGCTGAGGCCGACAACACACCAGTGTGCGCGTTGTTTTGCGCATTACGCGGCGAGCGAGGCGCCACAGGCGCTTCAGAGGGCATTAGTCCAAAAATATCTTGATCAGGCATAGATCTCCTTCACACAATTGACGATTTTTGATTGACGATTGACGAATTTTACTCGTCAATCGTCAATCGCAATTCGTCAATCTATCGTCCTTCTTCGAACTCGTCTTCGACTTCTTTGAGTTCCATCACGTTGCCGTCTTCATCTTCGACTTCGACTTGCAAAGCCAAACTTTGCAATTCTTTCACGAGAATCTTGAACGATTCGGGCACGCCGGGTTCGAGCACGCTCTCGCCCTTGACGATGGATTCGTAAGTCTTGACGCGGCCCGCCACATCGTCCGACTTGATAGTCAGAATTTCTTGCAGCGTATGCGCCGCGCCGTAGGCTTCGAGCGCCCACACTTCCATTTCGCCGAAACGCTGACCGCCAAACTGCGCTTTGCCGCCCAAAGGCTGCTGCGTCACAAGGCTGTAGGGGCCAGTCGAACGGGCGTGGATTTTGTCTTCGACCAAATGGTGCAGTTTCATCATGTAAACCTGCCCCATTGCCACGGGTTGTTGGAAAGCTTCGCCGGTGCGTCCGTCATACATCACGCATTTGCCGGTCACGGCATCGTAACCTGTGCGCTTATGCACGATGGCGCGCACTGCTTTGGTAATCAAATCGGCTTTGCGATTTTTGTCGCTGCGCCCGAATTCTTCGGCAGGTGTGTTTACTTGTTCGCCAAAGAGATCCAAGGTCTCATCGTCCAATTTGCGCAAAGTATCCGTCAGCGCTTGGGTCAACGTTTCCAGTTGATCGGCTTCGTCGGCCTCACTGTTTTCATCGAACGGAACTTCGATTTCAAGTTCGCTTTCGATGTAGTTGCGCAGCGTTGCAACATGCAATTGCGCACCAACACGACGCATACCTTCGTAGATTTCGTTTTCGCTGGCGCCGCCGAAAATCGGGTTGATAAAATCGGTGCCGAAATGCTTGCCAACCAAGCCAAGATGCATTTCCAAAATCTGTCCGATGTTCATGCGCGAAGGCACACCCAACGGGTTGAGAATAATGTCAATCGGCGTTCCGTCCGGCAAAAACGGCATATCAGCCAAGGGCAAAATGCGCGATACGACGCCTTTGTTGCCGTGGCGTCCCGCCATTTTGTCGCCTTCCATGATTTTGCGTTTTTGCGCCACATAAACGCGCACCATTTGATTGGTGCCGGCACGCAATTCGTCGCCGGGGCGCTTATCTAATGGGCCACCAGTTTCGGGGCAAATCGGGCGATCCGGGTCGGAAACAAACGCATAAGTCGCCTTGCGTTCGGCTTCGCCTTCGGTCATGCCTTCGCGGCGATATTTTTCAAACAATTGATGCGAAAAATATTTATGCCGCGCGAAGATTTGCACGCCCACAACGGTGCCTTTTTCGCCGTGCGGCATTCGCAAACTTGCATCGCGCGATTCTTCGGCTTTTTTGCCGAAAATCGCAATAACGAGGCGTTCTTCTGCCGATAATTCGCCTTGCGACTTCGGCGCAATTTTGCCGACCAAAATGTCCTGCGGGAACACTTCGGCACCGACGCGAATAATGCCAAATTCGTCGAGGTTTTTCAGTTGATCTTCACCGACGTTTGGAATATCGCGGGTAATTTCTTCGGGGCCGAGTTTGGTGTCGCGCGCTTCGACTTCGTATTTTTCGATGTGCATCGAAGTCAACAAATCTTCGCGCGAAACGCGTTCGCTCAAAATAATCGCGTCTTCGTAGTTGTAGCCTTCCCACAACGCAAACGCGACAGTTAAATTATGGCCGAGCGCTAATTCACCGCCATTAGTAGACGGGCCATCGGCAATCGGGTCACCGGCTTGCACGCGGTCGCCTTTGTTGACAATCGGCTTTTGGTGAATACACGTCGCTTGGTTGGAACGCACAAACGTGCGCAACGGATGTTCGACTAATTCGCCGTCGTAACCACGCACCATAATAACGCGCGAGGTGACATCTTCAATGATGCCGTCCACGTCTGAAACCACAACCGCGCCCGAATCGCGCGCCGCAATGTTTTCGAGGCCGGTTTTCACCATCGGCACCTGCGGACGCAAAAGCGGCACCGCTTGGCGCTGCATATTCGATCCCATCAAAGCGCGATTGGCATCGTCGTGTTCAAGGAACGGAATCAGCGCTGTTGGGACGGAAAACACTTGCAACGGCGACAAATCAATATATTGGCATTCGGTGGGCAAAACCTGCGGGTGAGTGGTGCTGCGCCGCGATTGAACCATTTCGCCGATAATCGTGCCATCGGCATTGACTTGCGTTGACGCCGAGGCGATGGTCACGCCTTCTTCTTCGTCGGGCGACAGGTAACGAATTTCTTCGGTCACTCTGCCGTTGTCCATCACACGATAAGGCGTTTGCAAAAAGCCGTATTCATCAATGCGGCCATACGTTGCCAGCGAACCAATCAGGCCAATGTTCGGGCCTTCGGGCGTTTCAATCGGGCAAATGCGGCCATAATGCGAATGATGCACGTCGCGCACTTCGAGTTTGGCGCTCTGACGACTCAAACCGCCGGGGCCAAGCACCGAAAGACGACGCTTGTGCGCCAATTCCGCGAGCGGATTGGTTTGATCCATGAACTGCGACAACTGGCCGCTGCCAAAGAACGAACGAACGGCGGCAGTAATTGGCTTGATGGAAATAACCGCTTGCGCCGTGACCGATTCGCGGTCAAGCGAAGTCAAGCGTTCACGCGCCACACGCTCCATGCGCAGCATTCCCGAACGAAGCTGATTTTGCAAAAGCTCGCCAACGCTGCGCACGCGCTTGTTGCGCAAGTGGTCAATGTCATCGCTACCGTATTTTTCTTCTTCGGCCTTGTCCATTTCCAGCAAATAATGAATACCGCCGACAAGGTCGTCAAGCGTCAGCGTGTGGATATTATCCGGCACTTCGCCGCTCAATTTTTTATTGAGTTTGTAGCGTCCAACACGGCCCAAATCGTAGCGTTTCGGGTCGAAAAAGTAGCTTGTCAGCAAGTTGCGCGCGGATTCTTGCGTGGGCGGATCGCCGGGACGCTGCGCTTTGTGAACTTCGGCCAGCGCCATCATTTCCATCAGCGTCGGGTCTTCGTCGCGGCCCCGTTCTTCTTTGACGCGATCCAGCGCCAGCGAACCGGCTAACATCGGCACCAAACGATAAACTTCGAGGCTTTCAGGAGCAACGCGTAGAATTTTCTCAATGGCATCCGAATCAATATGCGCTGTCGAGCGCAAGACCAATTTTTTGTGGTCGCCATCCATGATGTCCTGCGCGAGGAAGTAATTGTATTCACGGTCAGCACCACCGCTGCCCGGTTCCGATAAGCCTTCGGCACTAATATCGGTGATGGTTGAGCGTTCGCCGAACAAATCGAGAATCTGACGGCTCGTCGCGCATTGCAAACGCGGCGCGGCGACTTCGATTGTCGGATTATCGCGCAGAGCGCGGATGCGTGTCAGCAAATCGTCGTCAATCAAATCGCCCGCTTCAGCCACCAATTCGCCAGTGTTGTAGTCCACTAACTGCTCGGCCAAAATACGGCCTTTGAGCTTGCGCGAACTGGGCGCCATAGATTCGACGCGACGGGCGTGCGGTTGCGAAACGTCCATCGCCGAAAACGCGCGCATCAGCGTGGTAATTGGCATCCGTTTCGATTGGCCAATTTTCACGCCGAGCATGATGGAAACGTCTTTGGCGGCTTCTTCGGTCACTTCGGCATCCACCCACGCGCCTTCTTGCGGGATGATTTGCATTTGCAACAAGCGGCGGCCCGAATACGCGATTTCTTCTTTGAAATAAGCGCCCGGCGAACGCGACAACTGCGCCACCACGACGCGTTCGGCGCCGTTGATGATAAACGTGCCGCGCGAAGTCATGCAAGGCAATTCGCCCAAATAAACTTCGCTTTCTTTTAGTTCGCCGGTTTCTTTGTTGACCACGCGAACCTTGACCTTCATCGGCATTTCATAGGTCAAATCGCGCTCACGGCACTCGTCGGGCGTGAATTTCGGCTCGCCCAAGGTATAATCGAGAAATTCCAGAGACATGGCACCGGTAAAGTCTTCGATGGGCGAAAACGACGAAAATAACTCGCGGAGTCCGAAATTAAGAAACCACTCATACGATTCCAACTGCATCTCGACCAGATTGGGAACTTCCAACCCGCCAAATTGATGCAGCGAAATTTTCTTGGTGGCCGATTCCACCTGTGTAGCCGTTTCGATGGGACGGCCTGAGCCGATACTCGGCGCACCTTCCCGCGTAAACTGCTCATCGAACCGACTCCGGCTTCCAATGCGACGAATTCGTTGTTCGCCGCCAATACTGAGCGCCATGCTTCCTCCTGAAAATCAGAAAAACGAAAATAAGACCCGATTACACCTCAATCACACACGCGAAAAACCACCCGGCGGCACAAACAACCCGCCCGGCGCGCGTTCTCGTTTTATTGAGGCAATCCGGTCTTCAAAAAGTGATTGATAAATCCAAACTTAAGGGACGATAGGTTTTGTTGTAAAAACTGTCATCGTGAAGAAAATCCAAAGCGTTCACTTCAAAAAGGAACGTAGTAATCAAAAATCGCCGTAAAATAAAATTTCATCGGCAAGGGTTTTATTATAGTGAGGTTAAAAGAAGAGTGCAAGGAAAATTTTTGGCAAATTTTGAAGAGGCTCTAAACAAATGCTTGTCACACGCTTTAAAAAGTCAAATTATGGAGAGTGAAAGTCGGTGGGCTTTCACTCTCCATAATAAATTGTTCTTTATCGTGACTTTAAGCGCCTACGCGTTCTACCATTCGCTATGCCCGCACCGCCGCGTAATTCACGAAATGACCGCGTAACAACCTTATCCCTTGGTTGCATCATCAATCCATCTTGATGCGCCCATTCATCCATCAGAGATTGTTCAGCTTCATCACGCTCCTTGAGAGCCTTATCCTTTTCACGTTGTAATTGAGCGCACAATGCCTGAATTCTTACCATTTGCTGCTGCACATCAGCATTGACAGACTGCAACTGTGCATTTTCTGTAGTAAGACGCGATACCTCGGAACGCGCCTGCGTCCGGCGATTTTGGGCCTTTAACAACCGACGCTGAAGGAGAGCGTTGTCTCGTCGTAGCTTATGGATTTCTTCCATTGATTCCTCTTCCTTTCGGCCTTGGCTCACAGCGGCAACTGCTTTGCAGGTTGCAGGCTGGTTCACATTTGAAGACACCTTTTTTGAATGCACCTTGTGCACAGTTTGATCTGCAGACCTATACCGCCCTGCATTGTAACGATCTTCGTCCAAACGTTCCTGCATGTCCTCCATCATTGATGTCCATCCCATAAATAATTCCCCTTTCATTCCGATGCTGCGAGGCACCGAAATTCAAAAACACAACGGCCCGCTTCACCAAAAAGTGAAACGGGCCGTTATTCTGTTTTTCAAACGCCATTCTACAGGGTTTAACTTCCACTATAGTTCGTCTCTTACTATATAAGCGCGTTGACGGCTTACAATTGAAATGTGTTTAACTTCCACTATAGTTCGTCTCTTACATATATAGGCAAGTTTACGGCTTACATTTGAAATTTGTTTAACTTCCACTATAGTCTTTCTCTCACTAAAACATCCTAAAACCTCGCTTATGCACCCACAAAAAGCACAGGCGGCGCGGTGTTGAGGCTATCAAGCGCGATTTGAAAATATTCTTCTTTAAGTTCAATGCCGCAGTAATCGCGCTCCCATTCGCGCGCGGCTAAAAGCGTGGTGCCCGAACCGGCAAAAGGGTCAAGAACCAAATCGCCGGAGTCGGAAAACAGCTTAATAAACCATGCTGGCACTTCGCGCGGAAAAGCCGCTGCATGCGATTTGTTGGAGCATTCGGTGGCAAGGTGTAAAACATTTGTCGGGTAAGCCATGTCGCGCCCAACCCAATTGGAAACGTTTTTTCCGAAGCCACTGCCCACGCGGGAATTATCGCGGCGCTGATCGGTTTCCGAAAGATTTTTCAAGCGCGCTTTGGCCCAATCACCGGTTGGCACCATAACCGCTTCCTGATTCATCTTGAACTTTTTTTCCCGTGTGAAATGCAAGCAACGCTCCCACGAATCCCGAAAGCGATTGGGCCATTTGCCGGGCGCGCAATTTTTCTTGTGCCACATATATTCTTCCGTCCAAAGCCACCCTTGCTTTTTCATTGCCAAGATGAGTTCGAGAACGTAAGTATGACGCTGCCCGTCCACCACTTTTTCTTTGATGTTCAAAACGAAGGAGCCATCTTTTGTCAACACACGCCGCAGTTCATGCGTTATCGGCAAAAACCACTCGACGTAATCATCGGGATGCATGCCACCATACGCGCTTTTGCGCGAATCGGCGTAAGGCGGCGAAGTGACAATGAGATTCACACTTTCATCCGGCAGCTTTGGCAAAATCGCCGCACAATCGCCAGCCAAAAGCGAATTACGCCATAAAACATTTGGCTTTGAGCCATTTACTAAAGTCGTTTCAGACATCACATTTCATTTTAGCGCAGAAAAACCAAAAAACGTGTGAATTATCACACGCCTTTTGGTTACATCCAGCATCTTGTCTCAATCTTCCAAATTCAGCCACTTTAATTCATCGGGCGAAAGTTCGATGTCGAGGCCGCCAAAGGAACTGTGCGTTTCGCCGATGGTGCGCGGGCCGATGAGCGGGAAGGTGGGGAACGGCTGGTTAAGAATGTAAGCCAGCGCGATGTTAATCGGTGACCAACCGCGCTCTTTGGACATTTGCTGCACGCGTTCCAAGCGCGCGAAATTGTCATCGGCATACCAGCAGCGCGTTAATTCTTCGTCGCCTGTGAAGTTTCTATCGCCGCGCACGAAAAAACCACGCGCTTGGCTGCTCCACGGCATCAAAGCGAGTTGCGTTTGCTCAAACCATGCGCGCGAAGCGGCATCGGACGAGTGAATGCAGCCGCCCCACACCGGATCAACCATGCGCGCGAGGCTGAAATTATTGCTCACGCCGGAAAAGCCTTGCAAACCTTTGCTGACGGCGTAATCATTGGCCTCCTGCACACGATGGAGGCTCCAGTTCGAGCCGCCAAAGGCTTTGATGCGGCCTTCTTTAACGTGCATATTCAGTTCTTCGATGAAATCCGCGACGGGAATATCCGGGTTGTCGCGGTGCATGAAATAAATGTCGGCGTGGTCGAATTGCAAGCGGTCAAGGCTGATGTGCAATTGCTTGGTCAAGTCTTGCGGGTTGCAATGCGGCGAGTGCGCGCCTTTGACGATAACCGCCACTTGGTCGCGGATGTTATGGTTCTTAATCCACTGGCCGAGCAGTTTTTCCATCAAACCGCCGCCATAAATATGACCGGTATCGAAAGCGTTGCCGCCATTTTCAAAAAAGTCGTCCCACACCACCGAAGCGTGCGCCATATTGGGCTGATTATCGCAGCCGAAAACCAAACGCGAGACATCTTTCTCCAAATGCGCGATGCGGCCATATTTCATTTTGTGGCCGGATTTATGCGAAAGTTCACGATTGGTCACGGTGCGCGTGTAGTTTTCGGATTTTTCTTCGTCGTAAACGAGGCCAATGGCTTTGCGCCATTGGTCGAGCGTTTTCATGTTGCCCAGCGTGTCTTCGGGCGACATTTGCGGCGCGGCGCGCTTTTCGATGTTGGCGGCTACGGCATCAGCTTCCCACGCATATAAATTGCCAGCTTCGGTAGTGAATTCCTGCGGTTCATTGCCTTTGTGCAAGATAATTTTGCCGCCGTCTTCGCCGCCGCAAAACCACGGCGAAGGAATGTGAATCCAACCATCGCTGCCGTAAATGCGAACCGAGTTATCTTGATTGAGTTGCACGCCGGTTGATAATTGCGCCACGATGTCGTTTTCAAATTTCAGGTCGGCAATGGCCCATTCGTCGGTGCGTTCGCGGCCCAAATGACCGGCACCCGAAACAGAAATCGGGTCTGCGAAAAGTCGGCCCAAAGCATGACCAGCCACCAAACGCGCCATCGAAGCGGCGTAGCAGCCAACATCCAAAATGCCGCCGCCGCCAAGGTCGTTGCGCAAGAGTCGCCCTTCGTAGTTCGGGCCACCGTTGAAGGAAAACGTCGCTTGAATGAGGCGCACATCGCCGATGGCTTTTTCGCGCAGCAGTTCGCGCAGTTTTTCGGTTTGCGGATGGCAGCGATACATAAACGCTTCCATCAAGAACACATCGTTTTGCCGCGCCGCTTCGATAAGCGCCATCGTTTGGCTGGCGTTCATGGTAATTGGCTTTTCGCACAAAATATGTTTGCCCGCTTCGGCGGCTTTGATGGCCCATTCCGCGTGTCCGGGATGCGGCGTCGAAATGTAAACCGCGTCCACTTCGGGATCGGCAAGTAGCGCTTCATAGCTGCCGTGACGGTTGGGAATCTCGTATTTTTCGGCGAATTCATCGGCTTTCTCTTGCGAGCGGCTGCCAACAGCCACTAATTGTCCGCTTTGCGAGGCCAAAACGCCTTTGGCAAACGAATTCGCAATTCGCCCGGAGGCCAGAAGGCCCCATTTTAACTTTTGAGTCATGAGTTTTGCGTTGTGAGTTTTGAGTTCAGGATTTCGAGATTCACCTCAAAACCCATAACGCAAAACTACTTCAATGCCCTTTCCATAAATAAATTCACGGCGCGGTCAACGTCCACAGTTACAGCGACGCGGCAGTTGGGTGCGCCTTCGGTTTCTACGGTGCAGCCGCGCTTCTCGCCGCATAATTCCACTTTGATGTGCTTGTCTTCAAATTGCACGCAGTCGTCGAACAACGTCAAAAGCGTCAGCGGGTCGTGCAGCGTCACTTTGTGTTTCCACAATTTGATGAGGTCATGAAGAAAGCGGGCGCGCGGCGTGCCCGCTTCTTGAAATTGCTCCACTTGCTCCTCGGTTAGCACGCATTTTTTCGTCACGTCAATGCCCACCATCGTGATATTCGCGCCGGAATGGAAAACCATAGCCGCCGCTTCGGGGTCGCATTTGATGTTCCATTCGGCGTTTGCTTCGCTCCACCAGCCGCCCATCAAAACGATGCGAATTTGCGGCATAACTTCGGGCGCTTTGGCGAGCAGCAAAGCGATATTAGTCAGCGGCCCAATCGGGCAAAGGATAAGCGGATTTTCAGCGCTGAAATTTTGCGCCGTTTCGATAATGAAATCAACGGCGTGCTGTTTTTCTTCGTAGCGCAAAGAAGCATCCAGCGCCTCGAATTGCTTGCCCAAAGTGGCGCCGCCGGGCAGTTCGTCCCATGATAAAATCAGCGGCTTCGAGCAACCGGCGCGCACGGGAACCTCGCGCTCAAACAAACCCAAAATCTGCTGCGCAAGCAGCGCGCGGCGCGGCGCATCCCGAAAAACCGTTGTCACGCCGAGCAATTCAATTTCCGGCGAGTTGAGCGTGATGGCAAGGGCTAAAGCATCATCAACATCGTCGCCGATGTCGGTGTCGAGAATAATCGAATGGGGTTTCATGCAATGGTGAAGTCATACGGGGTTTATCATTGAACCCGAACGCGCGCTACAAAAATTTCAGACAATCAGAAGAATCTGTTGGCAAAGTTCCGAACCTTAGCCCGGTAAGGCGAAAAACCTTGCGATAATGCCTCAAACAGATGCCCAAACGGGCCAAAAGCCGAGCGGCAATCATAAAAAGCCGCTTTACAACCGCCAAAAGGCCATCGGCACTCACCAAAAGCCGATGAACAATCGCCGAAAGCCCATCGGCAATCGCCAAAAGGCCATCGGCAATCGCCGAAAGCCGATCAACATCGCTGAAAGGCCATCGGCAATCGGCAAAAGCCGATCAACAATCGCTGAAAACCAAGCGGCAATTACCGAACGCCGATGGGTTTCCGGCGAAAAACGCACTGTTTTTGGCCCATTGAGCGTGTTTTTGGAGCATTTCCGGCCCTCGCAGTCTCAGAAGTCGCGGACAAACGGCTTCTTACACAGCAGCTTTTACTTCGTCGCTTTGCCAGTCATACCACTGCGGGCGCGCATAAAAACCAAAGAGCCGTTTTTGCTCGTCGGTCATGGTTTCGACCACTTCGGGCGATAAACTGCGCGGATAATCCCACTGCGGGCGCAGCCAAGCGCGATGATAAAACGCGTGGATGGCGCGGCGCGGTTTGTCGGTTTTATTCTGACTTCCCGCGTGCCACAAGCCGCCGTTAAACGCGATTAAGCTACCCGCCGGGGCTTCCAAATAAACCGCTTCGGATTCGATAGTTTCGCGCTCTGCGCCACGCGGAAAAACGCGGTTTTGACTACCCCGAACGACGCGCGTGCAGCCGTTTTCGCGCGTGAAATCATCCAAAGTATGCAGCGCGTTGATATAAAGCACCGCACCGGGCACAGTTTCATCTTGATCGAGGTGCAAACTTTGCCCCTGGCCGCCCGGCGTCATCGAAAGACCGTTCAAACTGCCCAAAACGCAGCGTTCGCCGAGCAGCATTTGCATGAGCGGCAACACGCGCGGGTTGAAGCAAAATTCTAAAAACAGGGAGGCTTTTTGCGGCAGCATATAAGCGACTTTATAAGTGCCGTTATGCCAGTTGCGCTTTGGCCCGATTTCTTTTTCGCGCTCGAAAATCGCATCTAAAACGGCGTTCGCAGCCTCGATTTCGGCCTTGTCCAACACGTTTTCGACGATGGTGTAACCTTGTTCGTGTAGCTCTGCCGCGTGTTCTTCCAATGGGCGCGCCATAATTTTCCTTTCCAATCTAACGATGTTTTTCGACTCCCACTTGCTGGCACATCGCTTCCATTGGACAAGTGGAACACTTCGGCAGTTTGCCTGTGCAAATATGTTTTCCAAAAGGCACAAGCAAGCGATTTATATCTACCCAATGTTTTTTAGGCAACCATTCTTCCAGAATTTTTAATGTTGCCTCCGGTGTTTTTGCGCTCAAAGGTTTCCACCGATTGGTGACGCGATGCACATGAATATCAACGCCGATTTTCGGCATATCGCAGGCGATGCCCAGCACTAAATTCGCGCATTTCGGGCCGACGCCGTGTAAAGATAAAATGACTTCTTCATCGCAGGGTAAAGCGCCGCCAAATTCTTCGACAGCGCGCTTGGCAATGTCCTGAATCGTTTTGGCTTTCGGCTCATGAAACGTGCAATCGGCGATTAAAGCATCTATTTCCATAATCGAAAGTTCCAGCATTTGCTGCGGCGTGCGCGCTTTTTGAAAAAGGCGGCGCGCTGCGGGCAGCATGGTTTCGTCGTAGGTGCGAATCGAAATAATGCACGCGATTAATTGCTCGAAAACCGAATTGTAGCCTTCAGCGGCCAATTCAAAAAGCGCCGCTTTAGGAAACATTTCAATGGCTGTTTCAACGGCAGAAAGTGCGGCTTCAATGTTGAAAGGAATTTTTTCTTGCGATTTAGCGGGCATAGCAACGTGCAGGGGCAAAACAAAGACCGGCAGCGATTGAATCGCTGCCGGTCTTTGTTTTCTTCGCTTTTTACGGCTGGGTGCTGGCAACCATAGTCACCTGCACGTTATCTATGTAAGTCTTGGCGAAGTAACCCTTGAAGGGCGTCAATTTGGTGGTAGTCACATAATTCGAGCCAGTCGCGTCGCCGAGTGTGAATAGCGTGCTACTCACGACGCCAGCAGCAGCAGCAGCCGTCAGCGAATTATAACGCGCACCAGTGGCAGGCACGAAGACACTGGCAACTGTCCAATCCGAACTCTTGTAAACGCTGGGATTGAACGGAAAACCGATTAAGTTGAAGCCGTTGTTGGGATCAGTCGGCTGCAAACTCGCGCTTCGACGCAGCGTAACAGTGAATGTGTCCACCACCGCAGGTAAAGCCACTCGCGGCGGATTGTCAGGTGGGCGCCGCAGACTAACAGGCTTTGTCACCGGACGCAGGAAGTAGCCTTCTCCACGTTGCAACAGTGCGCCGTTAGTTAAAGCGACATATTGCTGCTTAGTCGCATCGAACTTCGACAAGCGGTAATTCACCGCACCTGTCACCGTATCAATCGGCGGCAGCGTGAAGGCTCTTTCAGGAGTGGTCACAGCGAATATCCCTGCACTATCCATATACGGAATGGATATCATGTAAACGCTGCCAATTTGGAATTCATCCGTTGTGGTTGGCGTGCCGCCCCCTGTGCCTGTGCCGGGACCTGTGCCGGGCGGAATCGGAATGTCACCCAGATTCAAGTCTTCGCCAATATCCACCAAGAAGCCTTGTCGCAATGTTCCAGTGGGGTCAGCCACCTGTCGGATAGATGGATGAGCGAAGTCCAATCCGTAATTTGGATCAACCGGAATAATACGCCTTCCATACTGCAAGTTCGGCTGCGGCGGCGCTGTGGGGTCAGGATTCGGATACACCACGCCACTGTTCGGTGGTATATCGCCGCGCTTGGTTGGATCAACCGCGTTGGTAAAGCCCGGACGCGGATTGAAGACCAACTCATAAGCCTCGTTCGAGGGCACATTACGAATCGTGAATTTACCCGCACCATCGGTCACCGTAATCGCGGCAAAGATGCCACCTTGCGGGAAACTCGCCGACGGTGGCAATTCGCGAATCGAGCGAATCAGCACCGGAACGCCCACAGCAGGTGTTATAGCAGGAGTCGCATCATCGGCTACATTAACCGTGCCTTTATCGTTAATCGCCCGCCCGCTGACGCTCCCTGGAGGTGCCGGTTGGATGCGGAAGTCAATACTCCGAGTAATGGAGCCACCTTGGACAAAAGCGCCTTGAGCCGGGCCGGGGAAATAAGAGCCATTGCCTGAGCGGATGACTCCGTTGACATCGGTGTATTGCAAGGGACGAACTGTATAGCCACCGAAAGGAATACCCAAAATTTCGTATTCGCCGTTTTCGTCGGTTTCGGCCACATAAAGCTGTCCATTTGGCCCCGGAATTTCAATGATGAAATTCGGGATTGGCTGGTTGGTCGCCGCGCTGATAACTCGCCCGCTAATACCTCCGGTGTAGAAGTAAATGCGGGTCATGTTATAGAAAATCTTAGCCCGGAAGTTCCGGCAGCGGTTGAAGTTAGGCGCAGGTTGATTCGCTAAACGATAACTTCTATGCACTGCCTCATAACCGAAGCCAAAGAATACTAACCTTGACTCAAGGCCACTGGCGCGCGTTTTTTCAATACGCTGCCCCGCTACTCCACCGCCAGCGTAGTTGTAAAGGGTCGTGACAACTTCACCCGTCCCAGCACCAATCGGGTTCAATATATCCATGCCAGCTTGATTAAATGCCGCATCGCCATAGGAGGCACCAAGCGGCCCCACTGGAATGTTTAGCAATGTGGGAGGTTCGATTGGTTGTCCATCTGGTCCTTCGCCCACAGCATTGCCATTTACAATCAACTGGTCATTACTGCCGTTGATTGTATCACCAAAATTTTCAGCCCTGTAAGCGGTTTTCAGTTCTTGGCTTAAAAAGGTGTTAGTTACTGTGCCGTTATTGGACAGCGCAAAAGCGACATCCTGCCCAGTCACAAACAAGCGTCCGCCAGTTTCTAAAAACCCTGTGAGGTCACGTTGGGTAGCGCCATCGTAAAGCGTGCCGGGCACCGCAAATACATCACCTGTATAAGGGGCACCCCAAACAACACAAGTTGAGGCGACCGCTGCCTGACGTGTAATTGGTGTGCCATCTGTGTTCTTATACGGGCCAGGAATGCCATCATTATTGGGATCAACATTGGGCTGCAATTGCTCAGTGATTTGCGGGCTGTAAAGACTCAACACCTCACGCGTGACTGGCCCGTGACAAAGTATCCGCCAAGTATCAACGAAATCGCTTTCTCCAGTCACGGGATCGGCATTCAGTGAACCAAGCGTTGTTGTGTCAGGGATGGGGCGGATTGGAACTGTCAAGTCTTGGGGCGGTGGCTGCAAAGCGCTGGTGCCGCCGGGATTTGTCAAGAAATAGCTCTCCACAGGTCTTGCTGGTATGGAACTACGCGGCGCAAAGCCTGACAGTAAAGTGGGAAATCTTTGGCCTACGGTATAGTCCGAAACGAACAATACTTTATTGTTCTTGGCAAAAGCCTTAGTCGAAAAACCATAGGCATTGTCGTAGAGGAAGGTGTTACCAGCATTGTCTGCAACAGAAAGATCAATGTAGTAATCACCTGTCAACGGTGCGCCACTATTGTCGGTAGTGGAGAAACTACCTTCCGTGTAGTAAGTGCCATCGCCAGCGATGGCATTTTGTTGCCGTTCATTTCCTCCAGCACTAATGGGACCATCATCGAAAACACGGAGACTCAACGCTTGACCGTTTACGCTGTTGATAGAAGTTACCGTTTGAGGTTGACCTTCTATCGCCGTTTCAACAGGATAAGCTGGCCCAGGACTAGGATAATCCACATCATCAAGACTTGTAGAATATGTAGGGCGATCTGCGTCCTTAAACACAACAGAAGCCGAGGCCAAGCCGCTTTCCAAGTCTTGCAACACAAAAGCGATGGTGACTTTACTGCCGGGGGATAGACCTTCTTCAGCGGTTCGCGGAGCCGTAAAGGGTGCTTGCACGCCTGGTGCTAAGGCTGGATATAATTGACCACCCACAGCCACCGGGATTAAAACTGGTGGTGTGAAATCTTGCACTGTTGTGGTCCAAATATCGTGAGTGGCATTTGTCGGACGCGGAGGAATCGAAACCGTAAATTCATTACCGCCGCCGGGATTCACTACCGGTGGTGCTGGATTCGCCGGGTCATTGGAGGGAGCCGCCGCCGTGCGTCGTTGTGAGGCAAATACAACTTGCGCCACTGTCGCTGAGGTAGCATTGGAACGGGCAAAGCTCGGTTCGCGGTCTGCGGATTTATCTTCGGTCGCACCCGTAAAAACGGCATTGGTCACGCCTGTGGGCGAGGATAAAAGATTTGTCTCCAATACAGCCGGATTGGTGGCATCTTCGATAGGTGCTGCGTTGGCCGAAGGCGGCGAATAACTACCATCAGCAATCGGGTTAAATGCTAAACCACTGGCGCCACTCAACAAGGGGTCAAGAATAAACGCGGAACCAAGTTGCCCTGCGGCGGGCAAAGCGGCACCAGTAGCGCCATCATAGCGATTGACTCGCAAACTCCCAAAGCCAAAACCAAAAACCGAAACATAGACTTCGGGAATTCCATCGCCAGTTACATCGGTGCCAAAAGTCAAACGCTCTGGCCCATTCAAAGTGGGATCAGCCAAATTAGTGACTAAATCTGAAAGAAATGTCGTAGGCGTTCCTGCTGTAGCAGCCGTCGGGCCAGCGTAAATTTTGATGGCATCATTAATGCCTCCAGTGGCAACATAAAGGTCCGCGACACTATCGCCGTTGCGATCCGGGCCAAAAGCGATGCCCGTCGGGAAAGTGAGGTTGCCCCCAGAAGTGTTATCCACAAAGTTATACAAAAAGGCGCCGCTAAGACCGCTGAACACTGCGATTTGATTGTCGAAAGTCGCAGCGACATAAAGATCGCTAAAACCGTCCCCATTGGCATCGGGGCCAAAGGTAATACCCTCAATGCCCCCGGTAATAGCGCCACCTGTTGTGAAGGGAAACAAAAATCCGCCCGGCACAGTGACGCGATACACTGTCGTATTACCGCTGCTGGCGACAAACAACCCACCGTTCGGCCCAATCGCCATACCCGTTGGCTGGTCCAAGCCATTGCCCGTTGGCCCTGTGCCTGTCACTAATGTTTGGGCAAACACACCAGTAACACCATTAAATACCTCGATGGTGCCAAATATGTTGCGATTACGGTTGGCAACATATAAATCCTGAAAACCATCACCCGTAATGTCAGGGCCATAAAGCACGTCTTCGGGACTATTCAGCAATCCGCCCGTAAAATCACGGCGAAACGTGCCCGTTGTGCTGTCATAGTCGCGCACCTGATCACTATTAAAGCTGGCTACCGTCAGTGCCGCTGCGGGAGGTGTTGGAGGAGGTGCCAGCGCGGCGCTACTGATAGGCAACGACCAGATGTTGTTATCGCGCGTGGTGTCGGTGACATCAATTAAGCGATTGCTTTCAAATGCTAATCTTTCGGTAAACTGCACAGCTTGACCAGCCACAGTGAAGTTCTGCGCCAATGATGACGTGGGAGAATCATCTATATCACTGGCCGCGCCGCCAACCTGACTGGTAGGATCGGTAATCTGCCTTTTGAATTGACCGTCCACAGCGCCCATAGACCAAATGCGGCGCCCGGCTGCCAAAGGCCCAGTGCGATCACGGTTGGACGAAAAGAACAACACGCCCACATTCAAAAGCGAAAATGATGGTTTCCAATCGTCTGTGCTGTCACCCACGACATCATTAGGGCCACCAGTCAAGCGACGCAGAGTGACCAAATTGCCAGCGGAGTCAATTGAGAAAATGTCGTAGTTGTCATTGGGAGTCGGCGTTACAGTGCCATTTTGCGAAGCCACAACATTTGTAGCAAAAGCAATGGTGCCCGCCGGCCCCCATGCCGGATCACGCTTTTGACCAAGAAAAAATGTAACCTGTTGAAGTGGTGGCTTACCGGTAAGAGGATCAACTGTAAACGGGCTTGTAAAGAAAAGTTGGGCGGCAGTGCCGCTGCCATCTACATAAACCAGACGGTTGCCATCGGGTGACCATGAAGGATGACGCTGGTCACGACTGGTATCAATACTAAAACCTGTGACCTGACGTTGACCAGTGCCGTCGCGACGCATAATCCAAATGTGATATTGAGTGCCCTTGTTGTTGGCGTCTATTTTTCCGTCAGCACCCGCTGCCAAAGTCGTATTATTGACCAAATCCACGCCATTAGAGGCAAAAGCGATAAAATCGCCGGAGGGACGCACAGAAGGCTCACGTTCATCGCTAATGTTGCCGGAAGTCAGGTCAACTTCGGTTAACGAAAAGTTTTTGGTCGTAACCGCTTTGGTTATGCCAGGCGCTTTCGTTGCCCCCGAAGCCGTGACAGTAGCTTTAGCCTGCGTCGTGCTGTTGGATTTGACACCAGAGGTGGCTTGCAATTGCCGCTGACGGCCATATTGCACCATCAAGTTGGGCAAATCACGCAATGACAAAGGCGCGCGTCCACCTGCATTGTCGCGTTGTGCCAATGCCCACCAACTGGAACCGCTCAGCGCTGCCATCATCAACAGCATCAGCACGAGTTTGACGGCGAAACGAGGCTCAACAAAGGCCGAACGCGGATTTGAGCGCGCAGAAGCCGCGCGCCAAGCCGATTTGTGCCCTGTCCTGACGCGTTGAGTCAGATCAGTTTGTTGTTGATCTTTGTGATCCAATGAAAACGAAAACATAATTGTGAATTTCTCCCGAAACAGGCGTCTACGGGTTACATCAGATTACGGCAAGCCAAAACTGTTTGCTACAGTAAGACAAACAAATTGCCAAACTTGTGCCGCGCTATGCAATAATTGACGCAAAACTTCCATTTAGAGCTATGCGCTGGCGTAAATGTTCCTATGACGAAGGGAACACACTACATTTTTAACACAAATACAGATTTTTAGATAGTTGAAACGCTTACAAAATTACAAAATGGCGCGGCACAAGTTTGTATCTTGTGCCGCGCCATAAAATGAGATTAGCCCACGTTACACAGGCGAACTCTGACCGGAATTTGCCTCATCGCCAGCAATATTATCTGCCACCGGGGTGCCAGCATCGCTGGCATCGGGCAGATTATCGCTTTCGGTGTCTTCTTGCAAAGTTCCGGGCAGCGAATCGCTGTTGATGTCCTTGTCAGAGTCTTCGGATGCCTCAACCGTTTCCGCAGCAGGCGTTTCCTCACTGACAGTTTCCGTGGTTTCGTCCGTTGTTTCAGTCACATCATCGGTAGCCACATCATCAACAACGGCTTCGTCAGCAGTTTCTTCCCAATCGCCTTCTTCTTCCTCGGCGATTTGCAAAGCGCGTTCGCGAGCCTCTGCGCGTGTGGTCGCGGTAGTGCGCTCACGTTCTTTGCCGCGCTCTTTGGCAGCGCGCAACGCTTGACCAAAAACATCGCCCAAACGCACTTCGTCGTCGCCGCCACGATCGTTGATTTCGCGGATAGTGCTGCGCGTTTCGCGGCGCTCTTTTTCTTGCACAGCGGCTTTAAGGCTGAGTGAAATGCGGCGCTTGCCCGGCTCAACTTGCTTGATGCGCGCTTCGATTTCCTGTCCTTCTTGAAGCACTTCGCTGGGGGCTTTGATGCGCTGTTCGCTCATTTCCGAAATGGGAATAATAGCTTCGATGCCTTCTTCCAATTCCACAAATGCGCACGAAGAAACCAAACGCGTCACTTTGCCGGTGACAATCTGGCCTTGACGATAGGTGCGCGCCGCTTTCTTCCAAGGATCGGGCTGCAACTGCTTGAGGCCCAGAGCAATACGGCGCGGCTTGGTGCTTTCGTCAATATCCAGCACCAAAACTTCGAGTTTTTGGCCTTTTTTGACCACTTGATTGGGATTATCGAGGCGTCCCCACGACATTTCGCGGATGTGCAACAGGCCGTCTACGCCGCCGAGGTCAACAAAGGCGCCAAAGTCGGTAATGCGCGAGACTACGCCTTCCATCACTTTATCTTTTTCGATATTCGCCCAAGCCACAGCTTCTTTCGCTTTACGCTCTTCTCTGGCCGCAGCCTCATGCGAAGCGATAACTTTGCTGCGTTTTTCGTCAATTTCCAAAATCTTGACCGGAATTGAGCCGCCCACAAGACGACCAATTTCAGCCTTATTGCGGATATCCACATAACGCGCGGGAATGAAAGCGCGCACACCCAAATCCACGATCAAGCCGCCTTTGACTTGTTCGGTAACGGTGCCTTCAAGCGTGACATTATCCACTTTGGCCTGAGCGAGTTCGCGCCACAAACGCTTATAATCGGCCCGCGCTTTTGACAGCACCGGATGACCTTCGTCATTCTCCGAGCGCATAACGACGACTTCGATTTCGTCGCCAACACTAATGTCATCGCGTCCGGCGTGTTCTTTGGGAATAAGGCCTTCGCTTTTGGAGCCAATGTCCACCATAACTTCATCGGTGTTTTCATCAATGCGCACCACGATGCCTTTCAGCAGCGTATTCGGGCGCAAAGTTTCGACACCAGTCATGTAAGTGTCAGATTCCATGACCTCGGCCATAGAAGGCTGGCGCGAGGGACGTGTTTCTACTGGGGCTGCCGGAGCAGCAGGCGCAGCTTCAGCGGCAGCTTCAGCAGGCGCTGCTTCAGAAGCAGGCACAGCTTCAGCAGGCGCAGCTTCAGAAGGCGCAGCTTCAGCGGGCGCTGTTTCAGCAGACGCTGTTTCAGCGGGCGCTGTTTCAGCAGTAGAAACTTCCACATCAGCGGACGTAGTCGCGTCGGAAGGGGTGGCATCCGCAGAGGCGGCGCCGGAGAGGTTGGTGTCGTTGTTCACGTTGTCGTTCACGTTTTCGTTGGTTTGAGAGTTTTCCACGGGAAAGCTCCTGAAGAGGCCTTTTCGAAAAACCATCGGTTAGACGAAATGCCTCTCACAAAATCCTTAACTAAATTTAGCCTTGCGGTTAGTTTGATAACCCACGCCACAAAGCGATGTCACAAATTGAACGGCTTGCAGCCATTGGTTTCGGCTGTTTTCGGACAGGCAGGCACCGGCAACGTTCCGCAAAAGCGCGAAAATTGTTACACGGTTAAATGATTAAGAGCAATCGCAAGGAACAAGGGCGGATGGCAAAGAGCCGGGGCTGTGATGGATGATGCCCTGCGTGGTTATAACCAATAGAATAATCCGAAGACAGGCGAAAAACCGTGTTCATTATAGCAGTCCATGTCCAGCACGGCAACAAATTTACAATGTAAATTTTCGCTCTCTTGAATTTATTTGATTTTTCGGTGGTATTCCAGTAATTTTCAGTTCCGCCCAACGGTCTACGCACGCCCCTGAGTAGTTCAGGGGCTCCCCCGAATCACTTAGGGGAGCCCCCGAATCACTCAGGGGAACCGCCAAATCACTCAGGGGAGCCGCCGAATCGTCTGGCGGCGCCGCTAAGTCATTTGGCGGCACCGGCCAGTCAATTTCCGCTTCTACCACGCAATTTATTGGTTTTTTGCGCCTTTTTGTGGCTATGGCCAGCGTTTATTTGATTTTTTCGGTGGCGTCCCAGTTTGGCCCGGCGCCGACATCGGTTTCCAAAGGCACGCTGAGTTCGAGGCGTTTGGTCGGCACTTCGCTCATTAGCGAACCGGCTAAGGCCGCCATCGCTTCGATTTCGTCTTCCGGCACTTCAAAAACCAGTTCGTCATGCACTTGCATAATCATGCGCGATTTCATTTGGCGTTCGCGCATTTCGGCGAAGACGGCTAACATCGCGAATTTCATAATGTCGGCGCTGGTGCCTTGAATCGGATGATTAATCGCCGTGCGTTCGGCTCCGGCGCGTTCAGGGCCGCGCGGACTGTTAATTTCCGGCAAAGGGCGGCGCCGTCCGAGCAGCGTTTCGACGTAACCTTGCTTGCGCGCCGTTTCGAGCGTGTCGTCAATGTATTTTTTGATGCCCGGCAGCGTTTCAAAATAATGATTGATGAATTTTTGCGCTTCGCCCGGCGAACCGCCGCCTAATTGTTTGGCTAAACCAAAGCCCGAAACGCCGTAAGCAATGGCATAATTGGTCATTTTGGCCTTGCGACGCATTTCGTTGTCCACTTCTTCAACCGGCACATTGAAAAGCTCCGACGCGGTGCGCGAATGCACATCCTGACCGCTTTGAAAGGCTTCAATCAGCGGTTTATCTTTGGTAATATGCGCCAAAATACGCAATTCGATCTGCGAATAATCGGCTTTCATCAAAACGTGGCCCGGCGGCGCGATGAACGCTTGACGAATCAAACGACCCTGCGCGGTGCGAATCGGCACATTTTGCAAACCCGGATTGGACGAACTGATTCGTCCCGTAATCGTGCCGGTTTGGTTCAAGCTGGTGTGAACGCGATTGGTTTTTTTGTCGCGCCCGTTGAGCAAACCTTCTACATAAGTCGCTTGCAACTTCGTAGTGCTGCGATATTCGAGGATTTTGCGGGCGATTTCGTGTTCTTCGGCGAATTTTTCCAACGTGTGAACGTCGGTTGAATAGCCGGTTTTGATGGAGCGCCCTTTGGCGAGGCCCAATTTTTCGTAAAGCACCACTTGCAATTGCTTGGTCGAACCGACGTTGAATTCTTCGCCTGCGAGTTGCCAAATTTCGCTTTGCAAGCGTTCGGTGTCGGCTTTGAGTTGCTCGCCCACCTTTTCCAAATGCGGCACATCCAACAGCATTCCATGACGTTCCATCGCCACCAAAACGTTGACGATTGGCAATTCCAACTGGTCGAAAATGGATTCTTCGCCGATTTCTTGGAGTGCTTCGCGCAATACCGGCGCCAAATGCGCCATCGCGCAGGCGTGCGCGCCGCTGACTTTGTGGCGCTCCAAAACGAGCAGCGCGGCTTCGTTTTCTTGGGCGGCTTCGGCAAATTCTTCTTCAAAAAGCGAAGTCGGAGCCGCTTTTTTGGCTTTTTTGTCAGGTTTTGGCGCCTCCGGCACTTCGGGAAGCGATTTTTTCAGATATTTTTCGCTTAATTTCGGCAAAGGATGCGCTTGATGAGCCGGATCAAGCAAATAGGCCATCAAAAGCGTGTCCGCCACGATACCGCGCACGCTGATTCCGTTCATCAATAAACGCAGCGTTTTCGCATCATGCGCGATTTTCAGCGCCTTCGCGTCACCAAACCAATCGCCTAATGCGGACGGCGCACCGCTAAAAGTCATCGCGGTTTTTTCGCTGGCAAAAGTGAGCGCGCCATTTTCCCATAAAACTGCCACGGGCGCCGTTTGTGCTTGCAGCCAAAGCCGCGCGTCATCGGCGGATTTGGCTTCTTGCCAATCGCACGACAGCACTTCGATTTTGTCTTCGACGGCTTCGCTTTGGCTGATTCCTCCATCGCGAAAGCGATTCATCAGACTTTTGAATTCCAACTTTTGAATCGTTTCGAAGGCGCGCTCCCGTTTTTTCTCATCGGCGCGGGCGTCTTGGTAGCGACACGCTTCAAAATCAATTTCCAGCGGCAGATTTGTCACGATGCGCCCCATTTGGCGCGAGTGAAACGCGATTTCTTCATGCTCGCGCAGCAAATTGCCGATGCGCGGCGGTTTAATCTCGTCGAGATGCTGGTAAATTTTTTCCAAATCGCCCCATTGCGCAATCAAACTCGACGCCGTTTTATCGCCAATACCGGGCACGCCGGGAATGTTGTCGGACGAATCGCCGCGCAAACCTTTGTAATCCGGCAAAAGTTCGGGGCCGAACCCAAAACGCTCGCGCACGCCGTCGGGCGAATACTGCTGCAAATCGCTGACGCCTTTGCGCGTCAGCAACACGCGCACTTTGTCGGTCACGAGTTGCAAAGCATCGCCGTCGCCAGTGACAATGGTCACTTCGCAGCCTTGCAGCGGCCCGTGCGCCGCCAAAGTGCCGATAATGTCATCCGCTTCAAAGCCGGCATGTTCGTAAAACGGAATCGCAAGCCCTTCCAGCACCGGACGCACGCGCACAGATTGGCTTTTCATGTCGTCCGGCGTTTCGGGCCGATTGGCTTTATAAGTCGCGTCGGCATCGTGGCGAAAAGTCGGCGCGTGGGCGTCCAATGCGACAAGCGCATAATCGGGCTGCGCTTCGTCCAAAAGGCGCAACACCATTTTCAAAAAGCCAAAGAGCGCGCCCGTTGGCTCGCCGTCTTTGGTTGTCAGCGGCGGCGACGAAAAATAAGCGCGAAATAACAGCGAATAACCGTCAATCAGAAGCAATTTCATGAGAATTGAAAAACAAAATTCGGAGTTTTGGCATGCATCGAATTAACCCTCACACCCGGCCCCTCT
>JANMKN010000325.1:0-13190 GCA_031372065.1 Abditibacteriaceae bacterium | reverse complement strand
GCCACGTTTTGGTTTCGGGCGCCTTCGCTTCGGTCACGAGCGCCGCGCGCAGCGCCACGTCCGCCGCCGCCAAATACTTCGTCATCTGCACATGCGAAATATCGAGCGCGCCCGCGACTTTGTCGAAGCCGAATTGCTGGCCGTCTTCGGGCAGCAACTGCTTGACGCGCAGCAGCGGCAGAGCCAGCAAATCGCGCAGCGTTTGCTCATATTCCACGCGGTTCATGCGGCGAATCGTGGTGCGGCCCGACGGATTGGCTTCGGAGGCCACCAGCGCGTTTTTCAACTCGCCGAGAAACGCAGTGCGCGCGGCGGTCGTGGGCTGCGCGGCTTTCTTCGGCGGCATTTCGCCGGCGCGCACGCGGTCGAAAACGCGTGTCAGCACAAGGCGCTGATCCGGCCCGATGCCTTGCAGCGAAAGCTCATCCACGCGCAGCCCGCCTCTTTGCACGTCGGCATCGTGGCAACTGACGCAATTCTTGCTAAGAAACGCCTTCGACGGCGCCTCGGCGGCGTGCAGCACCGCAGGCGCCGAGAGCAGCGCGGTGAAGGCAAAAACGTTTTTCATAGGCGTGATTTTGTTGAGAAGCGCATTGTTAGACATCCAACGCTCTCACCGTGTCAAAACAGGCTTCAAGTAGAATTTGAGCTGACGACACAGCATCCCGCGCCGCGCCAGAGCATCAATGTTCGGCGTCTTGTAAAACGTGCTGTTGTCGCAGCCCACGTCGTGCCCGCCCAAACGTCGGCAAGCATGAATACGACATTTGGTTTCGGCGATGCTATGGCGGGCGTCACCGAGTTATTACTCGCCACGGACAAGAGCATCGAAAGCATCGCGGGAGAGAAGGGCTTTTGCGACCGCCACTGCTTCACATCGGTGTTCACGCGAGCCACGGGTCGCCCAGCTGACAGTTTTCGCCAGAGTGCCACATCTAAACGAAAGAGCAGGTCATTTGACCTGAGAAGGCGCGACCAGACGGGGAGCAATAAGAATGTTGCGGCGGTGTTCCCACTGATTCTCCAGTCGCCAGAGCAGGGTTTGGGCAGCGACGCAGCCGATTTCTTCGGCGCGAATATCAATGTTGGGCAGGCGCGCGTCCACAGCGTGCAGGCGAGGCGCATCGTTGTTGCAAGAGATCAGTTCGATATCGTCACCGACCTCGGCACCGTGCTGTTGCAGTGCGCGATAAAGGCCTTCCGTGGCGTTGTCGCCAAGCGGCAAAAATAATCCGGTGATTTGCTTTTGTTTTGCTAACCGCTCGACTGCGGTCACAGCCTCAACCTTTTCGTTATTTTCGTTGAGCGCTACGACTTCGGCGTCCGCTTCCTGCGCGGCGCTTAGAAAACTCTCCACGCGGATTTTGGCTTCGGGATGTTGGGGCTGGGCATTCCAGACGGCCAGTCGCGTGTGACCGCGTTCCCCCAAGTAGCGTGCGGCCATGTGGCCAATCGCTTCGTTGTCGGGCTGCACCATGTCGCCACGAGCCGGTGCGCTTTTCTCCCGGAAAACCCACACGGTTGGCACATCGGGAAGCAAGTGGCGCAAGCGGACACTGGCGCCACTGCGCACAATGAGTCCTCTCACCTGCACGGGAGTAAGACAGGGTGGCAAACTGCCGCTTTCATCGAGACGTGTCAGCAGCAAATTGAAGCCACCCTCGCGCGCTACCGCCTCGATACCGTGCATCAGTTGGCCGGTCAGCGGCGTCAGCATCGCTTCGATGTTGGTGTCGGGAATCAAGAGCGCCAGGCTCGCCGATAGCGGCGCCTGTCCGCTGCGGGTAACGCGACGTCCACGCTTGGTGGCGCCGCGCTCATAGCCCAGCGCCTCAACCGCACTTTCCACCAGCGCCACGGTGTTCGCCGAAATGTCGTGGTTGCGGTTCATCACGCGCGAAACCGTCGAAGCCGATACTCCCGCTCGCGCCGCCACATCCTGCACAGTGACCTTGTTCATTTTATTTCCGCAATTATTATCCGAAAAAACAGAGCAGGAGGCAAATGGAGCAAAAAAACGCAACTTCCCTTGACCTGAAGCAATCAAAGCAGTATGATTTTTGCGGAAATAAAAATATGAAGCACAATATTCATCCTTTGAGTCAACCGAACTTTGCGGTTTTGCCGGCTCTTGCCCTGACGATGGCCACCTCCTCTGCCCAAGCTCAAATAGCGGCCCCAACGCCGACCATTCCCCCTCAGGATCAGGGCCTGCCTTACACCCGCAGCGCCCGTCCGAGGGCGCTGGCGCGCATCAAGAATCACATCGCGGTTTTTGCGGGCAGCCGTTACGGCTACATGCGCGGTGTGCGCGTGCGCCTTGCCTCTGGCTCGCTCCTGAATGGTGAGGCCATGCTCATCAACGGCAAGGTTTTTGTTCCCGCCTCGTTCGCGGGCGCGTTGGCGCTGAAAAAGGTGGCCGTTCCACCACCGCCCGCTGAACTGGGGCCGCAGATCGCTGAGCGCTGGGTTTATAGCCTCAATTTTCCGAAGGTGAAAGTGCCGAACGGTTTGACGACCAAAATCGCAGGCCACAACTATATAGATTTAGCTGCCCTCGCGCAGAGTCTGGGGCTAACGGTTTCACAACCTGTCGCGGGCCTGCTGGTGATTGGTGAGACGCCACTTGCTTTTAGGCCCGATGAGAATGCACTGCGCGACTCAGTTGTGACGCTGTTCGATACCCCGGATAAATTAGCCGATCCCGACATCGCGACGCGCTTCATTCCACGTCTTACCAAGCAGGGAAAATGGACCGATCACGTCAAAGCCACGCCGGAGCAACTGCAACTGCTGAATGGGCCGGAAACCATTTGGCCTTCTGTGCCGAAGGAAAAATACAATCTTAAAGGCTTTAATGCTCGGCTGCTTGGCTCCAAAGCGCCACCGCCCGGCGTTTATCCGCGCCTGTTGTTTTCGCCCGAAGATTTGCCGATGATTCGGCAGCGCGTCCAGAGCCAAAAGCTCGCGCAAAAATCGCTGGTCGAGCAGGAAGTGTTGCTCAATCACTCGTTCTGGAATCCGCAAACCAGCGACGGGCAAGTGTTTCAGAAACTGGCAAGTCCAACGGAATGGCGCACGCTGCAATGGCCCACAAACTCCGTTTCTCCCGGAGCGGGCATCACGCGCAGCCTGTTCGAGGGACAAAAGCAGTCTCTATATTCCAGTCACGTCAACTACAACACGCAGGCGCTGGTGGCGATGGCGCAATGGTGCCTGCTCAAGGGCGATGACGTGCGCGGCAAGCAGGTCGCCAATGCGATCACCAATTATTTCCGCCTGATGGAGCCGGAAGTGGACAGGGCGCTACAAAAATCCGACTCTGAGTTTTCAGTAGCCGATGACGGCAGCGCGGCGGAAACGACGTGGCGCGGTATGCACGCTATTCTGCCCGCGATGGATCTGCCGTTTGCGCTGGATTTCGCCGGCAAGTGGATGGACGCCGAACAAAAGGCGTTCATGATCAACCTCATTGCCAAAGCGACTTACGGGCGGCGCTCCTACGGTCAGGATGGGCCGCTTCGCACCCGCGACATCAACTGGATGACGTGGGATTTAGCGCATTATCTGGCGCTGGCAGCCATCGAAGGCACACCCGGCTGCGACCCCGAAGGGCTGGAAGCGGGCCGCCAATCCATGCGGGCGTTTCTGGATTGGGGCATTGATTCCAATGGAATGATCTTCGAGAGTAACGGCAAGAGCGGCGGCGGCATTCAGTTCCAAATTTTAGGCATGATCGCGCTGGCGCGGCGCGGTGACAATCTGTGGGGGCATCCGCACTGGCGCAAGTTGCTATCCGCAGAAGCGCAGGTTGCCTCGCCCAATGGCGGGGTCGCGTTTAGTAGCGGCACATGGGCGAGCGGACTGTTTACCGCCCGCGCCGTCAATAAAATCTTAGCGTTCTACCCGGATGACAAAGCGGCTGCTTATCTGATGACGCAGCAAGTGCCGGAATTCGATGTCCGCACATTCGATGCGGCGGCTTATCGGGCGAAACTCGAACCGAATCCCGGCAGAACGCGCCTGCCCGGCATCTCTTATCCCGATATGGCGTTCACGGTGCTTTACGACACCGACTGGAAGCCGACCACGCGCGCTGAACTGAAGCTGCCGCTGACTTATAACACCGATGATTACGGCCTGCTTTCCAGTCGCAGCGACACTTCAACCGAAGCCGCATGGATGGTGCTGCAAGCGCGCCATAACGGTTATATCGGCGCCGGACACCATCACGCCGACATCGGCACGTTCTGGTTTTCCAGCGGCGGCGTGAACTGGCTGCCAACGGACACTACCGTGAGAAACGTCTATGACGGCATCTACCATAATGAGGTGCTGATTGATGGCCGCGCCCAGCCCAACGGGCCACCCGCGCGGGGACGTTATTTAGGCGCATTAACGGGCACTCTGGCTGACTTTGCCACCGTTGACCAAACCAAATCCTACTCTTATCGCTGGACAAACCAAATCAACTTCTGGGATGATTCGGTGCCGGGGCCGCCGTGGGGCGACCTCAAAGACCGGCAATGGGAAGTGGAAACAGACCCCCTGGTGCTGGCGGTTTATCGCGGCACCAGACACTACAAAATGCGCCCGTGGTGGCACACTTACACTTTCTCCAACTTTGTTCCGGTTGTGCGTTCGCCGTGGAATCCGGTGCGCTACGCTTTTCGCACTGCTGGTCTGGTGCGCGGCGCCCGACCCTATGGCCTCGTTGTGGACGATGTAAAAAAGGATGACGAGGTTCATCTTTACCAGTGGAGCGCTTTGCCTGATGCGGGCATCACCGCGCTGCCGCAAAGTGGCTCGCCTGACTTGTTGTTGGTGCGCGAGACCGATTTGCAGAACGGCAGTCCAAAGCCGGGAGCGCCTCTGCTTTTGGTGCGCGTTTTCGATGCGAACGGGCAAGTTTCGGCCAAGTTGGAAACCAATGTTCCCGGCCCACCCGACAAAGCGGGCAAGCCCTTTCCGTATTCACGCATTGTGGCGGGCGGCTCGACGCGCGACGCGCACTTCAAGACGCTGCTACTGCCGGTGAAAGCCGGCGAAGCCT
The DNA here is from genome assembly GCA_031372065.1 of Abditibacteriaceae bacterium. Lineage (GTDB taxonomy): Bacteria > Armatimonadota > Abditibacteriia > Abditibacteriales > Abditibacteriaceae > DASWNL01. The sequence continues at coordinate 8,137 of JANMKN010000325.1, read as the reverse complement.
TGCCGCAGACCACATTCAACGCCCCGGCCAATCGCTTGAGCCTGCAATGGGACGAGCAAAGAGACGAGATTACGCTGCAAAACAGCATCGAGGGCCGCTCGCGCTTTACAGTTCGACGCGGCGGCGATGAAATAGCACGCGTGAAATAAAGACTCAGGAACCACGATGAAAACAACTTTTTCGCATACCACGCTTTGGGCGGCGGGCGGCCTGCTGCTCTCTTTCAGTGCGGCTAACGCCTTCGCGCAGGATTGGAAAGCGCCTGCCCCTGCCGATTCACCCTTCGCCGATAAGCGCGCCAGCTCGTATTCCAACTTCACCAATGAAGATGGAACGCCGGGGCGAATGTTGTGGGGGAAGGCGCCGCTCAACGATTTCGGCTCGCGCGAGGTGCCGCTTGCCAAAATTGGCTTTACGTCACCGCGCCAGGTGCCTGCGGCGGGCGTGCATCCGCGCATCTGCTTTACGCCCGGTGACGTGCCGGAGATTCGCGCGCGTTTGAAGAGCACGCGTTGCGGACAAGAAGCGTGGAAAAACATCTTGTCGTGGACGGAGATGATGAAAGGCCGCTACGATGACAAAGCCGATTACGCGCAGCCGGATCGCTGGAAAGGACAATTTGGCGGTCTGCATGGTCGTGTGCCGCTTTATCGCCTCAACGTGCCGCGCGAAAAGGGCTTCGCCTACAACAAGCACCCGAAAGCGGCAAAAATTTACAACAGCCTGATAAACGGCACCGCGACGGATTTTCCACCATTTTACTGGCAGGTTTTCTCGCTCGAAGCCTTTCGCTGCTTGATGGAGAACGACGAAGCGGGCGCCAAAGATTTGGGCAAAGCCGTCGTTACGGCGATGAAAATAGACCAGGCCAAGCGCGATGCGGAGCGAGAAAAAGCGGTCAAAAAGCCCTTCGACCCCATTGCGCAGCCGGTCGGCGGCTTTCAACTGGCGTATGTTTACGACTTTATCTACAACTGGCTGACGCCCGAACAAAAAGCGGCACTGCACGACGAGCTGGCGGCAGGCACATGGTCGCAAGACAACTACGGCACCTTTAACACGGCGGAATCGTCGCGCAGCAACTGGGCCACATTTAGTTACTGGCTCAACGAAGTGCTGGCGATTGAAGGCGAACCGGGTTTTAACGATTTGAAGGTGCGCGGCATGTATCGCGGCTGGCGCAACCTGCTCACCTACGGCTGGTTCGCTTCCGGCGCTACCTTCGAGGGCGAAGCTAAGAGCCAGATCGGCATGGATGGCGTGCTGATGTTCGCCATGCGCCAGCAGGCGTATGGCTTTGAGAATCTGGCCGGGCATCCTTACCTGCGCGCCTATGCCACCAATTTTCTGCCGCACAGCGTCAACCCGATGCAGACCGGCGTTCATAAATACGACCTGCTGGGCGGCAGCCGCAGCGGTTTCGCCTCGCCTGACACGCTGGGCTTCAAGGTGATGTTTCCCGATGACAAAGTGGTGGATTGGTTTTATCGCAAGGCCATCGGCGAGAATTACGAAAACGTGCCTGATCGCCCCGACGGCTATTTCAACGCGCTGCTGTTTTACGCCGTCTATGCGCGTGACTTTGAACCCGCCAACAACGACATCACCAAATTCAATCTGGGCAACACGTTTTTCGACGGCGAGCGCTCGCTGCTGATGACGCGCAGCAGTTGGGACAAAGACGCGCTGATGCTGAATCTGCACACACGCGGCGCGACAGGCGGCCATCCTTTTGCCGACCGCAACGCGATTATGGTGGCCGGCGCGGGACGCATCTGGGCACCCAACGGCTATGCGAATTTCCGCACGTTTGAAAACAGCGTGGTCAGCATTGACGGCAAATCTCAAAACGAATGGGTGCCGGCACGGATGGTCGAGTTTGCCGATGCGCCCCTGGCCACCTTCGCCGTGGGCGATGCCAAATATGCGTGGGATTGGAACTGGAAGCGTTTGGACAGGAATCGCCTGTTCTACACCATCGAAGATGTGAACAAAGGCACCGTCGAGATCCCTGCCGGCTGGCAGCCGGAGCCGAACACGGTTAACGATTTCGCCTTGACCAAATTGCCTTTTGCCTACCTTGACCGCCCGATTTTCGAATACAAACACTGGGTCAAACCCAAAGGCGCCCTGTCGCCCTACGTGCGCCAACCGCTTTATCCGGTGCAGCGCGCCTTTCGCACGGCGGGCATCGTGCGCGGACAAAAACCCTACGCCCTCGTGGTGGATGACATTCAGAAAGACGAGGTTGCGCATCACTATGACTGGACGCTGCTTCTCGAAAACGACATTCAAATCGCCAGCATTGAAAAACGTGGCGAGCGCGAAATGGATATTCTGTTGACTGGCGCTGACCCCAACCAGACGCAGCCGCGCGGCAAAGAAGCGTTGCCCTCAAATGTGCCCGCCGGCGGCGCTATTCCCACTGGCCAACCAATGCTGCTAGTGCGCGTTTTGAATCGTAATTCGCAAAGCGATATCCTGCCGCAGATCGTGGAACTGCCCAATAGCGCTGATCCCAAAAAATATGCGCCGATTCGTCGTCTGATTATTCCCGCCGACGCCGTGTCGCCCGATTTTAAGGTGCTGCTGTTTCCCTATCGCAACGGCGAGGCGTTGCCGCAGACCGTGTGGAATGCTAAGCGCGATGCGGTGAGCGTTTCGTTGGGCGCGCAGACGGACAGCATTGCTTTCGCGCCGTCGAAAAGCGGCAAGACCAACCTGCGCGTTGCGCGCAATACAGGCGGCAAGACAACGCTGCTTTTGGAAACGCAGCGCGAAATCTCCCCGCTGCGTTGAACATAGCACTCGCTGACTTTGAAGCCTTGAGAGTTCCTTGACCGAATTGATGAAGGAAAAGCCGACGACGTTATAAGAATTTGCGTCATGAGACATCCGAATTAGACCTCTTGAATCAGTAGTCGGCGAGATGGAGGTAGAATGCTTGTCGAAAAGCGCATAAGGGGCCGAATAACCATCCTCAAACCGAATAATCATCCTCAAGAAGCTTTGCCCGTCTCGTCCATCCTGCTGCGTTTTTTGATACTTTTCGCCATCGTCGCCCGCGCGCGGCTGCTCTTTAGCACGCCTTACGTTCCGGGCATCAACGGCGCTTATTATTTGGTGCAGGCGCGCTCGCTGCTCGAAAAGGGCGCGCTCGGCGTGCCGGATTTGCCGCTAATTTTCACGCTGCACGCGGCGCTGGCGAAGCTGCTTGGCGCGATGATGGAGCAAAACGCGGCGATTGTGCTGGCCGTGAAACTCACCGACGCGACGCTGCCCGCGTTGGCGGCGTGGCCGGTCTATCGGGTGGCGGCGCGCTGGTGCAAAGAGCAAAAGCGCGGCAACGGCATCGCGCTGGCGGCAGCGGCCTTCGTGTCGCTCGGCGGGCAGTTGCTGATCTCCGTCGGCGATTTTCAAAAGCAGTCACTGGCGTTGCTCTGGCTGGCGGCGCTCATCGCCGCACTCGCCTTGTGGCTCGAAGAACACAGCGCGCGGCACGGCTTTGCCGTGCTGCTGTTTTTGGCGCTGGCGGGGCTGACGCACATCGGCGTTTTCGGCAGCGCGCTGCTGCTGACCGCGCTGACGCTCGGCGCTTTTGCGCTGCGTAAAAACGTCGCGCCGCGCCGTCTGTTGCCGTGGCTCGGCGCGGCGGCGTTGACCGCACTGCTCGTCGCTTTGGTGCTGATGAAATTCGACGCGGCGCGCCTGCATCGTTTGGCGGGCGCCTTTTCCAATCCGGCGGGATTTTTTGGCGACGACGGCGGCATGAAAGGCCCGCCGGGCGGCGCTTTCAACGCCCTGAGTTGGATAGCCGCCGCGATTTTCGCGTTGCCGGCGCTGCCCGCGCTTATCATCGGGTGGCGGCGGCGCGAGTCGTTGAACGCGGCGGACTTCGCCGTCGTGACGGGCTGCGCGCTGACCACTCTGGCGCTGACCGGCCCGTGGATGTCGCTCGACAAAGAAATGCGCTTTGCCATGATTTCTGTGGCGCCTGCCGCGCTGAGCGGCGCCTTTGCGCTGGCGCATCTTAAACACCAGGCGGCGCGGCGTGCGCTGGCCGGTTTCGCTGTGTTAGTCGCGTGCGGCCCTGGACTGCCGCTCGTTTGGATGGGCGGCGAACCCGTATTGGACGCCACCGCGCTGCACGAACTGGCCGCGCTGCGAAAATACGTCCCGCAGCCGGAGCGAACGTTGGTCGTGGCCTCGCACGGCGTCGAATGGTGGACGGCGTGGCTGCTGCACACCCACATCGCGCAGACGCGCGTCGTGCGCGCCTCGCATTGGCAGCGCTACGCCACCGTGCTTTTCCTGCACAACAAAACGCCCATCCTCCCGCCGGGAATGCCGCGCGGCGGGCGGGGCGGTTTTTTAGGCCCCATGCCACCGGCGATGATGGCCGTGCCGATTCCGGGCGAAGCGGAAATTCTGCACGACGACGTCTCGTTCACGCTGGCGCGCGTGCGCCAGCCGCCCGCCTTCGTCACGGATAATCAAGCGCCGCGCTAAATCCGGCGCGGCGTTCGCGGAATCGGCGGAATGTGCGTTGACCATATTAGATTGGCCCGCGAAGATAAAGACACGCAGAGTTTTGGTGTCGGCGTCAGCACAGTGGGCAGCGGAATTTTGCTCGTCGTTCGCGGTGCCCCACGGGCGAGCATCGGCTCAGATTGCAGGCGCCTCCGACGCACCCAGCCAATGCTTCACCGACAATAGAAACGTCAGACCCAGCGTTTTGATACTAATGACTTCGTTTCAGCGACGGGCGGCGAGTTGGCGTTTCAGGTCGGCGAGCGTGGCGGCGTTCGCGGGGGCGGCGGCGACGTTATGCCACTCGCCGGGGTCGTTGTCGTGGTCGTAAAGTTCGGCGTTGCCGTCGCTCCACTCGATGTAACGCCACCGCTCCGTGCGCAGGCTGAAGCCGGTGACGCCGCCGCCGCGCACGATGTGAGTGAGCGCGGAGTCGTGGAGTTTCTTCGCCGGATCGGCGAGGAGCGGCTCAAGGCTTTTGCCTTTCACTGTCGTGGGCACGGGCAGCCCGCACAGCCCGGCGACAGTGGGATAAATATCGAGGAACTCGACGAGGCTTTGGCAAACGGCCGGTTTCACGCCGGGCGCGACGACCAGAAACGGCGCGCGGCACGAACGCTCGAAGAGCGTGTTCTTGTTCCACCAGCCGCGCTCGCCGAGGTGATAACCGTGGTCGCCGACGAAAATGACCACCGTCTTGTCCCAAAGCTTCAGGCGATCCATCGCGTCCATGAGCCGGCCTACTTGCGCGTCGGTCTGCGTCACGCCCGCGTAGTAGTGCGTGAGGAAATCCATCCGGTCGCGGTCGTCGAACTGCTGGAACGCGGCCTCGAACGCGCCGCCGCCGAGTGACTGCTTGAACAGCGGCGATGCGTCGGCGGGGTCGCGGTGCAGCGTCAGCGAGCTGGCGGGAAACTGGGCGACGTATTTTTTCGCCACGACAAACGGGTCGTGCGGACGATGAAAGCCAGCACCGATGAACCACGGCTTGTCCGCAAGCCGCTCCATCGCGGCGATGGTCTGCTGCGCGGTCTGTCCGTCGGACTGGTCGTTGTCGCCGCCTTCGAGGTCGGCGACTTCGCACCACTTGAGTTTGCCGGCGGTGAGATTGCGGCGCGGGCCGGTGTTGCCGAGATTCGTCGGGCGGAACATCTTCGCCTCGTCCCACGACTTGCCGTTGTCGAGGAAGCGGTTCTCCGTGTCGCCTTCGACGAGGCCCGCGTGATAGATTTTCCCGAAGGAAAGCGCCGTCGCGCTGTGCTGCCGGAAGAGCTGCGGCAGCGTGACGATATCCGGCATGACCTCGCGGAAGAACGTGCCGTTGCCCGTGACGCCGTTGCGCTCCGGGCGCGTGCCCGTGAGCATCGAGACGCGGCTGGGGTTGCACACGGGATACTGCACATACGCACGGTCGAAGCGCACGCCGCGCGCTGCGAGGCGGTCGAGGTGCGGGGTCTTCGCCTGCGCGTCACCGTAGCAGCCCATCGCGGGCCGCAGGTCGTCGGCCATGATGAGCAGGACGTTGCAGCGCGGCGCGTCAGCGGCGCGCAACGCGGCGAGTGGAACCACCAGATGTAGCGCGGCGAGGGCCAGCACAGTTTGAGGACGCATAATGGTAAGTTTCATCTGTTCTTGACTTTCCTGGAAAAATAGTTTTAGGACTTACGCGAGAATTTTGAGCTTACGCGCTCCATCTTCCGATTTGGCTTTACGTCCAGACGGTTTTGCGTAAGTCCTGAAAACTGTTTCTAAGAGTCTGTGCTCAAAGAGAGTTCTGAGCAAAACTGTGGTTAATGGAACAAGCTTATGCAAGTGACCTGACGGATGAGCAATGGGAGCACATCCGTTCTCTGGTCGAAGCTAAAACGGGACGCAAACCCCAGATTGCACGGCGGCGGATCGTGAATGCGATTCTTTATGTGGCGCGCACCGGTTGTCAGTGGAGGCAATTGCCCCATGACTTCCCGAACTGGAGCACCGTTAACTCGTGCTACCACCGCTGGGCATGGAACGGCACTTTGGACAAGATGCATGCTGCTTTGCGCGAGAAGGTGCGTCAGGCGGCGGGCAAAAAAGAGCAGCCCACAGCGGCCACCACAGCGGCCAGTGTGGACTCCCAGAGTGTAAAGACAGTCGCAAAAGGGGGACCTCTTGCCTGCTGCAACGAGGTTTTGACGGGGCCAAACGGCTGACAGGGCGTAAACGTTTTGTGGTCTGCGACACCATGGGGAACTGGTTAGAAGTGAGCGTCGTGCCAGCCAGTGTGCCGGAACGAGCCGGTGCCCAAGAGGTGTTTTGGTGTTTGAAGGGCCAAGAGGTCTGTGCATCATTGGAGAAGGTCTGGGCAGATGGTGGCTTTGCGGGCCAAGAATGGCAGGAGCGGATGCAAAAGCAGTTTGGTTTTGCGGTTGAGATTATCAAAAGGTCGGATGACGTCGAAGGCTTCGAGGTTCTGCCCAAGCGATGGGTAGTTGAGCGCAGTTTTGGCTGGATGAACTGGTATCGCCGTTTGAGCAAAGATTATGAAGGCCACACTCATCTCAGTCGTGCATGGTTGCTGTGGGCCATGATTCACAAGATGCTCAACTCACTTGACCCAAAGCCGAAACAGCATCCTTTCCGTTATCGCTCTGTTTGAGCACAGACTCTAAGAATTGTAGCCAGCGTCGTGACGCACTTCGCTCTTGGTCCAAAGTAACTCTGTCCGGCTACTTACTTTTTCAAAAGTTCGACCATCGCGATGCCCATCGCTTCGCCCACGTTCATGTAGGTTTCGGCGTTGCCGTTGTAGTGGCTGTTGCCGCTGCCGCCTAACGACAGCGGGTTGGCATAAACCGTGGCCACGTTGCCTTTGAACTCTGGATACTTGCCGCTCGTGCCATCAACGGCGAGTTGCGCGTCGAGAACTTTGCCGCCATTGCCGGTGCTGCCTTTGGTCGCTTCGCCCAGCGTGGCCAGCACGAATTTCGCATTCGGCGCATCGAACTCCTTGCGTAACTGCTTGATGAACGCGACGAGATTTTGCTCGTAACGAGCGGCGTGGGCGGAGTTTCCGCCGTCCTTTTCGCCCTGCCAGAAGAAGAAACCGGCGACTTCGTATTTGGTGGCGCCGGGATAGTATTTGTCGAGTTCGGACAGCACTTTTTTGGCGTTGGCGACATCGTCGTCGTATTGCTTACCCGCATACCAGTCAATTGGTTTGCCGTCTTTGTCCAGCCACGGGGGCGGCTCCGTCGCCTTGCCTTTGGCCGCGTCTTCCGTCCACGAATCGGGGCGCTCTTTGTAGCCCGCGTAAACTTTGCCTTCAAATTCAAAGCGCTCGCTGCCCGGCGGCAAGAGATCCCAACCCAGACTGCGATTGCCGATGCAGCTTTTGAGCAGCATCACCGGCGCGTCAATGGCGTTGCCCAACGGATGGCCGATGCCATATTCCGGCCCCATCGTTTTGCCGGTGACGGTCATCCATTCGTTGTTGAAAAGCTGCATTCCGCCGCCGCGTCCGACCATGACGCGCACGTTGCGAACGTCCTTGCGCTCGGCCCAATTGCCCGCGTCATCTACCAGATACGGGTATTTGTTCTTGACCTTCACCGCATTTTCCAGCGAC
>JANMKN010000309.1:0-16777 GCA_031372065.1 Abditibacteriaceae bacterium | reverse complement strand
CGAGGGTCGAAAGCTGGATTTCGAGGGTCGAAAGCTGGATTTCGAGGGTCGAAAGCTGGATTTCGAGGGTCGAAAGCTGGATTTCGACCCTCGTAAATCACTATACGAGCCGCGTATAGTGATTTACGAGTCGCGTATAGTCATTTACGAGTCGCGTATAGTGGTTTACGAGTCGCGTATAGTGGTTTACGAGTCGCGTATAGTGGTTTACGAGGCTCGTATAGTGCCTCAAAACTTAGCGGATTAGACGCCCTAATTTCACAAAACAACCGCGCCTTGGCGTAACACGCGAAACGGCAGGACGGTGCAATCTATGACAGTCGAAGGCGCGCCGCCCACAATACCGCCGTCCACAACGGCCTCGACTTTATCTTTTAATTCTTGAGGAATATCATTGAGCGATTGCGGCATCGCGGCGCGGCCTGTGGCGCCGGAAAAGTTGGCCGAAGTCGCAATCAGCGGCACGCCACTGTTTTCGCATAAGGCGCGCGCGATGGCGTGCCCCGTTTCGCGCACGCCGATAGTGGAAGCGCCGCCAGTGAGCAGCGACGACAAGTTTTCTCGCGCTGGCAGCACCAAAGTCAGCGCGCCGGGCCAATGCGCACGCATCAAGTCGCGCGCACCTTCAGGGATGCTTTCGACGAGTAAGTTCAATTGGTCTTCACCGGCGATTAAAACCGGCGGCGGCTTGTAATTTTCACCGCTGCGCCCTTTGATTTCCAAAAGACGCTGCACTGCATTTTCATTAGTCGCGTCGCAGGCGAGGCCGTAAATCGTTTCTGTTGGAAAGATAATCACGCCGCCGCGCCGGATGATTTCGATGATGTTTTGCATGGCGATTTTGTTTGTAGCTTTATACAACCCCATCCCCGTCCCTTCCCCTTGAAACGGCAAAGGGGAAGGGGGAACTACACGCTTCTACTCCGAAAATTTATGAATTCATTCGGAGTAGAAGACTTTAGACACCCTTCCCCTTTGCCGTTTCAAGGGGAAGGGATGGGGATGGGGTTATTCATCCGGCACGTTTTCTTTCAGTTCGTCAATCCACACGGAGGCTTCGCTGTCGCTGGGCGCGCGCCAATCGCCGCGAGGCGAAAGGCTGCCGCCGCTGCCGACTTTGGGGCCGTTGGGCACGCAGGAGCGCTTGAACTGCGAGATTTTGAAAAAGCGATAAACAAAGATGCCGAGCCATTTTTTGATGGTCGCCAAATCGTATTCGTTATGCTTGTTTTCCGGCAGCGAATCGGGAAAAGAGCCGCGCGTTAGGTCGCTCCATGCGTGATAAGCCAAGAACGCCACTTTGCTGGGCCGAAAACCGTAGCGCGTAATGTAATACAAGTTGAAATCCTGCAACTCATACGGCCCGATCTTTTCTTCGGTGCTTTGCGAGGGCTTGTCTTTGCTTTCGTCCGACGAGGGCACCAGTTCCGGCGAGATTTCCGTGTCCACAATGCTTTGCAAAGTGGCGCCGGTTTCGGCATCAAACTGCGCGCTGCTGATAATCCAACGCAGCAAATGCTGAATCAGCGTTTTCGGCACGCTGCCATTGACGTTGTAATGGCTCATGTGGTCGCCGACGCCGTAAGTGCACCAACCGAGCGCGAGTTCAGAAAGGTCGCCCGTTCCCAAAACCATCGCATTATGAAAGTTGGCGAGACGGAACAAATGGCTGGTGCGCTCGCCCGCTTGCACATTCTCAAAAGTGATGTCGTAAACCGGCTCGCCGGAATGAAACGGATGCCCCAGATCGCGCAGCATTTGCAGGCAACTCGGCTTGATGTCAACCTCGCGCGCCGTGATGCCCAGCGATTTCATCAGCGCGTGCGCGTTGGTCAGCGTCACATCGCTGGTGGCAAAACCGGGCATGGTGAAGCCCAAGATATTCTCGCGCGGCAATCCAAGCCTGTCCATCGTGCGCGCCGCGACGATAAGCGCGTGTGTCGAATCGAGGCCGCCCGACACGCCGATAACGATTTTTTGCAGCCCGGTGCTTTGCAGACGCTTCATCAGGCCATGCACTTGAATGTTATAGGCTTCGTAGCAGCGCTCATCACGCAGCGCCGGATTATTGGGCACAAAGGGAAAACGTTCGACATCACGCTGCAAAGCGATGGCGCCGGCGGGAATTTCCCACTCAAACGACACGCGGCGCATGGCGCGCAATTTATCGCGATGATCGTGCGCGCTGTCGCTAAACGAAGTCAGGCGCATACGGTCTTGCGCGAGGCGCTCCAAATCAATGTCCGCCGTGATGAAATGGCCGCGCGCCGCGAAACGTTCGCTTTCGGCCAATTGCTCGCCGTTCTCGTAAATCAGCGCGTGGCCGTCCCAAGCCAAATCCGTCGTGCTTTCGCCCGGCCCGGCGGCTGAATACAAATAAGCCGCCACGCACTTGCCCGATTGACCGGCGCACAAGGCGCGACGGTAATCAGCTTTGCCGATGGTGATATTGCTGGCCGAAAGATTCGCCAAAATCGTAGCGCCCGCAAGCGCGCCGTAAGTCGAAGGCGGAATCGGCGTCCATACGTCTTCGCAAATTTCGATAAACAGCGAAAAGTCGCGCACGTTTTCGGCATCAAAAATCAAATCGTTGCCAAAGGGCACGCGCTGACCGAGTAAAAACACCTCGCGCGCGATGGCATCGCGCGCCGAAACGAACTGGCGCTTTTCGTAAAACTCGCGGTAATTCGGCAAATAGGTTTTCGGCACGATGCCGAGCATTTGTCCCTTGTAAATCACAATCGCGCAGTTAAATAATTTGCCTTCAAAACGCAATGGCGCGCCGACGAGCAAAACCGACGTCAAATCGCGGCTACCCGTGATAACCGCTTCGAGCGCATATTCCACACTATCGAGAAGCGCCTCCTGATGAAACAAATCGTCGTTGGAATACGCGGAAAGCCCCAATTCGGGAAACAAAACCACGCCCGCATGCTGCTCCGAAGCACGCCGCGCCAGTTCAAGTGTTTGCTCGGCATTAAACGCCGGGTCAGCCACACGCACAGCCGGAATTGCCACGCAGACGCGTAAAAAATCGTGTGAATATATTGAATGAAACGAACGGGCCATGAATTAACTTTAACGCGGTTTGGCGCGCGGCGAAAAGAGTAGCCAAAAGCCTTGTTATAATGGTGATGTTTCTCCTTTCATGAATCAACACCTCGCATCACATCGTCGCGCGATTTCACCTATAACTTGGCTGGCTTTAGGCGCCGGACTTTTGGCGGCGCTGTTTGTGTGGAGCCAGCGCGTGCCGTTGTGGGCGACGGGGATGTTTTACGGCTTCCGACAGCCGCGCGCTTTGCCGGGCGGCGCGATTGGGCCGCTGCTTTTGCTGTTGCAAGTCGGCGCGGGTTGGATGTTGTGGCAAGCGGCCAAAAACCAAGCGAAAAAGCGCGAAGCAGGTTGGCTGGCCGCGTTGTGCAGCCTGATGTTGTGCGTTAATTTGGCCCTGCACGCGGGCGAAGAGGTAGGATTAGCGCGGCTGGCGGCGATTGTGGTTAATCCGGCGTCGGGCGGCTATTATTACGCGGCGTTCGATGCCGATAAATTGCCGAATTCCGAGCAGTGGCTCAAAGAATATCCGCAGTTGATGAAGAATCATCATCACGTCGAAACGCACCCGCCGGGCGGCGTGGCGTTGATGCGCGAACTGCGCGAAAAAACGCGGGGCGGCGGCTTGTGGATGAGCGTGCCGGAAGCGGCGCTTATGATTTCGCCGGGCAATAAACTCTCGAATCTGACGACGATTTTTCAGGTCATTGGCGAGCGGCCTTATCAAGATTATGATTCCGCTGCGGCGTGGTGGGCCGGACTGCTTTTAATCGGTTGCGCGGCCCTTTTGCCAATTCCCATTTACGCCTTGGCGCGGCCTTTAATCGGGCCATCGGGCGCGGCTTGCGCAGCCTCTTTGACGGCTTTGGTGCCGTCTTTTGCCTTGCTCAGTCCGGCTTTGGACGCTCTCACTGCCCTTTGCGCCGCGACAACGCTCGCTTTGGGCGTTCACGGCTTATTCAAAGGCAAAATTGTCTTGTGTTTTGCGGCGGGAATTGTCGCGGGTCTCGGTTTCTTTTTCTCGTTCGCCTTAGCTGCGCCGCTGATTATTTTGTGCGGATTTTTCGCATGGCAAACGGGACGAGGTCAAAGCACAAAGCGCCTTGCTTTATCAAACGGCGCGGCCCTTGTATTGGGCACCGCAGTGATGATAATTTACTTTGCTTGGCGCGGCGTGGATTGGCTAACGATTTATCATTTAACGCATGATTATCAAGCCAAAGTGATGACCGATTACAACCGTCCGGCGCGTTTGTGGATGTGGTTTAACCTTGTTGATTTCTTCTACTTCCTCGGACTGCCAATTTGCGTTTTAGGAGGCGCGTCCTTGCTAAAACGCGAAGAAGATGCTGCCCTGCAAGCGCGTTTGAAGGGCCTGCTTTGGCCTGCGATTGCGGTGCTTTTGCTGGTAAATTTCGGCGCCAATGTGTGGGCCGAAAGTGCGCGCATCTGGATGCTGTTTGTGCCGCCTTTTCTTATCGGCGCCGCGTGGATGCTGGACAAATTATCTGCCAAAGCGCCCACTGCGTTTTGGATAATCATGGCCGCGCAAGCAGGGCAATTTTTGGCGATGGCTGCCGCGCTCAATGTATGGTCGTTTTAAAGGTGTTCTAAAAATCGCCGCCCGTTAAGCCGCCGAGCATTCCGCCCAACAAACTATCAAGGCCCAGCGGCTTGCCGCCACTAATGTCGTCGTCGCCGTGCGCCTGCTCAATCCAACGCGCATATAATCCATCCGCATTGGCTTTGGGCGCCTTTGTTTTCAAAATGTTGATGAAATCGCGCGGCGCGGCCAAACCGTTGTGATAGCGCGCATAGTAAGTGCGCAACGCATCGAAAAACGCGGTATCGCCAGCCGTGCGGCGCAAAGCATCATAGAACAGCGCGCCTTTGCCATAAACCACCGCGCCATATTGCACATTGCCCGCATAGGCCGAGGTGCGCAAATTCGCCGGACGATCAGGGCCGCCCATCATGCGGCCCATCGAATAGGTTTGTTTTAAGTGCGTGTCCATCATTTGTTGCGCCCGCTCTTTGCCGTAGCGGTCTTCAAAATAAAGAATTGCCGTGTAGTTCGCCAGACTTTCGTCCACAAACGGCGCGCGTTGACTGTCGTTGCCCACGCCAATGGCCCACCATTGATGAGCGACTTCGTGGGCAATCGTCATTTCAAAAACCGAATCCAGCATATCTTTTTGCCCGCCGAGCAAACTGTTTAGCATTTCCGAGGCAGCATTATCGGGCAACTGATGGGCGCCCTTTTGCGGCGCGGTGCCCTCTGCGGCACCGAACAAGCCGCCTAAACCGCCGCCCGCTCCTAAAGAAGCAGCCAACTGGCCCAATTCTTTGCCCCAATCGCCATAAAGCATGGACGCAATCGAAGTCAGGCCGGTAAATTCCATACCGCCCGCGCCGCCGCGAATTGGGCCTTGCACAACCTTGAAATTATCATAAAGATACGGCCCGAAACGGCGCGCGTAAATCTGCAAAGCGTGTCCGGCGAAATCAATCGCTTGATCGGCTTTGGCGGCATCTTTTTTCAAAGTAAAGGCTTCCACTTGCACGGAGCGCCCGCCGACATCGAAAGTCGTGGACTTTGTCAGCCAATCTTCGCTCATCAGCACCGAAAAATCGCGCGCATTATTCGCTCGAAAGGCCAGCGTTTTGCGGCCCGGCGCGTTGTTTGAAGGCGTGGTTGCCCGATTGCCTGTCGCGGCAACGGTCACAGATTGCGGCACATTCAGCGTCACATCGTAATCGCTCATCACAGCATAGGCCACATCACCTAAACCTTCGGGCGCCTCATCAGTCCATTTGCCGTTTTGTCGCACGGCAAGTTGCGGATACCAAAACGAACCGAGGCTTAAAACGCCATTGCCGAAAGTGAAAAGTCCGTAGTCGGTGTTGTCTGGTTTCTTTGGCGAGGGCGCAGCTTTGGGCGCTTTGCCATTGGCGCCGGGAACTAAACCGGCCAAGCCCAATTCTTCCAACATTTGCGGATCAAGCGCACCAAGCGCTCCCAAACCGCCGTCGTCATCGCCGCCCAAGGAGCCACCAAGACCACCCAAGCCGCCCATCATATCCGCTAAACCGCCCGCACCTTCCGGTGCGCGCGGCACAACGCCATGACTGCTAATTTCCAATTCAAATGGCGCGGCTTGCGGCTGCGGCAATTGCACTTTCAAAACTGCACCGTTTAATTGAAACGGCACGTCGCGTCCCGCAAAAGAAACGCGATCTACCGCGATGCTTTTGCGGCGCGCATCGTTGCCGCCCACGCCATTGGCGTTACCGTAAATGAAAAAACTCACATCGCGCAGGCTATCGCCCGCCGCGACGGGAATGGCAATGCGGGCACTGGAGCGAAACGTCAGCAGTTCCCAATCCACATCGGCGTGCAAGCGATAATAAGGGCGCTCCAAAGCAATCGGTGCCGTAGCAGCTGGTGCCACCGTCGCGACACGCGTGATGCGCGGCGCCCTTTGCGTGGCAACCTGTGGCGCGATTTGCACAGCAAAAGCGGTCATACCGCACAGCAAAACCAAAAGGGCAAGGCGGAGAAACAACTTCATAAGATTCACCTGCGACGACAATCTGAACTTTTTCTGGACTTTTTGAACAACGGCGCAAGGACTTCCCGCTCCAAGCCAAGGTTCCCCACACAGAAAACTAATCACCATTGCAACAGAACGCCTGATTGTTCATCCTAACATTTGTGAATTTACGTTTTTCATTTTTGTTTTTCATTTTGCTGGCCGCGTTGCCATTGAACGCACAAACAACGCTGCATCCGCAAAGTTTTGAGCGGCTCGAAGGCATCATTACACTGCAAGCCAATGGCACGACGACGCGCGCGGCGGTGCAATATCAGGCACCGGATAATTGGCGCGCGGAAATTACGGCTGAAAATCAGCCCCAAGTAAGCACCATTATCGTGGCGGCGAACAATGAAACACGCTCGTTGGATGCGACTTCGCAGCGCGTGCATCGCCTGCCCTACAACATCACTAAACAAATCTGGCGCGGCAACGGGTTGGAATTTGGTGGCCCGGCGAATATGGCGATTTTCGGCACTACCGAAAAAGATTTGGCAGCGGCTTATCAAACGACCAGTCAAACCGCCCCCGCTAACACTAAAGTTTTTCAAGCGCTCAAAAATGTCGGGCGCTACTCTGTGCGCGATTGGGTGCGCACCGGCGGCATCGGCGACGATATGTTTTACGTTGTGCATAAGCGCCCGGTTTTTGACCGCGCCGCCCAGCTAACCTTCGTTTTCGATGCGACGACAAAATTTCCTGCGACGCGGCGCGAAAACGATGAAACAGGGCGTCTTATCACTGAAACGACGCTGACCTTCGATGCCAACGGCCTACCGAAAACTGCCGAAGTGCGCGATGCCAACAAAGCCGTAATCGGCACCTTTTCTTATAATTTAAAACCGCGCGCCGAGGCCTTTGCCGATGGCACTTTTGCGCTGCCCGCGCCGGAAAATCAAGTCATCGAAGATTCCGAGTTGCGCCCCATCACCGAATACAATGGCAACGATGCAGCCTCGAATTTCAATCGCGGCGTAGCGCTTGCCAGTCACGCCGACGATTTTCCGGCGGCTTTTGCGGCGTGGGAAAAAGCACTGACTCAGTCGCCGCGCGCGGTAGCGATCCCGCTGGCGACTTTCGATGCCTCTGTCGCTGCGCGCGATTTGAATCGCGCGCAAATGATGCTGAATATCCTCGCCAAATTTCAATACGATCCATTCGATTTGGCAGTGCGCAATGCGAATTTAGCAACGCTGCGACGCGAGTGGGACGGCGCGCAAAAATTCTACGACGACGCGCAAAAATTGCAGCCCGATAATCAAGCCGTGAAATTATCGCGCGCCACCGCGTTGCGCTTGCGTGGCGAGTTTGCGGGTGCACAAAATCTGCTGCTCGAAATTTTAGCGCGCCCCGAAGTGACTGTTTCGACAATCAACGCCGCGCAAGCGCTGGCTCCCTTAGTGGCCTCCGACCAAGTTGCGCAAGTCGCCAAAAATATGCCGCATGAAACCGTCGGCCAAAGGCTCGGCAAGGTGCTGCTCGAATTGCAAAATCCTGCCGATAACGACAAAACGCCGTTTCTGGTGCCCGATTGGCCCGCACCCGCGTTGGTTTCCTTGGGTTTGGCAGAGGAAGTGGCCGGGCGCGATGACGCGGCTCTTGCCCTCTGGCAAAAGCTGGTTGGCAGCGCGCCGCAAGCTACTGCTTTGAATGCGCGGCGGCGTTTGATGGCACTTTTTGCGCGGCGCGGGCAAGTTCAAGAATCGCTGGAACAATTTAATGCCTTGCTGGCATGGTGCAAAGGCGAACAAGAACGCGTGGACTTAGAAGACGAATTTCTTGGAGATTGGGGCAAAAGTGGCACGCAGGAACTGCTCAAAACAGTTGTCAAACAGCGCGCTTATGCGGGCGCCGCCACATCCGATGATCGCCGCTTGCTACTCGCTTACGAGCAAAACTTCGGTGCGACAGCAGATGCCGATACCGCTTTGACGCAGGGTTTGGCGCGGCATGGCAACAGCGCGTGGTGGAATTCGCAGCAGGCCGAAAACAAAATGGCGCAAATGTCCGAAGTGGAGTCCGGCCCGAAAAAACGCGAACTTCAACAAAGAGTTTTGAAAGAGGCCTTAACCGCTGCTGACGCTGCTATCGCTGCCGAACCAGATCAGCCTTACTATCAAATTCAGCGCACCTTAATCATCACACAGCAATATGCGCTCACGCAAAAAGCGCCCATTGATTCCAAAGCCGCCAAAGATGCCCGTGACCGGGCCAGCAAAGAACTGGATAAATTGCAGGCCTTGTTTCCGGGCGATGCTGATGTGGACATTGCCGTTGCTTTACAACAAATGATGCTCTCCAAAATCGCCGCCGCCCAAGAAGGGCCAATTCAAATTTTGCAAGCGACATTATTGGCCGGCGACCCCAAAAGCGACGGCGGTGACAGGCATAACACCACGTTTCCAGCGCGGCAGATTTTAGCCAATACCATTCGCCAAACCGGGCGCACCGATGAATCTATCGCGCAATTTGAAACGGCTTTGCAAAGTGCGCGCAACATCAGCGAAGCCACTGGCATTGCCATCAATTTGATGAATCTTTTGTTGCGCCAAAAACCGGCGGCCCTGCCGGGCTTTTTGGTGCGCTTGGCACACGATCCGTGGCCGTTCTCCGATTCTCAGCAAATGATGGACAGCCTGCTGGCAACGCTGGCTCGCCATCCCACTTTTCCCACCCAGATTGCCAATATTTTAATGGCGGACGCCGACCCTTATGCCAAAACGGTGCGCGTGCAATTGCTGGAAAAAATTTCGGCAGTCGCCAAAGCGCAAGCCGATGCTGATGCCGCCAGCAATGCCAAGACGTTGGAATTATCCGATGCCCAATCGCGCGCCGCCGCTCGCGAATGGAACAATTCCTTCGCCGATTTGATTCCGCTCACCAAAAACCCTGACGCGATTTTGGCGACGCGTGCCGCTGCAATTTTAGGCGAAAAAGCGGCTAACGCCACCAAATTTGACGAAGCGATTCAATATTTAGAAGGCGCCGTCAAAAACGAGCCGCAGGATTTGAATCTGCGCCTCGCCTACATCAAAGCTTTAATCGCCGCGCGTCAAAACGAGGCCGCACTGCAAGCGCGCGATGCCCTGCTGCGCACGCTGCCACCGAGTTTCGACACACTTAAACAAGCCGCCGCTCTCAGTTCTCAATTGGGCCAACCAGCCAAAGGCGCGCAATTGCTGATGCAAGCGCGCAACGGCGCCATGGCTTCGCCCAACGGCAGCACCCTTCAAGTCAACGCCGCCGCGTTTTTGGCCGCGCGCGCGTGGGTTTCCGCTGGCGACATCGCGAAAGCTATGGAAATTTACAACGCCTTAGCCGGGCCGGGCCATGCGGTTCTCGAACGCGCCGCCGCTTTTCGCGACGCCGAATTTCGCTTGCGCAATGCTGGCAAACCCGGCAGCGATTTGGAAGCCAACCGGATGCGTGACCGCTGGAGACAATTACCATTAACCATTGATGATGTGCAGGCCATTGACCGCTATCTGGTGAATATAGGTTCGTAAAAAAGGGCGCAGTGAGCGCTTTCGATGGCAGCGAACGGACGCGATGAAAATAATCTCCAACGTCTTGATATGAACTCACGCGACGCGATTTCTGGTTGTGTCATCGGCACGGCGATTGGCGATGCGCTTGGTTTGCCCTGTGAAGGTTTG
The DNA here is from genome assembly GCA_031372065.1 of Abditibacteriaceae bacterium. Classification (GTDB taxonomy): domain Bacteria; phylum Armatimonadota; class Abditibacteriia; order Abditibacteriales; family Abditibacteriaceae; genus DASWNL01. The sequence goes on along the minus strand of JANMKN010000309.1, from coordinate 6,471 downwards.
TCCGCCGCCAAACGGCGCCGTTATTTTGGCGAAATTAGCGGGCATCGCTTGCTTTTTGGGCGCGGAATGTATTCGGACGACACCGAACACACTTTGATGGTGGCTCAGGCGCTGATTGCATCCGGTGGCGATGTGGAAGCGTTTCGCACTTCGTTAGCACAACAGTTGCGCGGCTGGATTTGTATGCTGCCAGGTGGCGTGGGCTTGGCGACTTTACGCGCTTGCGGAAAATTACTTTTTGGCGTTTCGCCGCAACACAGCGGCGTTTTTTCAGCGGGTAATGGGCCAGCGATGCGCGCCGCGATTTTGGGCGTCTTCGCGCATGAAATGAACCTATCCAACGAGCATTTGATGGCCTTAAATCGCGCCAGCGCGCAGATAACGCATACTGACCCCAAAGCCGAATATGGCGCTTTAGCCATCGCTCTGGCAGCGCGATTTTCTTTGTCGCACCAAACCTTATCTGCAAACGAATTTTTCGCGTTTTTTATAGATAATTTCCCGTTTGAGGATGAGGCGGCGCGCGAATTAAAAACGCTGCTGCAAAGTTGCAGCGCAGCGGTGAATAAGGGCAATACAACAGCCGAGTTTTGCAAATCACAAGGTTGGCAGCGCGGCGCCAGTGGCTATATTTATCACACCGTTCCGGCGGCGCTTTGTGCGTGTCTGCGCCATGCGGATAACTATCGGGCAGGCGTTTTAGAAATCATTCATTGCGGCGGCGATACCGATTCGACGGCAGCCATTGTCGGCGGCTTAATCGGCGCGCGTAGCGGCAAAATTCCACCGGAATGGGTCAATGGCTTGCGTGAATGGCCGCGCGGCCTAAAATGGATAGAGAAATTAGTGTCAAAGCTACACGAAGTTGTTTCTACAAAACAAAAGCGAAAACCGCTGCCCACTTTTTGGCCCGGCGTTTTGGCGCGCAATGTATGGTTTTTAGTAGTCGTTTTCGCCCACGGCTTGCGGCGCTTGCTGCCGTTTTAATGTGACCTTTTCCCAATGTGCCCTTGTGCCAGTGGCGCCACTTTGCGAAATACTAAGCCAAAGTCATTCGCATGATCCAGCAACGAGCCACCCAAGATTACCACACTATTCCCGGCCCCAAAGGGTTGCCATTTTTCGGCGTGTTGAACGCGCGTCCCGACACGCTAAATTTTTACCGCAATATGCACGCGCAGTTCGGCGAGTTGACACGTTACGAGGCTTTTAAAAAGTTCGAGTGGTATTTCGTGGCGCATCCTGAAGACATAGAACAAGTCATGCTCGGCTCGACGGATGTTTATTATAAAGGCATCGGCTGGAATCGCGTGCGTATGGTTTTAGGCGATGGACTTTTAGTCAGTGAAGCCGGTCTGCATCGTCGCCAAAGGCGTATTATGCTGCCCGCTTTTAACAAGTGCTATCACGAAAATTACGCGCAAACGATGGTGGGCGTTATCAATTCAACACTCGAAGAATGGCGTCTGAAAGCGCGCAGTGGCGAGGCCTTTGATATGGCCGAAGAAATGATGCGCCTTGCTTTGATGAACGTGGGCAGCACCATGTTCGGCAGCGATATGCGCGATTATGCCGCGCCGATGGGCGAGGCTTTGCATACGATTTTGCATTGGGTGCATTTGCGCGCTGTCAGCATGGAAGCATGGCGCGGGCGCAAACAATTCGAGGCCGCTTTAGCCAACTTACATGGTCTGATTGACCGCATTATTGCCGCGCGTCGCGTGCATCATCGCAACGGAGAAACGTTCGATGATGTTTTGGATTTGCTGCTCTTGGCGCAGGATGAAGAAACCGGCGAGCCACTAAGCGATGCGCTGGTGCGCGATGAGATCGTGACAATGATTGTCGCGGGCCACGAAACCGCTGCTGTGGGCTTAACGTGGACTTGGCATTTGCTCTCTCAAAACCCGCAGTGCGCGCAGCAATTGCGCGAGGAAATTGACGGCGCTTTAAATGGCCGTCAACCAACGATGGCCGATTTGCCCGCCATGCCGTTTTTGAAAATGACGGTGCAGGAAGGAATGCGCCTTTATCCGCCGGTGTGGGGGATTTCGCGGCAATTGACTGAGCCGACGGCCATTCGCGGCTATGAATTGCCCGCCAAAGCGATTTTGGTGATCTTTCCCTACGTCACGCATCGTCACCCAGAATTCTGGGATAATCCCGATCAATTCGACCCCGAACGTTTCAATGCAGAGCGATCTACAGGGCGACCTCGTTTTGCCTATTTCCCTTTTGGCGGAGGGCAACGAATGTGCTTGGGCGCCGCTTTTGCCATGCTCGAAACGCAACTCATCGTCGCCATGACAATGCAGCAATTTCATGTTGATGTCGTGCCGGGCCATCCCGTCGAACCGGCGCTCTATCCGTCGCTGCGCTTGAAACATGGCTTGGACGTCACCTTGCGCGAGCGTTAGAACTCACGCCGACGGAGAACGAGACAAACAACGCTGACAGTTCTCGAAATTGCCTTTAGTAATCAATGGTGCTAGTGTTTAAAGACTGAAACGGGCAATGGAGAGGCGTATTAAACCATCTTCATCCACCTGTAAGCCATCCCACAACACCAAAATGTTGAATAACGCCATCGTGAAAGCCAAGCGCATCTGAAAATACTCCCACATCCGATGACCAACACGCTTGAAATGACAAACACGCGTCAGCATAGACAACACTTGCTCCACGATCATTCGTTCGTTCCATGTGCCACGAGGACACACTTTCATGTTGGCCGGATCACCGTCTTTCGAATGAAAGCCAGTGTCGGTAAACACAATCATTTTCTCATTATAGCTCTCGATCATCGGCGCAAAAACCTGATCAGAAACATTGGCCGTATTGCACTCCCAATCCACAATCAGTCCCCATTGATTGAGCAGGTAACACAGTTTGCCGCCAACGATCCAGCGATGGTTGCTTTTACCGTTTTTACCAATCTGCCGTTTTTACCAATCTGCCGTGTGCTGCGTCCTTCGCGCATCGGATGAATCAGTTCTATGCCGTAACTGTCACACACGCCCATGACCGTCGGGGCTGCTAAAAAGCGATCCAACAAAGCTTGATGTTTCTTAAACAGTCGAAACAAGCGAGTGCGTTCGGGCAACTGGGGAAACAGCGCAAGATAATCCCGTTGTAGCCAGCGATAAAAGGCCCGATTGCCACTGCCCTTGAGGGCAAAGAGCAATCCTAAAGTGACAACTTCGCTGGGATATAATTGAGCGTGCGGATGGCGTGACACGTCTTTGAGGATAGCATCCACACGACAAAACAACGCCATGATAAAATCTGCTGTTGGGAGAGTCATTGGTTCGACTCCTAAAGGTGGGATACTTTTAGATTTAGCCGACCTATGACTCTTCTTCAACTAGCACCATTGATTAGTAGTATCAACTGATACTGCTATACTCTGCCTAATTTCGACTGGAAGAGGGCTTTATGAAACGATGTGCGCCCCATTGGGCCAATGCCTTATTGCTGTTTGGTGGGTTATTGGCTTTAGGTGTTCAAGGCCGAGCCGCCACGCTGACCGTAACCACTACCGCCGATGCCGGAGCCGGTTCATTAAGGCAAGCCATCATTGATGCCAATAATGCGCCCGGCAATGATGCGATTGACTTCAACTTGCCCGGCGCCGGGCCACACGTCATCTCGCTATTGGACTCGTTGCCCAACGTGGATAGCAACATTGCCATTCTCAACCAGAGCAACGGTTCCGAGGCCATCACAGTGCAACGCAGCACTGCTGCGGGCACTGCTAATTTCCGCATCTTGCTGGTGAATAGCGGCAATACCGTTACGGTTTCCGACCTCACATTTAAGAACGGATTGCTATCCGCGACGGCGGGCACCTCGGCTTTGGGGGGCGCTATCCGCAACGATGGCGATCTCACCGTCCTCTTCTGCACTTTTATCAATAATCAGGTCGTTGGTGGTGCCGGAACGGTCAGCGGCGGCGCGAACGGGCGCGGGGGCGATGCGCAGGGTGGCGCGCTTTACAACAGTGGCACGTTGACCGTTATCACCAGCATTTTTGATACGAACTCGGCCTTAGCGGGCAATGGTGCGGGCACAGGACAAGGTGGTGCCGGTCAAGGCGGCGCGCTCTACAACAGCAGCAGTGCCACCGCACAGGTAAGCGACTGCAACTTCCTCACCTCATTAGCTACAGGCGGCAACGGTAATACTCCCGGCGGCGGGCAAGGCGGAGCGATACGCAATAGCGGCACACTTTCGTTGTTGGATTGTTCATTTCAAAACAACACCGCCAACCACAGGGCTGGCGACGCGCAAGGTGGCAATATCTACAATAGCGGCACGCTGACTGGCGTAGGCTGTAAAATCAACAGCGGCAACGCCAATAGCCTAAACGATGGCGTCGGTCAAGGTGGCGGCGTGCGCAACAGTGGCACTCTGACCTTGACCAACAGCACCATCATGAACGGATTTGCTTTTGGAGGCGCCTCTTTTGGGAGCGGCACAGCAGTCGGCGGCCCCGGCGTAGGTGCAGGTCTGTATAACAGTGGTAGCACAACGATTACAGGCTGCACTATCAGTGCGAACTTGGCGCGCGGCGGCGATAGCAGCACTGCACAAGGTGGCGCCGGTTTAGGTGGTGGCATTTACAATAGCAACTCCTCGACAGCGGTCTTGAACATGAAAAACTGCACCCTCAGTGGCAACACCGCCACCGGAGGCAACAGTAGCGGCGCGACTCCTTCTGTCAGTTTGGGAGGCGGCATCTTTATGGAAGGCGGAGGCAGCGGTGCGGCGACTCTCACGGGCGTTACGGTTGCCTTAAACGACGCCGCAGATGGCACTGGAATTTTGGTTTCAGGCGGCAATTTGATCTTGAATAACACCATCGTGTCGAACAATGGTGCCACTCAAACCGCCGTTTCCGTGGCGGATGTGCGTGGTGCCGTCAACGCCGCCAGCCAATATAACCTCATCGGCGACGGCAGTGAACTGACTGGCATTACCAACGGCACCAACGGCAACCAAATTGGCGGCGGCGCTTTGCCTATACTTGATGCCAAACTCGGCCCTTTGCAAAATAACGCAGGCCCGACGCAAACACACGCCTTGTTGGATGGCAGTCCGGCTCTGGATAAAGGCAAAGCGCTGGGATTGACAACCGACCAACGCGGCATAACGCGCCCTTACGATGATCCGGCCATTGCCAACGCGTCCGGCGGCGATGGCAGCGACATCGGCGCTTTTGAGCAGCGTCCCGCCGCGTTGCCAAAACTCAATATCAACGATGTTACTGTGGCCGAAGGCAGTGGCGCCAACAGCACCGCGACCTTTACGGTTACGCTGTCCGCTGCCTCAACACAAACCGTAACAGTCGGCTTTAACAGCGTCAATGGCACGGCCAAAGCTCCCACCGATTACACCTCAACCTCGTCAACCTTAACTTTCACACCGGGACAAACCAGCAAGACAATTTCTGTTGCAGTTGTTGGCGATAGTTTGGACGAAAATGATGAAACGTTTTTCGTTTTCCTCTCCTTGCCCACCAACGCTTCGTTGTTTAAGGCGCGTGGCGTGGCGACTATCAGCGACGATGACGCCGCGCCTAACGTGACCATTGATAACGTTAGCCTTCCTGAAGGCAACAGCGGTCAGCGTTACGCCGTGCTTCGCTTGAACTTATCGGCGGCCAGCGGACGCTTGGTGGAAGTGAGCTACTACACGCAAAACGGCGCCGCAACAGCGCCTGCCGACTACACAGCGATTGGCAACGCAACCGCTCCCGCCACGGTGGCGTTTTCCGTGGGTAGCACTGTGGCTTACATACGCGTTCTGGTCAATGGCGACGAATTGAACGAAGCTAATGAAACTTTCGCGGTGAATTTGACGGGTTCCAATGGCGCAAATGTGGCCGACAATCAGGCGATTGGCACCATCCTCAATGACGATTCGGCTCCCGCGCTAACCATTAACGATGCCAGCATCACGGAAGGCAATCCGCCCTCTAACGGGGCACCCGGCACGAAGAATTTGACTTTCACAGTTACTTTGTCCAAAGCCAGCGGCCAGACAGTAACTGTCAATTACGCCACCGCCGATGGCATCGCCCGTTCGACCAGCGACTATGTGGCACAAAGTGGCACTGTGAGCTTTGCGCCGGGCAGTGCCCTCACCCGCACTGTCAATATCGTGGTGCGTGGTGACGCCATTGCCGAAGGCAATGAAACGCTTTATGTGTTGCTGACTAACGCGGTCAACGCTTCGGTGGGACGCGCACGCGGCACCGGAACGATTGTCAACGACGACGCTTCCGGATAATCAAAACTACAGCGACAAAGCGGCGCGTTCTGCACAGAACGCGCCGCTTTGTCGTGTTCGGTTGCATTAGGAATGTAAAATAAAACTTTATGAACAATACAGATGATTCTTTAGCGCCACGCAAAGACAATCTTTCTCTTGATGATGACCTGCGCGAAATCAAGCAACTCGTTCCCTACC
>JANMKN010000288.1:0-34605 GCA_031372065.1 Abditibacteriaceae bacterium | reverse complement strand
GAAATCGCGCGCGAAACGCGTGAGGCTCCAGCAAATCGCTTTCTCGCGTGGCGGGCAACGGTAAAAACGATAGTGGGCGCGGCCACCTCAATCCGGGCGCAGGTTTTTTGAAAATAAGCGCGTTTTTCATGACAAAGCGTGTTCTTTGTAGCCAGCACAACAAAAATCGGGCAACAGACCATCCTTCACTTACTGTGCTATTTTACGGCCATTTTACACAAAATGCCAACAAAAGTTAGACAAAACAGTATTATTTCGATTTTCGACAATTCAAACCACAAAAAAAAGGCCGCGCTTTTGAAGCGCGGCCTTTATTTCCCTGCCTGGTTTTAACAGTTGATGCTACCTTTTGGTTTTGGGTTTTACAGCGGTTTTCGCTGTTGTTTTTTGCGCGAGCGCTTTTTTGATAGCCGGTTCCAATTCGGGGCCGCGTAAGTTGATCGCGGCAATTTTCCCATCGCGCCCGATGAGGAAAGACGTAGGAATTGCCACGACCTTATATTTGGCGTTGATGGGGCCTTCGGCACCATCGAAAATCATGCGCCAGCCCAAATTGCGACCTTTGACGACTTTTTGCAGGTCGTTTTTGCTTTCGTCCGACGAAATGCCAACAATCTCGAAGCCTTGCGCCTTATATTTTTTATAAGCGGCTTCTACATTTGGCATTTCCATCATGCACGGGCCGCACCATGTCGCCCAAAAATCCAGCAGCACCACTTTGCCTTTGTATTGCGCGAAATTCAAGGCTTTGCCGCTTAAATCTTTGGCGTTAATGGCATAAGGCGCGCCGCCGACAACAAGTTTTTCATCATATGTGGGCGGTTCAAGGCTTTCTACTTTTTTGTAGCCCATAGGTGGCGTAAATTTGAGCGAAGCCGGAGCAATAGTGTCATTAGGCTTAACTTCGGTGTGCGCCTCGGCAATGGTGACTTTTGCTTCTTTGCCATCGGGGCCTTGAGCAGTGCGTTCCATCAAAAGGCGACGCAATAGGTGGTCATTTTTGCCAAATGAAAACGTCAACGTCACCGGGCCGCTGCGGCCTTTTAGGGTGAGAACAGCGCTTTCGACATCGGTGCCTTCCAGTTGCTCCGCAACGCCCATTTTCAGGCTGCTGATGGACGGACGAACCTGCGCCAAAAGGTCTTCGCCGGAAAGCCACATATCCAATCCAGGACCGACACTGCCCGTGCGCTGCAAGGCAACATCTACAGGATTCACCGGTTCCGGCAAGGCACGCTGCATATATTTGCCCTTAACTTGCGGCACCGTCATCGAAAGCGTTTTGCCATCTGCGGCAATGATCGAAGTGCCTTCATCATCGCTCATAAGGACCAAAGCCTTACTCGGACGCTGATAAAAAACACGAGTGCGCCGCACAGACGGTTTTTCATTGGGAACAGTGGCCGTGACTACGATCAATTCGCTGAATGACGTGAGGGCCTTATAGCTGGCACTCGCTGTGGCGAATAGCACATTGGCTTTTTCGTCAATTTCGGGTGGAGCCGGTTTAGCGGGAGCCACTTCAGGCACCGTTGGAACCACGCCGGGCGTGGGCAAAGTGGAACCATGTTCGAGCGCTGGTTTTTCGTCGGCGGCTTGCACAGCCAGTGGCAGCGCCACGGGACACAAAAGCGCCGCCACAATGGCAGCGCGCGTTAAAATTTGGGACATTCAAATCTCCTAAAAAATGCCTGCCTCTGGGCAAAGCGTGCCGTGCATTTTACAAAATTGAGCGGAGATAACCAATTTACAAGCCGAGACCGGCTGAGATTTCCACGGGCACCGTTACGTTTTCAACTTTATCAAAGTAGGAAATTTTCATGGTAACCGAGGTGGGCTTGCCCGACAAAACGAAACTTTGCGTGATCGAATAATTGCCAAATATCGCGCTACTTTCATAACCCTCGCGGTGGCTGTTAATTTCTTTGCCTGCCTTATTGAAAAACGCGATTTTAATGATGCGTTCCAGCGTTTTGGTGGCCTTCAAATCCAGCTTTGTTTCGTTGCCTGCGACCTGTAATTCTACGATTTCAAAAGGCACTGGCCCGGCGCTGATTTTGGAGCCTTTTTTCAATACCACGCTTTTTTGTTCGGCAGTTTTTGGCGTGGTTCCGCAGCGCAAAACCAACGTGCCGGAAAATTGCAATTTGGTGGCGTCTTTGGCGGGCAAATCGGGTGCTTCGATTTGCAAGCCGCATAGTTTGCCGTCTTCGGTAAATTTCGGGCCAAAGGAACCCAGCCAATCATCGGCTTCGGGCGCATGGCCAAGCGGCGCGAAAAGATCGGTGCCTTTATCGTCGGTGAATTTGCCGAATTTGCATTCGTCGCGCGCTTCGCCAATAAAAGTGCGTCCGGGCAGCGAAATGCCGATTTGCAAGCGTGTGCCTTCGCTGGTAAACAGAAAGATATCCTTCTGCGCCGGCGTCAACTTTTTGCCGATGGACAAGCCAAGAACCTCAACCTTTGCCTGCTGCGCGAAAACCGGAACGCAAAACAGACAAATACAAAGGCATAAAGCCTTCTTCATAACGCCTCCAAAGAAAATCACGCCATCAATGCCCTTTGGCCGGTTCGCCACCAATAAACGCTTGCACTTCCTGCAAATGCGCGTCGCGTGCGACGCTGTTGCGCGCTTCAAGATTTAAGCGCAACAACGGTTCGGTGTTGCTGGAACGCAGGTTAAACCACCAATCGGACATTTTCACGGTCAAGCCATCGAGATGATCTAACCACGCGCCTTGCGCTTTGTAATGATCTTCGATTTTTTCTAAAACGCGTTTGACATCATCCACGCGATAATTTATTTCACCCGTTGCACTGTATCGGCGCAGTGGCGCGACTAACTGCGAAAGCGGTGTTGGCTCGATTTCCTGCGCGGCTCGCCATAAGTTGAGCATTTGAATCATCGCCATCAAGCCCGAATCGGTATTGAAGCAATCGGCGAAATAATAATGACCGGAAAGTTCGCCGCCAAAGGGCGCATTTTTTTCTTTAAGCAAGCGTTTCATAAACGAGTGCCCAACGCGCCCGCGCACCGGCTTTCCGCCGTGTTTTTCAATCCATTCGGGCACGATTTGCGAGGAGCGCAAGTCGAACAAAATGGCGCCGCCGGGGTGTTTTTCCAAAACCGAAGCGGCAATCAGCGCCGTGATTAAATCGCTGGAAACCGCCTCGCCTTTTTCGTCCACAAACATACAGCGATCTGCATCGCCATCGTAAGCCACGCCAAAATCGCAGCCTGTTTCGCGCGTTTTAGCTTGCACATCATGCAGATTTTCGGCTTTGAGCGGGTCGGCTTCGTGATTGGGAAAAGTGCCGTCCAAATCCCAATAAAGCGGCACCGTTTCGAGCCAATCAAAACGCTTAACAAACTCCGGCAAAAACGAACCGGCCATGCCATTGGCGGCATCAATGGCGATTTTCACTTTTTGGTTGCCGGGCGCCACAAACTGCGCCATGAAATCAAGATACTGCTCCAGCGCGCCTTCGGTTTGCGAAATGGCGCCCGGTTCATCGGCAGCGATTTCATCATGGCCACTTTCGGCTTCCAAAACGAAGGCTTCGACTTTGTCCAGACCGGTAATAAAATCGCGCGGCGTAGCTTGCGGGCCGCTGACTTTGAAACCATTATATTCCGGCCCGTTATGCGAAGCCGTTACGGTAACGCTGCCTTGCGCCTCATAGAAATTGTTGGCCCAATAATTCATCGGCGTGGCGGCAAGGCCAACATCAATCACATCGCAGCCGCCTTCGCTCAGGCCGCGAATGAGCGCATTGGATATTTCCGGCGAATGCGTGCGCATATCGCGCGTCACGACAATCGGGCCTTTGCATTCAAACACTTCCGCAGCCAAGGCGCGGCCAATCCAATAAGCGCGCGTGGTTGTTAATTCTTTGCCGACAATGCCGCGAATATCATACGCCTTGAAAATTCCAGCCATAGTTCACCTTGTTTCGCCACTTATAGCGATTCGACGGAGCCTTTTAAGGCGCTACCGGGATTGGCTTCCAAAAACAATTTTTCGCGTTGCGCAATTTCCAAATCGGCGGCCACCATTTCCTGCACCAAGCCTTCAAATGTGGTGCGTGGCTGCCAGCCCAAACGCGATTTTATATCGGTGATGTCGCCCAGCAGAAAGTCCACTTCGGCAGGCCGGAAAAAGCGCGGGTCAACCACCACAAAATCTTCATAGTTCAAATCCACAGCGGCAAAAGCGTGATTGGCAAACTCGCGCACCGTATGCGCTTCGCCAGTTGCCACAACATAATCGCCGGGCGAATCGTGTTGTAACATCATCCACATCGCTTCAACGAAATCGCGCGCGTGGCCCCAATCGCGCAGCGCATCCAAATTTCCAAGCGCTAATTTATCTTGTAAGCCCATTTTAATGCGACCTACCGCGCGCGTGATTTTGCGCGTCACAAACGTTTCGCCACGACGCGGGCCTTCATGATTGAAAAGAATGCCGTTGCAGTTGAACATTCCATACGATTCGCGATGGTTGACTGTGTGCCAAAAGGCTTGCACTTTGGCAACAGCGTAGGGGCTGCGCGGATGAAACGGAGTCAGAATAGACTGTGGCGGCTTGGCCGCGCCGAACATTTCGCTGCTGCTGGCCTGATAAAAACGAGTTTTTTTGCCGCTGCGATTTTGAAAAGCGCGCACCGCTTCGAGCAATCGCAAAGTGCCGACACCGACCACATCCGCCGTGTATTCCGGCTGATCAAACGAAACTTTAACGTGCGACTGCGCTGCCAGATTATAAACTTCATCGGGCTGCACATCATCCACAATGGTGCGCAAGCCAGACGCATCGGCCATGTCGCCAAAATGCAAAACGACCTGTTTTTCGGGCGGCAACGAGGTTTGCAAAAGCTGATCTATGCGTGATGTGCTGGGCGACGAAGCGCGGCGCACCACGCCATGCACTTCGTAATCTTTTTCCAATAACAACTCCGCTAAATAACTGCCGTCCTGTCCGGTAATTCCCGTGATTAATGCACGCTTTTTCAAGCCAGTCTCCTTTAAATACCAATACCTCACTGAATCTCGCAGCGCGATTCGACCACGCGACGCATATCGGCTTCGACCATCATTTTCACTAACTCTTCAGCCTTCAATTGCGCCTTCCAACCCAACATTTGCTGCGCTTTGGACGAGTCGGGACGCATCACGAACGAATCGTTGGGCCGCAGTAATTGCGCGTCAGTTCTCAAATACTTTTCGGCTTCTAAGCCAACAGTTTCAAAAGCCAATGCGACCCAGGTCCGCAACGTGCGCACTTGTTCGGTGGCGATGACGAAATCAGTCGCATGCGTTTGTTGAAGCATCCGCCACATAGCCTCGACATATTCCCCGGCAAAGCCCCAAGCCCGACTTACGTCAGTATTTCCCAAAACCAATTCGTCTTGCAGCCCATTTTTGATGCGCGCGACGGCCAAAGTGACTTTGCGCGATACAAATTGCGGTCCTCGCAAGGGCGATTCGTGCGTGAACAATATGCCACAACTGGCGTGAAGTCCAAACGCCTCGCGATAATTTCGCACCAGATGATGCGCATAGGCTTTGGACGTGCCATAGGGATTGCGCGGGCGTAGCGGCGTGCTTTCGCATAACAAACTGTTGTCCACCGCGCCGAAAATTTCCGAGGACGACGCTTGAAAAAAGCGGGCTTGCGGCGCCTTTTGCCGCACTATTTCCAAAAGGCGCGCCACAAAAACACCGTTTATAAGCGAAGTTTCCACCGGAATCTGAAACGATTGCGCCACCGAACTTTGCGCGGCTAAATTATAAATCTCATCCGGCGCCACTGACTCTATCAGAGACGTCATTTCATTTTCATTATGATAATCAACGGACAACAATTGCAGAGCATCGGCGATGCCTAATTCGCATAATCCCGCCGTTTGCGTCTCACGCCCGCGCCGATGCGCTCCGCTCACGACGTAGCCTTTTTCCAGCAACAAGCGGGCTAAGTAGGCGCCATCCTGACCGGTGACACCGAATATCAATGCGTTGGGCATAAAATTTACAATTGCGCGGCAATTTTTGTGAGCGCTTCTAAGGCGCCCAGTTCGAGACTTATGGTGCCGCGTGGCCCTTGCGATTCGCGCGGGTTGATGCGAACCAAATCAGCGCCGATGCTGTGCAATTTGTCACTCATGTTGCGCACCGAAGGCACCGCCGTGCCTGCTCCAATTTCGATGATGACGAGATTGGCATTTTCCAGCGAAGCCACCCACTTATCAAAGCGACGGTGCTGCGTTTCACTGCGATTCCACAACCACTTGCCATCGTAAAACATTAGCACATTCGGGCGCGCTAAATTTTCGCAGCGCGGACAAACGGGCAGCGGTTCTTCGGCGAGAAAAGTTTCTTCGTCAATAACAATTTCCAAATCGCCAGCGGGCCAGATTTCTTCACAACAAGGCTCGGCGCATTGCAGAAATTGAAGTGAACCGTGACATTCGTAAACCTGCTCATCGGCAAACCCGGCGCGTTGAAAATGCCCGTCCACATTGGATGTAAAAACCCATGCGCCGCGCGCCATTTTCGCAGAAAAGTCGCGCAAAATTTCAAAACCGACGTGCGGCGCGGTGTTTTTATAAAGATGGTAACGATGCCCGTAAAAACCCCACGCCATTTCCGGTTCTTTATCGAACCAACGCGGATTAGCGACTTGCTCGAAGTGCAAACCGCGCTCGGCAAAGGGCGGATAAGCGCGCCAAAAACCTTCCGTGCCGCGAAAATCCGGCAGTCCCGAATCCACGCCCATGCCCGCTCCTGCCCCAATTATGAGCGCATCGGCCTGAGCAATCAGTTCAGCGGCTCGTTCAATTTCGTTCATGGGATTTCACCGACGAGGACGCCAAGAAGAAAAACAAAAATGAGAGATGGGAAATGAGGTGATTTGAATGCCCTCATCTTTTCTTCTCGGCGTCTCGGCGGCAACTTAAATTAAGCGGGCAAAACGCGCAACACAACTTTGCCGAACGAAACTTTATCGCCGAGTTTTAACGGCTGCGGTTCGTTGTCGGGAATCGGCTTGTTATTGATGCGGGTTTTGTTGGAGCCGCCCAAATGCTCAACGCTGAGATTGCCGTTATCAAAGCGCAGCGTGGCGTGCTTACGATGCACATAACCGGCGTCCTGATCGGCTAAGTCAATATCAGGATAAATATCTTCGTCAGTGTCTTCGCGCCCAACCAGCATTTCCGCATCGCCTAAAACAAATTGCGCGCCGACAGTTTGGCCTTGCTCAACCACCAATTTCACTTTACCGGGCGCAAGATCACCAGCGGGAAGCGGCGCGGCGGCCACAGGTGGCGTTGGCGGCACCGGCGGCGCAACGGGCGCAGACGGTAGCGGCATATCTGGCATTGGCGTATCCAACGGCGTGTCAGGAGGTGCGGGCGCGGGAGTAGCACCAGTATCAAACGGCGTCATCGAACCGCTCGATAAAGCACCCGCTGTAGGATCGGCCAAATCTGCTGGAATCGGCGCGATGGGCAAAGCCGCACTGCTATCCGGCGCAGGCGCAGATGGCATGGGTGGAACCGCGCCGCCAGACAATTCGGCGCCGCACACTTCGCACGCCACGTTATCGGCAGGGTTCATGTTGTCGCACGCCGGACATTTGACCATCACTTGTGGCGCAGCAGCAGCGGCGGGCGCCGCGCCGTTGTCTTGCGCCAATTCTTCGCCGCACCCTTCGCAAAACTGCGTGCCCGGCACATTTTCGTGGCCGCAACTGGGACATTTAATCATTTCATTTTCCTTTCGGATTCCAAATCAAATTTTTCGCTTCTTCTGGGCCAATCATGGCGGCACTACCATCCACAAAAACCACTGTTGCATTACCACCATGCCGGAAATTCAATTTTCCACCTTGACCTTCGTAAATCAACACCGTGCGCGCTGGCTCTTTAATTTTTTTGATTGCCATTTCCACCAAATACGCATTGAAATCGTAAGACTGATAGGCCGAATCAGGCACAACTAATTTAGTAACAGGATGCACTGGCATTTCGTCGCTTCCGGGCTGCTTCACATGCACATCGTCGCCTTCCCATTCCTGCATACACATATAATACACGGCATTTTGACGATACGGCCACAGTGCTTTTTGCCAAACCGCTTTCAACTGTGGATGGACAGGAATTTTGTAGCCTTTAGCAAGGGCTTTCACTTCGGGAAGCAGCGGAGGCTTTGACTCATCAAGGAAGAAACCAGCCGCTTTGGTCATGAAAAAAGCGCCCTTGTTATCTTTTGCCAAACGCAATGCGGCTTTGGCTAAGGCTTCGAGATGATCTTCACAGCCATCCTCTTCTTCACTATCTAAGGGCAGCATTTCGGGTTGCGCGAAAACCAACGCTAATTGAGCTAAATAACCACTCGCTTTGAATATTTTCTGGTTTTCCTTGGTCGGCGGCACCAAAAGCCAGCGTCCATTATCGTTTTTCAGCGCGATCTTTTCTTCGGTTCTCTCCGCCGGGATGTTATGGACCTCCATCAACAAATCCATCGAAAACCCTGCTTCAGCATTGTCGCCGTTAATATGTGTTTGTATTTTGCCAAGCACCATGTTTGTGCGATTGCGGCGGTAACTGCGCATTTCCCTTTCAAACAAAGGAGATTCTTTCGCGCCGGAAACGCACTCAACGGTGCGTTTAGCATCGTAGGCATTCAACGCGGACACGAACGAAAGAACCGTATTTTCCGGCGACGAAAAATCATTGCGTTCCATTTGCGGCTTTTGCAGCCGCGCATTATCGGGCTTTTGTGCTTCCGGTTGCGCCATTGAAGCAGTCAAAAACACTGCGACAAAGCCTGCTATGCATAAAAATCGCGGTAAATTTCTCATTGCCGTTGACTTACGCCAAACGCTTGGTTTTTTTGGTTTCCGCCGACGAGACAGCCAGCACGTCCGGCGAAATGTCGCCGCCAGTTTGCAAGGTGTCTTCCATCTCTTCCAACACTTTGGTCGCTGTGTTTTTGCCCAAACGCTGAGTCATTTTCTTTTTCGTCGCCAAAATGCTGGTCATACGCTTGCGGTCGCCGGTTTTGACGGCTTGCTCTAAATCAACTTGTAATTTAAAATCGTTGGCTTCTTCAATCAGGCGCTGCACTTCGCCATTGCGCTGCGCGAGTTCGAGTTCGTTATCAGAATAGCCAACCGTCACGTTGGTGGAAACTTCAAAAGGCTGGCCGTCAATGGTGACAATCGCTTTGACTTGGCAAAGCAAACCGCGCCCGCCGGTTTCTTGTGGCGCGCTTGTCACAACGTCCAACAAATACGCCTGCGGCTGATCGTTTTGCATTGAGCCGATGGGAATTGTGAGGCTTTGATTGATGGCACGCGGCGGGTCGAAAATCTTTTTGTCAGGCAGCACGCGCCAAAAGCGACGCGCGACGCCGTTTAAGCGCGTGACTTCGAGTGTTACATCGGCCATCACGGTGCTTTGAATGCGGCCAAATTCATCTTGGAAGGCATCAGCGAGTTCTTGAGGGTCTTTGGACATCAAAAATTTGCCCGAACCTTTGTCCGATAAATCGCGCAAAAAGGCGGCGTCGAAATCGGCAGCCGAGCCAAGACCAATCGTCGAAAGCGAAACGCCATGCGAAGCGAATTCGGACGACACACGCTCGATATATTGCGTTTTGTCTTCGACGCGATAGCCTTGATCATCCGTCGGGTCGCCATCGGACAACACAATGACAAAGGTAGTCACTTGCGGCGTGCGATGCGGCGCGACTTCGGCATAAACCTGATTCAAGCCCGCTAAAAGTTCTGTCGCGCCTTCAACGCGCAAGTTGCCCACAGCGCGTTGCGCGTTGGCTTTGACTTCCGGTTCAAAGAGCATCGAAGGCGCCACGGTGCGCGCACCCGATGAAAAAACGCAGACCGCCGCGCGATCTTGTGGGCCGAGTTGGTCAAGCAAAAGTTGACAGGCGCGCTTGGCGTTTTCCAGTTTGGTGCCTTGCATCGAATGCGAAACATCCAGCAAAATGCCGAGATTAAGCGGCAGCGACGCCATATTACGGCCCGGCGTCAATTCGATCATGATGGTTTGCAGATAATCGCC
This sequence comes from Abditibacteriaceae bacterium, assembly GCA_031372065.1. Classification (GTDB taxonomy): domain Bacteria; phylum Armatimonadota; class Abditibacteriia; order Abditibacteriales; family Abditibacteriaceae; genus DASWNL01. Next base: position 24,519 of record JANMKN010000288.1, on the reverse strand, counting down.
GCGCGTCGGACGAAATTCCTTGTCCAACGCCGTGCGAATTTGAAGAGCATTAGCCATTTTTTCTCCAGTGTTCAGGGTTCAGTTTTCAGAGGTCAGCATCGGCCTTTTCCGGCCACTGCTCACTGACCACCGCCCACTATTCAAAGACTACACAAACTGCCGTGATATTGTCCGCGCCGCCTGCGGTGTTGCTGGCGTCCACCAAATCGCGCACTATTTCGCGGGGGTTATCTTCTTTTAAAAAGACCTCGATTTCAGGGTCGCGCAACATATCAACAACGCCGTCGGACACCAGTAAAAGCTTATCGCCGGGTTTGAACAATCGCAAAAAAACATCTTTCAAACGCAGCTTAGGATCGCCGATATTCGCCGTTATAATGGAGCCATCGGGATGATCCCACGAGTCTTCTTCGCTCAGTTCGCCTTGGTCAATCAGCGATTGCACATACGAGTGATCTTTGCTGATGCGTTGCAAACCAGCGGCCTCATTCCATACATATGCGCGGCTATCGCCAACGTTGCCGACAAAAACGCGACGACCCAAACGAACCGCAAAAACCAAAGTCGCGCCGGGTTTGGCGCGATGGCCGCGATATTGTGGTTCTTGGGTCAAATTCACCACGGCGAGGTTGACTTCATCAATGATGTCGAGCAACGCCGCGCGCACTTGCACATTATCGCGCCAATTGATTTTTGCGGCGCGTTGCACCAAAGCGTTTTGCAATGTCGTGAGCGTCAAATCGCTGGCGACTTCGCCGCCTTCGTGACCGCCCATGCCATCGGAAACAATATAAATTTCCAAATCGTATTGGCCCAAATGCGCCGCGCGCTGCAACAGAAAAATCGCGCCCGCATCTTCATTAATTTCGCGCTCCATGCCGACATCGGAAAGCAGGGCCGAAACGACTTTTATGCCTTCTGGCGGGCATAATTCGCGCGCCCATCCGGCAATTTGCGCGGCGTTTTCAAAAGCGCGTTCATCTAATTGGCGTGCGAAATTTTTCACTTCGTCGCTCATCACCAAAGCGCCGTATTCGTCGCCCAAACGCATCGTCACGGCTTCGGAAAACACTTTTTTCAACAGGAAATTACTCAGGCGCGTTAGTTCTTCGAGTGCCTCCGGCGCGTTTTCGTTCGCGGCTTCGGGAAAGCCGTAGAATTTCAAGTTGCCATCGTCGTCGGCGCGCAACAGTTCGCGCGAAAAATGCGCGGTCAGATTTTGTTTTTCCAATTCGGCAAAGGCTTCGGCCAAATTGCCGAGGCAGCGCAAATAATCCTCGTCGTTGCTGGGCGCCCGATAATCGTAAAGCGAAGTCGTTTCGTCCCAATCGAAAACCAAATAATCGCGGCCTTCTTGCGTGAAGCGTTCGGCTTTGGGGAAAAGCGCTGAGGAAAATTCAATTTCCGGCCAATTTTCTTGCGCTTCGCGTTCGGCGATTAAATGCGGCGTCGCCGCCCCGAAATCGCCGCCGCTGACGCGATAAAGATTTGTCAAGCCGCGCGCTATGATTTCTTGAATTTCAAATTCCAAACGCAAAAACGCGCCAATCATTAAAGGGCGCGGCGGTTCGGGCGGATGGCCTTCAGGCAATGCGGGCGGCACTTTTTCGCCGACAGGCTGTGAAACAGGCAACGGCGCCTCTGGGACAGGCTCGACAGGCACAAAAGCCGCGACGGGCGCCGCCGTTTCGCCTTCGACAGGTGCCGTTTCTGGTTCAATAGGCACTATTTCTGGCTCGACAGGCGCGATTTCCGCTTCGGCGTCATCTGCTGCTTCGATAGCCTCCCCGCCGGACGGCATTTCGCTTTTGATGGCTTCGCCAATCGCTTCATCCGCTTCCGGCGCGGTGATTTCGGGCGTGTTTTCCTCGGTTGGCGCAGCTTCGCTTGGGATTTCGTTTAATGTTTCGTCGCTCATGGCTTGTTTATTCTACGGCGTGCGCACGGCATTTTACCAAACATGAATGCCAATTTTTTCCATTAGACCACTTTCCGCGTTAATAGACAGGGAGTTTGTCTATTCGGGTTTGCCAGTCAGAGCAGAGTATTTAGCGTCTGGGCACCAGCGGGTCATCATAATATTAGCCCAGGCAGCATTCTCAAACAGGATTACATATTCCCCATTTTTTCGTTGAGTTACCGTCATCCCGTAAGCCGCATCCACTTGTCCATCGCTGCCTTTCCAGCCGTTCACGTTTTGTCGCAAAGTGCCCATTAAACTGCCATCAGTTTTGTTTAAAATGCGCACATGACCTATTCCATAAAGGACAAAAATGTAGTCGCCGACCACCGAAAAAGCGATAGGCTGACCGCCGCCGTAGTTGCTGCTCCCGGCATACTCCGTGTCCTGATAAGGCAAAGTGATGGTATAGTTTGAGGTGCGATTCCCGGTTGACCACTTCAGAAATTTTTTAATCCGCAGAAACGATCCCCAGTTTTGTTCTTTCACATCCCCGGCCATATACATCACATCGGCGTCGGAGTCGTAAGCCAGACGGCGCACCGGCTTAAACGCGGAAACCACCTCGGTCGTGGCCGTTGCGGCATCCCAGACGGGGTTGCTATTGATGTCTAAGCCACCAAATTTATAGTGGATGATCGTTTGCGGATCGCCAATGGTGAACAGGTCGCCGTTTTTCGCAATATTCCAATATTGGTTATAGATTCCGTCCTTTTTGGGTTTTGGCATCCATGTTTTGCTTTTGGGATTATAGAAGTGATTATTCATCTCTCCCCCCGCGCCCATCCGAAAAGACGGCACCAACACCTCGCCATCAGTGGGCGTTTCCTGACGATACAATTCAAACCGATAGCCTTCCTGACTGCTGCGACCAACGAATAGTTGGCCACCGAGCCGCCAGACGCCGGCTCCCAAAGCGCGCGAACCTACATCCGAGTTTTGATCAACTCGTGGGTCGTTGGGATATTTGAATCGGTTGACAGTGAAGCCCTTCAATGACCATTCCGTTCCGGGTGCGGTCTTGGAATAGTCGAGCGAGTAGTGATGATATTTTGAATACACCTCGGTATCGTGCTCTGGGTCTAAACCCGCGCTATCCAGTGAAGTGCCAGCAAAGAGCCTCCACTGTAAGACGCCGGTGGGATTCCACTTTTCAATACAGTTGCCCCAGAAAGTGCCATAGGTGCAGCCGGTATAAATGTTGTCGTTGGCATCCACCACGATAGCCTTGATCCAATGTAACTTGGCGAAGTTGGTAAACGCGCCCGACGTGCCGGAGAATATCCCACCTTGCGCGCCGAAGGTTCCGACTTTGGAAGGCGCTTTGGTGATGTTGTAAATCCAAACCTGCGAGTGTTCGTTCAACCCGCCAACCAGCAACTGCCCGCTCTTGTTCACCGCAAGGGCCAGCGGCTTTTCAAAATCAGTGATTTCAGGCCCCGGTGTGCCTGTGGCAGAAAACGACACCACTTTTTCGCCCCACCATATCGAACCTTCATGCGGTTTTTGGGGGCTGGTGCCATCCCATCGAATGACCCACACAGTTCCTGTATTATCCACAGTGAGCCGCGTTGGATTTGCGCAAGCCCAACTCCAGTCCTCGGTCATGGTGGCGATGTTATACACCTGAATTTTTCCATCAGAGAAATTGCTGATGTATAATTTTTCGCCTTTGACGCATAGTCCGGTGATTATTTTCCCCGCAAGGAAAGTCGTATAGGCGCCCGCACCTCCACCACCATGAGCTGACCTTAAAAGACCTTTACCTGGAGTGCCCCAGAAAACATAAGTGGCGTTGGCTGCCACGGCTTTAACCGGGTCGCCAAAACCCGATTCAAACCTGTCGTAACGGGCGACAAAGGCACCGTCAGCGGTATTGTATTCAGCGCCGCCACCCCAGGCTTCGGCATAGCCAGCACTAAACATATGCCCATTGGGGCTGACACAAAGGTCGGTCAGTTCTTCGGTGACAACCTTATGTCCATTGGCATCCATGTAAGTGTTCCCCATCCATGACGTGGAATACGTCCCCGGTGGGTCAAAAGGCACCTCCCCATGCGCTACCACCGAGGACAGAATCAGCAAGCAGATCGTAAGTGCCGAGGCGATTCGGTTTAACAGCACTTTCTTTGTTTGTTTTGATTTCATACGAAAAATTTAGACAACGACACCAGCAAAGCCAATGCAGCGGATAAACTAATACAACAAAAGGACGCTCTTTTGGAGCGTCCTTTTGTGGTTTAAGGTCGAATTATTCGTCTTCTTCGCGCAGAATCTTGGCGACGGCGGCGACTTCATCGCCTTCGCCGAGGCGTATCAACTTCACGCCTTGCGCCACGCGTCCGGTTTCGCGGATGTTGTCTATGCCCTGTCGGATTATCACACCTTTTTTGGTGATAATCATCAGTTCATCGCCTTCGGCCACCGATTCCAAACTGACGAGTTCGCCGGTTTTTTCAGTGACTTTCAAGGTGATAACGCCGGTGCCGCCGCGCGATTGCAAGCGATAATCTTCCACTAAACTGCGCTTACCCAGACCCAATTCTGAAACGGTCAAAACGTGATCTTGCGGGTCGGCCACCGCCGCGCCGACGATGTAATCCTTTTTGTGCTTGAAGCGCATTCCGGTCACGCCAGAGGCGCTGCGGCCCACCGAACGCACATCTTCTTCCTTGAAATGCACGCTCATGCCCTGACGCGAAGCCAAAATCACTTCTTTGCTGCCGTTGGTGATGAAAACAAAGCGCAACTCGTCTTTTCCAGCCAAGGTAATCGCAATCTTGTCGCGGCCCGATTTGAAAAACTCTTCGACTTTGGTCTTCTTGACGGTGCCGCCTTGCGTCACCATAAAGAAATACTTGCCTTTGTTTTCTTCGACTTCGCGCGTATCAATGTTGAGCGCCGCCGTGACGTGTTCGCCGCGTTCGATATTGCCCAGCAAATTCACAATCGGCGTGCCGCGCGAAGTGCGCGAAGCCGACGGCACTTCGTAGGCTTTGATTTGATAAACCTTGCCGAGATTGGTGAAAATCAGCAGCAAATGATGCGTCGTGCAAACGAACAAATGCTCAACGGAATCTTCTTCTTTTTTGGTTAAACCGATGATGCCTTTGCCACCGCGCCCTTGCGTGCGATAAGTGTCCTTGGGCAGCTTTTTGATGTAGCCATCGCGCGTGATGGTGATAACAACATCTTCTTCGGCAATCAAATCTTCGGGTTTCAGGTCTTGCGCTTCGCGGTCAATAAGCTGCGTGCGACGCGGATCGCTGTAATCTTTTTTGATGCGCGCCATGTCATTTTTGATGATCTGACGCACTTTGGCTTCGCTTTCAAGAATGCCGCGCAATCGCTCGATTTCTTTCAATAACTCGGCGAATTCGTCATCAATTTTCATGCGGTCAAGCTGCGTAAGCTGACCTAAACGCATATCCAAAACCGCGTTCGCCTGAATTTCCGAAAGCGTCACCATTTGGCCGTTCGCGGCCTTTTTGCCTTCGTGATAAGCCGGAACACCTTCGTTCATCAGCCTGTTGCGCGCATCTTCGCGCGATTGGCTGCCGCGAATAAGAGCGATTACATCATCAATCGAAGCCAAAATCGCGCGTAAGCCTTCAAGAATATGCGCCCGCGCTTCGGCTTTGGTGAGTTGGAATTTGCTGCGACGACGAATGACTTCTTGGCGATGGCCGATGAAGACTTCCAGCGATTCTTTGAGCGACAAAACTTTCGGCTGGCCGCCCACGATGGACAGATTAATAATGCCGAAACTGGTGCGCAGCGCCGTGTGCTTATAAAGAAAATTCAGCAGCACATTCGGATTACACTCGCGCTTGAGTTCAATCACGATGCGCATTCCGGTGCGGTCGCTTTCGTCGCGCAATTCGCTGATGCCCTCGACACGCTTTTCGCGGTGCATAGCGGCGATATTTTCAATCAGCGTGGCCTTGTTGACTTGATAGGGCAATTCCGTCACGATAATCGCCTGACGGCCCATTTCAATCGGTTCGATAGTGGCGCGCGCCTGCATAATTACGCTGCCGCGTCCGGTGCGATAAGCCGAATTGATGCCTTTGGTGCCCAAAATCAGGCCCGCTGTGGGAAAATCGGGGCCGGGACAAACCGCCATCAAATCTTCCACAGTGGCATTCGGGTTTTCAACCAAAATCGCCACGGCATCGCACACTTCGCCCAAATTGTGCGGCGGAATGTTGGTCGCCATGCCGACAGCGATGCCCGAACTACCGTTGACCAGCATATTGGGATAAACCGCCGGTAGCACACTGGGTTCGGTGGTGGATTCCGAAAAGTTGGGCTGAAAATCCACCGTGTCCATGTCAATGTCGCGCAGCAGTTCCATCGCCAGCGACGCCAGACGCGCTTCGGTGTAGCGATAAGCCGCCGCCGAATCGCCATCCACGCTGCCGAAGTTGCCCTGCCCGTCCACGAGCGGAAAGCGCATCGAAAAATCCTGCGCCATGCGAACGAGCGCGTCATACACGCTCATATCGCCATGCGGGTGGTATTTTTTCAGCACTTCGCCGACAGCCGAGGCGCACTTTTCACGACGCCGGTCGGGTAGCATATTCTGGTCATACATCGCATACAAAATGCGACGATGAACGGGCTTGAGTCCATCACGCGCATCGGGCAACGCGCGCCCGACAATCACGCTCATCGCGTAACGCGTATAACTCACGCGCATCTCATCTTCAATGCGCATCTGAATGACTTCACGGGCAATCAAACTCATTTATTCTCCTTCACTTCGCCACCAAGACAGGTTCAACTCTAACTTCGGGAAAATCATCATAAAAACGGCCATGCAATTCACGTCCTGCCAGTTTTTTACGCACGCCGCCCCACTGTTTAAAAAAGAACGGCACAGCCGCCGCGCGACACTGATGGTAAATCGAATCTACCCATTCTGTGCGCATTTCGCGCGCTTTCGGCCCCGATTCACCACCAACAATAACCCATTCAACATCGTTCAACGGCAATTCCTCAATCGGCCCAATTAAAGGCTCCACTGAAAGAAAATGCACAACCGCTGGAACGGAAGTCAAATCCTCAACCCGCTCTACAACGCGTTCATCTTCGATACTGGTTCCAAGCCACACATTAGCCCAGCCGTTATACCAATCAAAAGGTAGCGACTGAGCGATTCTTTCAGGGCGCTTGGTCAACAATAGCCAATCCAAATCAGGTGTGAGCCGAATTAAATTCCATAACCGTTCAAGTTCACCTTCGGGAGCCGCTTCTTCAAAAACATCAGCCATTGAAGCGCAAAACACACGCGCGCGTTCACCTTTTTGACGCGACTGTTCGTTCCACCTTAAAGGCTCCTGCCAATGCTTCTCACTGAAAGTGCGGCGTTCTTTTTTCGGCCCCCACACATCATGCCCATAACGAGACGACAGCGTTTCTGCGTAGCAAAACTTGCAACCATCAGAAACTTTGGTGCAGCCCCACCACGGGTTAAACGTGTGCGTTGTCCATTCGATTTTGGAATTATTCGCCATTACTTCTTGAGAATGTCTCGCGCAATGTTCACTGCTGTTGGATTGTGAGCCGCAAAACACAACAAATACAGTGGCGTGTTTTGCGAATTCTCCAAATACAAGGGATTTTGCGCAACGTGCGGAAAAATGGTTTTTAAGCGATCAATGAAAAAACGTTCGATTTGTTTAAAATCAGCGATTTTTATATTTTCCTCTGCTGCTTCATCGCCAAATAAGCCTAACTGCGATTGCTCTGGTTTGGCGTAAAATTGTTCCTTCCAATCCTCACTACCAAATGCGCGCGTCAAAGCCTCAGCCCATTTTTCAGGCGGCAAATGCCGTTTCGTCAACAAACGATTAATGGTTTGTCCAATAGGCCATAACAGCCACAAATCAACGGCTTTGGTGTCGGCCAAAATTTTTAGCGTGTTCCACTCTACTTCCAAACTGTAAGGGTCAAGAAAAACAACGGCCCGCTGAGTTTTCCAGTTTTGCGTCTCGCACCATTCACGCAGAAAATGGTTGGCATCAGCCTGAACAATATCAATCTTGTGAGCCAGATGATGATTCTGCAATCTAAGCCTCTGCAATTCAGCAGCGTAAGCGGCTTCGCGTTCAACAAAAATGAAGTAGTCGAAATTAGGCTCAATCTCCAAAGCAATTTGCGCACTACCTTTGAGAAAAGTCTGAGTTTCCGGCTCAGTCAATTCGGGAAACAAGCCTAATTCTGCACTTATATTTTTTGATTTTGGTGAGATGTATCCCGTTCCGGCAAAGGCATCAACATAAACAGTAGTCAAAAATTGAGCGCGTTCGTTTTTAGAAAATATCTGCATATAAGCGTGCAAATATTTACGAACGCGCTCTAATTTTTCACTTGTCCAATCACCACCAAAACGATGTTCAAGCATCACTAAAAATCAAATATCCAAATCGGCCACTGCGTCTATCAATTTGGCGTTCTTTTCGATGAATTCTTTGCGCGGTTCAACGGCGTCGCCCATCAGGATGGAAAAGATTTGATCGGCTTCGGCGGCGTCTTCGACAGTCACTTGAATGAGGACACGCTTTTCCGGCTCCATCGTGGTTGACCACAATTCTTCGGGGTTCATTTCGCCCAAACCTTTGAAGCGGCCTACATCGCCCCGGCTTTGCTTGAGAATTACATCACGTTCGCGGTCGGTGTAAGCATAAAGCAACTGCTTGCCCTTGCGAATCGAATACAGCGGCGGCTTGGCGATGTAAATGTGACCGCTTTCCACCAGCGGACGCATATAACGGAAGAAAAAGGTGAGCAGCAGCATGCGAATATGCGAACCATCCACATCAGCGTCGCACATGATGATAATGCGATGATAACGCAAGCGCGTTAAATCGAAAGCCGCATTGACTTTGCCGCCGCGCATATTGCGCTTGGCCGGTGCGCCATTGGCGCCGTTGACGGGTTCAATCGGATCGTCGTCATCGTCGGTTGCCAAATCGAGATGGCCTTGTTCCATTTCTTCGATTTGCGCGGCCACGTCGTCGTAATCGGCGCGGTCGGCGATGCCCGTTCCGAACGCGGTAATCATGGCGCGAATTTCTTCGTTGCCAAGAATCTTGTCCAAACGGTTCTTTTCGACGTTGATAATCTTGCCGCGCAACGGCAAAATCGCTTGAAAACGCCGGTCACGGCCTTGTTTTGCCGAGCCGCCTGCACTATCGCCCTCGACCAAGTAGATTTCACATTCGCGCGGGTCTTTTTCAGAGCAATCGGCCAGTTTTCCCGGCAAAGAATCGCTTTCGAGGGCGTTTTTGCGCTTGACTAAATCGGCAGCTTTGCGCGCCGCTTCGCGCGCTTGGGCAGCCGTCACACACTTTTGAACGATGCGTGCGGCAGTGTTTGGGTTTTCATCCAAAAATTCGGCGATGCCCTGCCCAACAATCGAGTTCACTTCGCCTTCGACGAACTGCGGGCCGGTCAAGCGTTCTTTGGCTTGGCTGGAAAAAATTGGGTCGGGCACTTTCACGGAAATCACAGCGGCCAAACCTTCGCGCACATCCTCGCCTTGAATTTCCGGGTCTTTATCTTTGAGCAGCTTTTTGTTTTTCGCGTAGGTTTTGATGGCACGCGTCAGGCCAGTTTTGAAGCCCGATTCGTGCAAGCCACCATGAATGTTGTGAATGGTATTGCCAAAGCAAACAATGGTATCGTGATAGCCTTCGTTGTATTGCAAGGCGATTTCAACTTCGAGTTTGTCCGTCGTGCGCGAAAAATGAATCGGATGGCGGTGCGAAGCGGTTTTGTTTTTGTTCAAATGCTCACAAAACGCCGCCAAGCCGCCTTTATTTTGATAAAGTTCGACAGTCATCGGATCAACGCGATGATTTTCCAATTTAAATTCCGCCGAGGGCACCAAATACGAAAGTTCGCGTAAGCGCTTGGTCACTAATTCCAGATCAAGTTGATCCGTCGTAAAAATACTGGCATCGGCTTTATAAGTCACTTGCGTGCCGGTGCCTTCGGCGGTGCCAATCACTTCGACATCGCCCATAGGGATGCCCTTTTCGTATCGCTGCTTATGCAATTTGCCGTAACGCTTGACTTCGACTTCGACCCATTCCGAGAGCGCATTGACAACCGAAACGCCAACGCCGTGCAAACCGGCAGCAACTTTATAATTGCCCTGATCGAATTTGCCACCGGCGTGCAATTCGGTCATGACCAGTTCCAGCGCGCTGCGCCCGGTTTTGGAATGCGTTTCAACGGGAATGCCGCGCCCGTTATCGGCGATGGAAACCACGTTGTCTGGCAGCAATCGCACGGTCACTTCGTTGGCAAAGCCGCCCATCGCTTCGTCGGTGGAGTTATCCAGCACTTCGCGGCACAGCACGAAAAGGCCGGTGCGGTTCACATCGCCGATATACATTCCGGGACGGTGGCGCACCGCTTCGAGGCCTTCGAGCCATGTGATATTTTCTGCGGTGTAGTTACCGGTAGCGGCGTTACTGAGTGTTGCGCCACTGGCCGCTTTTTTGGTTGCTTCAGCCATTAAATTTGGTCTCCTTCAAACAGCACGACATTTTAAATCAAAGTGAAAAACAGGCAAAAATTTCCGCACGCAGACGCAATGTTGGCGCAATACGGTCTTTGATAAGAGCCGAAAAATTAAATCCAAAACAGGGAAAAAAGAGGGGGAAATTCCGTGGCTTTCACTGGAATAAATTATATCGTTTTTCAGTTGCGAAGGCAAGCAAAAGAACGCCTTTTTAGCGTTCTTTTTTTGCGGTTGAGCTTTTTTGGTTAATTAAGGCGCAAATCGCGCTCTAAAGGCCGTCCCTGACGCGCCAAATAGAATTTATTGGCCGATGCGGAACCCATTTTTTACGTTTCTCAGGTGCGGCACTCAACTTCACTGGAATTGGTAAGACAAAAATCTATTTTTTCGGTGGCTCGATAAATTGCAGCAAAACCACAGAAAACGGTTTGAGGGTCATGGTTTGAAACGGGCTTTTCGCCAGAACCTGATATGTGGTCAAACTACGCGCGGTTGCGAGATCGTCGAAGACGCGCGTGCGCACTTCGCGCAAAACGGGAAAGCCACGAATTGAGACTTTGACGGTTTGTTCGCTATCAGTAGTGTTTGCCAGCAAAATCGAATGCAAAGGCTGCTCTTTGAGCGGTGGCGCGTTGAGGGCAATGGCTTCGATGGCAGAATTGGAAATATCGGTTTTCACGCGTTCACTGCCCGTAGGCACGAAGTTGTTCCATATATACAAGGCGTAAAACGCCGGATAACCACGCGGCGCCGCATTGACGCCGTCCAATAAGCCCCACGACGAATTGGCGCCGTCGTTATGAAAAACCTGATCGGCCACGCGTGAACTGGCGCTGAGAAACGTAATCCACCACGCGCCAGAAACCATTTCATTCGTGCGGCCATCGGAGGGCTGTTCGCCATCGGGGCCGGGGCCAGCCAAATTAGCCTGAGTTACAAAAAGCGGGGCTTTGTTGAAGCGCGATTTGTCGAGTTGCGAGGCCGCGTATTTCACGCCGGTTTGACTTTTGCCCGAAATAAAAATGGCGCGCGGATCAACGCTGGAAACCGGCGTCAGGAATTGAATCGAAAGAAAATCCAGTCCCTTGGCGCCGCTCAGCAAGTGCGATAAGGTGGCCGCTGCGCCGCCACTGGCGCCCACGCCGCCGACCCAATAGGTTTTGGAGGAGGCTTTGATGGCGTTATAAGCGCCATTGTAAAAACTGACGATTTCTGCATCGTCGCTTAGTCCGGCACTTCCCAAAGCACCAAGAGCCACTTCAAAAAGTCGCGCCGTTGCGCCATCGCGATTGGCGGCACGAGCCGCCTGCGCCGCGTAGGAGGCGTAACTTTGGGCGTCCAAGCCCCACGCTGGCGGGTTGGTCAAGGCAATTAACGGCTCGGCTTTCAAATCGCGCACTTGTTTGACAGCAGCCGTAAGGCGCGTAAAATCAAACGCTGGCTTTGACGAATCCACCAAGGCGCAAAGGCTTCCGGCTTCAAGACGAATCAGGCGCGGCTTTAAAACCGCCACGCTGTCGCGATAGGCCCGGTTATCCATCGGCCAGCTTTCGTTGCCTTCCAAACCGGGCCACGTCATGCCCAGCGAAATATTGGCGGCACTGCGAATCTTGCCTTCTTTTTTCAAGAAATCTACATTGACTGTGGTAACGTTTCCCGAATTGGCACCAACAACCGCTGGTGGTTGCATAGGCGGCGGTGCGGGGGGCGCCGTCAGGTTGGCGGCTTGTGAAATCGGTTTTCCATTGCCTTCGACTTTGATGTCGTCCACCATGAAAAACCGCGCATCCCAATCGTTGATTTGCGCGAACTGCAATAAATAGAGGCCCGCCATACGGCTCGGCAAGGTGCCTTTATCGGAGCGGAATTCCGAAAGCGGAATCGTGACCTGTCGCCAGGCGCGGCGATCTAAATCCACTTTTTTGCTCAAAACGAATTTCTCGTCAACCAACGCGCCATTCTTGTCGTAAACGTGGCCGCGCAGGATTACCTCGAAGCCCTTGGTTTCGCCGCCCGCATTGAGCCAAAAAGTCAGACTTTGCGCGCCCGCTGCCGCCCATGCCTTGCCGTCAACCGCAATGGAAGCTGTTGCCCAAGAAGCGGTTGAGGCTTTGAAAGTGAAAAGCGCCGCGCCTTTAGAGCCGCGCACACCACCCGATTCGGGAGGCACGCCCACAACATTAACTAACATCGCCGAGGCACTGGCGTCGCTGCCTTTGGTTTTGTCATTGGTCGTCCATTTTGCGACGCCTTCTTCAAAATCATCAACCAGAATCGTTGCTGCGATAGCAGAAGACTGCGCCAAGGCGAACGGCCCCGCCAAAATCAACGCGGAACACATTCCACGATAAAACGCCGTAATATTTTGAAACTTCGATTGAGCAAAACGGAACAAGACAAATCTCCCTAAGAACCAATGACAGCGCGACGATAAACCGCTCAAAGTCGCTTTGAATTTGAGGCAACAACTCCGAAAATTATACCGAAAACGCCAGCTTTTCGCGCCTGAGTTGCCGAATTAGCAAAGCGAGGTCGGCCAAAACCACAGTAAAATGAACTGCGTTTCCGCCCGTCATTCGCTGATTTTCTCTTGAAAGGATTTTATGAAAAAGAAAAAGGCCGTTTCTCGCAAGAATTCCAAAATCAAGCGCAAAAGCATGCAAATCGGCGCGCCGCCCGATGCGCCGAACGCGCGCCATGCCCTGCCCGGCAGCAATATCGAAGCGTCCAAAATCGCCACCGAACAAGCCGCCACCATCACGCACGATTATGAACTGCTCAATTCCGCCGGGCCGGAATTTATCCGCCAGAATTTCACGAAGTCCGAGCCGTGGCGCATATTTCGGATTATGTCGGAGTTTGTGCATTCCTTTGAAATCATGAGCAAAGTTGGCCCCGCCGTCGCGGTTTTCGGTTCGGCGCGCCTCAAAGAAGACAGCCCCTATTATCAGGCTGCCGTGGATGTTTCCGAGCGTTTGGCGCGCGCCGGTTGGTGCGTTATCACCGGCGGCGGGCCGGGCATGATGGAAGCGGGTAATCGCGGCGCGCAAATCGTGGGAAAGAAAAAAAACGACCCGACGGTTTCGATTGGCCTCAACATCGAATTGCCGTTCGAGCAAAAATCGAATCCGTATGTGGACACTGGAATTCACTTTCATTATTTCTTTTGTCGCAAAACGAATTTCATGAAATACGCTTCGGCTTTCGTGATTTTCCCCGGCGGTTTTGGCACGATGGACGAACTTTTCGAGTCGCTGACTTTGGTGCAAACCAGCGTAGTGCAAAATTTTCCAGTGATTCTTTTTGGCCGCGATTATTGGTGCGGCTTGCTTGATTGGATCGAAGATGTCATGGTGCCGCACGGCACCATTTTGCCGACAGACTTGGATTTAATCATGATTACCGACGACCCCGCCGAAGCTGTGCAATGGGTAACCGAGCGCACCGAGCCGGTGCGCCATCCCACCCCGGAAATCGCGCCCCAAACGCCCGCGCAAGCCGCCGAACAAGCGCAGACAACACCAATGCCACCGCGCGCCACAGCCAAACCGTCACAGCGTCCGCGCCCTTTTGCTTCGTTCCCAGCCGTTCAAACGGCGCCCGCGCCGAAAAAAGCGGCCTCCAAAGCCCAAAAAACTGCTAAAAAGTCGAATTTATCATGAAAAAACTGCTTTTCCTGCTGTTTTTCGGCATTTCACACCGCGCAGATGCCGCACCGGATTCGTTGAATGAGTTTCTCGAAACTGCACGCGCGCCAGCAAAAGTTCCGGCTGTGGCGGCAGCAGTTGTCAAAAACGGTTCAATCGTCGCGTCCGGCGCCAGCGGTTTTCGCAAAGACGGCGCGCCCGAAAAAGTGACGTTGCAAGACAAATGGCACATCGGTTCTTGCACCAAAGCGATGACCGCCACCGTCGCGGCGCGCCTTATCGAAAACGGCACGCTGCGTTGGGATATGACCTTAGCCGAAGGCTTTGCGCAACTCGCGCCGCGCATGAAAGAGGCATGGAAAAAGGTGACCCTTGAGCAACTTTTAGCCCATCGCGGCGGCGCACCACACGATTTGAACGAACAAGACTTATGGCCGCGTGTGTGGCAACGCGCCGCGTTGCCGCCCCGCGAACAGCGCGCTTATTTAGTGGAAGAATTGCTGACCAAACAAGAGCCGTCGTATCCGCCCGGCACCAAGTTCGACTACGCCAATGCCGGCTATTCGCTGATAGGCCATCTCATTGAAGAAAAACTAAATCAGCCCTACGAAGATGTGTTGCGCACTTGGCTTTTCGACCCGTTGCAAATGACATCCGCCGGTTTTGGAATGCCCGCCACCAAAGATAAAACGGACCAACCCTGGGGCCATCATTTAAAGGAGGGCAAAATCGAAGCGGTGCCGCCCGGCCCCGGCGCCGACAATCCGGCAGCGATTGGCCCCGGCGGAACTGTTCATTGCAGCATCGAAGATTTGGCGCGTTTCGCCATGCTTCATGTGCGCGGCGAGCGCGCGGGCGACAAATTACTCTCGCAACTATCGTTTCAAAAACTGCACGCGCCGTTCGACAAACTCAGCGATTACGCGATGGGTTGGAGCGCCGTTGAGCGCCCGTGGGGCGGTGGCCTTGTTTTGACGCACAACGGCACCAATACGATGAATTTTTCTGTCATGTGGCTGGCGCCCAAACGCGATTTAGCCGTCGTGGTTTGCACCAACATTTACGGCGACGGCGTAGACCAAACCGTAGATGGCATCGTGTGGAAGTTGATTCAAAAATACAACGCGCCACCTGCCAAGCCATAGAACACAACTCAAACATCATCGGGATGAGTAAAAAGAACGTTCAAAATTCCGCGCCGAACACTTGAAATTCCGCGACGAACACTTGGAATTCCACGACGAACACTTGGAATTCCGCGACGAACACTTGGAATTCCGCGACGAATGTTCAAAATTCTGCCAAGAACGACCAAAATTCCGCGACGAACACTTGAAATTCCGCCAAGAACAACCAGAATTCCGCCAAGAAGGTTCTAACCACTATCCAGAACATCCCCGATTCGATGGCTTCACGAGGTTATAAATCATGAAAAAGCAAGTTTTTTTCGCGTTTTTGATGTTGTTAGCGGCCAAATTGCCCATTGCGCACGCTTTCAACCCGCCGACGGACACGCAAGGCGCGCTCACCGTTTCCATTGCTGAACCGGGCGATGTCACAGCGCTTGAGAAACCCATCGCTGTGCCGGTCACGCTTTCCAATTCCGGCGATATGCCGCTGAACGGCACTTTGCGCGTTTGGGTAACGGATGAATGGACAGTCGAAGGCAAAGGCCGCGAACTAATGCAGCCATTTTCGCTGCCCGCCAAAGGCAATAAAACCTTTCCAATTTCCGTCACGGCGGGCCAAGGCACTTACGCGGCGCTTTATCCGGTTCACGCCCAAGCCACCGTGCAAAACGGCCCAAATCCGCACGCGATTTTGATTTTGAATGTCGCGCCGGGTGCCATTCCGCAGCCGCCCGCGCTTAAAGAACTGCCGCTTCTCAAAGTGAATGGCGCTTTGCGTTTGGACGACCCGAAAACCTATCAAGTCAGCTACGCGCTCAAGGGCGAAAACCCGCAAACTTTGCCGATTGGCTGGCAAGGCAACGACGAAACAAGCGGCACTACCGTAACGCCGCAAGATGTTGATCGCGGCGAAAAGCGTCGCGCCCTTGCCATTCATCCGCCGTGGCGCGCGGGTTGGGGCGAGGCTTATGTGGATTACAAAATCGCGTTGCCCAATGAAAAACCGCTCTCGCTCACTTTCGCTACGGCGATTCGCGACAGCAATGCCAACGAGCCACTTTCCGATGGCGTTGATTTCCGCGTTTTGGTAAACGACGGCACGGGTTTCAAAGAAATATTTTCGCGTTTTTCCACTGCGAAAAAATGGGAAGATGCCGACGTAGATTTATCGGCTTACGCAGGAAAAACCATCAACCTGCGCCTTTTCACCGGCCCCGGCCCGGCGCGTAACACCAGCGTAGATCAGGCTTATTGGGCCGAACCTATAATTGCGCGCAGAATGGTTGGCTTTGCTGCAGGCGGAGGCCATAACGACTACGATCCTGTCGCCAGTGCCACTTCGAAAGCAAAGCGAGCCTTGTTGACCACAGCCGTGGAGGGAGCATGGCGATTAAATCAAGGCCAACCACAACTCACTGCCGCCATTTCGCCCGGTCATCTCGGCCTCTTAGATGCGGTTATTGTCTTTGCTTCTGAAAATGAATTGCTAACGTTCACAGGCTTCGATTTGGAAATAGATCACGATTCACGGCTTCCAATTAATTCATCAAATGGCAGCGAAATCCCTGTAAATTCCAAATGGGACAAGGGACGCCTCACGATTAACCAAGAATTCACTGTAGAACAGCAAAAAGTGCCTGTTCAAGCCCAAATTTGGGCCGAAAAAGGCGCGTTGCGCGTGGCTTTTTCGATGCCGGGCGTCAAACGCGACGCCAAAGGTTCACCGCGTTTTACAAGTTTGGGAATCGGGACGTGTTCGCAAACCATTAAGCGCGTTTATGCCGGTTTTGGCAACGTCTTGCAGAATCCCGGCGCGATGAAAATTCGCGCGGGCGGCTTTGATTTATCCACGCGGCACATCGGCGCCGATTATGCCAACGGAATGTCGCTGCTGCAAGCCACCGATGTTTTCCCCGATTCGCTTTCTGTTAATCCCGACAACAATCGCTGCACGCTGTTTTCGCATCACGATACGACCTTTACCTTTGTGCCGTCCACGCAAGGCGCCTTTGCAGCGGCCAAGGTTTATCAACAAATTGCTGGTTTCAAAGCGGCGGGCGGCGTAGCGAAACTCAAAGGCAAAATGTGCCTCGACCAATGGGGCGGCGATTATAAAAAAGCGGCGCAGGACATCGAAAAAGCCGCCGCTTACGGCCTGACTGATGCCGTTTTCGTCAAGCACGTTTGGCAGCGCTGGGGCTATGATTATCGCTTGCCCGATATTTATCCGCCTGCCGGAAATGAAGCCGACTTTCAGGCGATGGTGGCCGCTTGCAAAAAGGCGGGCCTGCTTTTCGTGCCGCACGATAACTATATTGATTTTTATCCCGACGCCGAGGGTTTTTCTTACGACAAAATCGTTTTCAACGCCGATGGCACACCGCAAAAAGCGTGGCTCAATGAAGGCCGCAAAGCGCTTAGTTATCGCTGGCTGCCAACTGCCTTCGGGCCTTTTCTTGAGCGCAATTTAAAGCTGATGAAAGACGGTTTCGCGCCCGATGGATTGTTCGTGGATGTGTTCACCGCCATGCCGCCGATTGACTTTTACGACCGCGCTGGAAACTTTTATCCGAAGACCATCACGCAGCAAAAATGGGGTGAGACTTTTGACCGCGCGCGGCAAGTTTTCGGCAACAACGCGCCGACAATTTCCGAAGCGGGCACCGATGCGCTGATTGGTCATCTCGACGCGGGACAAAGTGATCATTCGGGTTGGTTTGCACCCGATGCACCGCGCAGTGCGGGCGACAACGCCAATTTCGGCTGGCGTTTGCCCGCCGCCGATGGCGAGCGCATTCCGTGGCACGATATGGCAACGCATGGCGATTTCGTGCTTTTTGCGGGCGGCTTGGGGCCGCGTTATGCGGGCGGTCAGGACAATTCCCTACACGGCTATGGCAGCGATGATTATCTATCGCTCACCGTTTTAGGCGGGCGCAATCCGATGTGCGACGGCCCATTTTCGCGCCGCGCTGTGATGACGTATTGGCTGCTGCATGATTTATCGAAAAAGTTAGCCAACAGCGAAATGCTGGCGCATAAATTCGTCGGCGATAGCATTCATCATCAAAGTGTGACTTTCCAAAATGCCGCTGTGACAGTCAATCGGGGCAAGGAAGATTGGCAAAACGAAGGCACTATTTTGCCGCCTTATGGTTTCGTCGCCAAAGCGGGCGAAGTTTCGGCCTCGATTGCGAGGCGCGACGGGCAGATTACCGGATTTGCCCGCGCGCCGGGCGTTTTGTTTGCCGATGCGCGGCCTTTGGCCGCCGACGAAGGCGCGATTCGTCCGCGTGTTTTAGGCATCACCAATGAAGGTCGCAAACTTCGCTTGCGCATGGCATGGGACGTGTTGCGGCCCGTCGAAACAACTTATCGCCCGTTTTTGCATTTCAGCAGTGCCACGAGTGCAAGCGGCGAACAAATCGCGTTTCAAGGTGGCGGCGCTTTCGAGGCGCAAAAATTAGGCGAGCGCGGCACATTTGAAACAACTTTTGAAGCGACTTTGCCCGAAACCATCACGGCGCCCGATGAATTTTCGGTGCGCCCCGGTTTTTGGAATCCCGAAGGCGGCGCTCGCCTCGATTTGGCCGGGCCGAGCGAAAGCGGACGCGCCAAAGCAGGCACGATCAAAGTGAATTTCAAAGACGGCCAACCGCTGGTCACTTATGTGCCGCAAGCGCCCGACGCCGATGTCGCGCAACGCGAAGCGCGCTTGAACACAGCCGGAAAAATGATAGATTTCGGCCCGGTTGCCACCAACGGCGCCTTTCGATTGCAGCACACCGGAAACGATTGGCTTCTCACACCCCTACCCGATTCACTGCCGTTCGATTACATTTTGAAACTTGACCATCTCGGCGCCAAAAGCACCAATATTTCGGGAATTATGGCTGTGGACAGAGACGGCAAGCCGCTTTCGGTCACGAAAATACAGCGCGCTGATCAAAACCTTTTGTCTTTCAAAACCGATGGCGCTTTCGCTTATAAAATCCACTTTACGCCGTGAAAACTGAGGCCATCGAATTCCTAAAAATCATCGCGCTTTGCATTGGTGGTGCGGTGTTTTACGCAGGGCAAACGCATAGGAATTAATGAGCAGCCAAGATGCGAAGTAGATAGTCGTCAGCCCAACCAGCCATTTTTCTTCGGGATTTGACTCCACTGGTTTTTTGGTCTTGGCGGAGCAAGTTGAGGGCGATTTTTCGCAGAGTGGCAAAGTTTTGAGGCGCATGATCTTTGCGAAGGCGACAATCATCTTCGCTAAAGGCAACCTGCCCAATGGCCGTTGCGATATTCTTTTGCGTTATAGAGGGCGTCGGTTGTGACCACGTCGAAAGAGTGGCCCACAGCTTTGCCGTCAACAGGGCAATGCATAGGATGTCTACCAACTGATGTTTGAGCGCATGGCAGGGCGTGCGTAGGTCACGCACTTCGGAAAAAACCTCCAAAAGAAACATTCACCCGGTTTCACTCACAAAGAGAGGCCTGCTCAAATCCTATGCGTTTGCCCTGTGCCAATGGCGGCGTTATCACGGCAGATACCGTATAATCAAATTAACCCTGCATCAAAATTCAATTCGTCATTATGACAGAAAAAGGCCTTCGCTGAAGGACACTTTGTATGGCATCAGACCGCACCAAGCCCACAACTGAACGGGTAAGCCAAAGCGACAGCAATGTTATGCGCGTTTCGGTTGACCGCCCCTCGGTTTCCGTTCAACCTCCTGCGCTTATCTCGTCCGCCACAGACTCTTCCGCCAAACTCTTTGCCGGAGATCGCCGCGTTTTGGACGGCTTTTTTCGTTTGTCCCTTGATATGCTGTGCGTCATAAATTTAGAGGGAACATTTGAGCGACTCAATCCGGCATTTGAAAGAATTTTAGGCTACAGCGGCCCAGAATTGCTGGCGAAATCGCTCCTTGAAATTGTGCATCCCGAAGACCACGCAGCGACCAAAGCCGCCTTGGACAGTCTCCAAACTCTCAGTCCCAGCGATGAACAGATTCTTTCTTTGGAGAATCGCTGCCGCTGCAAGGATGATACTTTCCGCTGGTTGGAATGGAATCTCACCGCCGACGCCCAACAAAATTTAATTTATGCTGTAGCGCATAATGTAACTAAGCGCCGCGAAGTGGAAGAAGCCACGCGCCGCACCGATAAATTCCTGACTTCTATCGTCGAAAATATCCCGCACATGATTTTCGTTAAAGATGCGCAGGATTTACGATTCGTGCGCATAAATAAAGCGGAAGAAGAAATGATTGGGCTTTCGCAAGAACAAATGCTGGGCAAGAATGATTTCGAACTGTTCCCCGGCGAGGAAGCCAATTTTTTTACCAAAGCTGACCGCGCCGTTCTGAGCAGCGGTAAGTTGCTGGATGTGCCCGAAGAAACTATTCATTGTGCTAAAGGCACGCGCATTTTTCACACCAAGAAAATCCCGATTTTCGATGATGCGGGGAATCCGCAATATCTGCTGGGCATTTCCGAAGACATCACCGAACAAAAGCAAGCCGAGGAAGAATTGCGTGACCGCAACGCGCGAATGCAAGCCGACCTTGATCTGGCGCGGGCCATGCAGGAAGCTTTCATTATCGCCCAGCATCCGCGTTTTTCCGAATGCCTGCCCGGCGAACAAAGTTCTTTAACTTTTCATCATTGCTACATCCCGGATGCGGCTTTAGGCGGCGACTTCTTTCAAGTCACGGCCCTGTCCGACACCTGCGCTGGAGTTTTCATTTGCGATGTTATGGGGCATGGCGTTCGCTCCGCGCTGGTGACAGCAATGATTCGCGCGCTGGTCAGCGAAAAAACGTCAACCGCTGCCAACCCTGGCGCTTTTATGGAGGAAATAAATCACCATTTATACGCCATCTTGGAACAAGCCAACACGCCCATGTTCGCTTCGGCCATTTATTTGGTCGCCGACACAGCGAGCGGCCAATTAACCTACGCCAATGCCGGACATCCCAGCCCTCTGCGCGTGCGTCGCAATCGGCAAACCGTTGAGCCACTCTTTGTTCAAGGCAGCCCCAGCGGGCCAGCGTTGGGCGTCTTTGGCGATGTGGTTTACGAAACGGTAAACAGCAAGTTAGAAGCAGATGATCTGATCGTCTTGTTCACCGATGGCGTTTTTGAAGTGCAAGGCCAAGAAGAAGAATTCGGTGAAGACCGCTTGATCTCCTCATTGCGCGACCACATCAATTTGCCGGTAGATGCAATGTTTGACCACTTGTTAAAAGATATTCGCAGCTTCTCAGCCTCCGGCGGATTCGCGGATGATGTTTGTCTGGTAGGCGTGAACATTAATCATCGCAGCCATTGAAGATCGAAATAAAACAACAAAACGGGCATTCTCTTCGCAAGAGAATGCCCGTTTTGTTGTTTGGCTTTGGTTAATTCTTGTCCATCGTCATGCCCGGCCAAATGTCGGTGCGAAAGGGCACAGCGGGCAAATTAGCGTTGTTGTAGATCGTCGCTTTGGGATTGTCGGCCCACGCGTAACGCACCGCAATCGGATCGGCGATTGCGTCGTTCCACACCACAATTTCGTTGCCTTCGATGCTCGCGTTGGCCCACTTCCATTTTTGATCGGCGCCCGCGATGGCAAAACCGGGAATCGGATAGGTTTTGCTCATCAAACCTTCGGCGTTCGCAAATTTGAGCCGAATTTTCTTGTCTTCACGCGTCATCGCCGCGAAAGTTGGCCCGGAATACTCGATATGCTGCCCGTAAGTTTGCGAAAGCGCCAAAAAAGCCAAACGCATTCCAACGGCACGCTTGTTTTTTGGATGAATGTCGCCCGCTTCGCCGATGTCAACCGCTAATGCTTGTCCGTTACCGGGCATCAGCGCAGTCATGGTTTGCGCTTCGCGCAGTTCGGCCCATTCGCTGTCCGCCGGTTCGGGTTTTTCGGCGCGAAAGTTCGCCAACTGCACCAGATAAAAGGCAAAGTCGCGCGGGTTTTTCACGCCCCACGCGCTCCGCCAATCGGCGATCATCGTCGGCAACAAGTGACGGTATTGATAAGCGCGACTGGCGTTGCTTTCGCCTTGATACCAAATGACGCCGCGCATCGCATAGGGCACAAGAGGCGCGATCATGGCGTTGTATAAATTGGCCGGACGATGCGGACTGTTGGGGGGAATCGGCCCGTTGGGTTTCGGCGGTTCGGGCCGACCTTCGGCTTTGGCTTGCTGCCTTTCGGCTTCCCATTTCGGCAAAACCTGATTGATATAGCGTTCGTTGGCCGATGGAAACTGCGCCATGTATTTATTCCAACGCTCAAAAATCGGCTTGTATTCCTCGTTGGCCCCCAAAGCCGCCAAACTTGTCCACGCCTCGGCTTCGGTGCCGCCCCACGACGAATGAATAATGCCCACCGGCACTTTCAAGCGCTTGCGCAACTCGCGCCCAAAATACCAGCCCACTGCCGAATAGGGCTTCGCAATTTCGGGCGTGCTGAGTTTCCACGAGCCTTTTAAGTCGCTCAAAGGCTGCTCGGCAGTGGCTTTTTCGACTTTATACAAGCGCAAACCGGGGTCGTCCGCTTCGCTTAAGGCATTGTCGAGATCGCTGGTGTTTTGCAGCATCATTTCCATGTTCGACTGCCCCGACGCCAGCCACACTTCGCCTACGGCCACATCGCTGAGAGTGATGGGATTGATGCCCTCCACCTGCATAACGGTGCCTTCGCTGACTGGCAGAGGATTCAATTGAATCCTCCACTGGCCGTCAATCGAAGCCACCGTTTTCTTGGTTTGATCGAAAATCCTGACCGTTACCTGCTCGCCCGGCGCGGCCTCGCCCCAGATAGGCACGTTGACGCCACTTTGCAAAATCATGTGGTCGCCAAACATCGCCGATAATTTCACATCGGCGTGGGCGGTGGCGCACAAAAACAGCGCGCTACACGCCAAACTCAAATTCCTTATCACGAACAACCTTTCCTTGAACAACCCGCAGTGGCCTATGGTAAGGCCATTAAGCAGTGGGCAGTGGGCAGTAGGCAGTAGTAGGCAGTAGTAGGCAGTAGGCAGGTGGCAGGTGGCAGGACAGCCATTACTCCTGCCTCCTGCCTCCTGCCACCCGCCACCCGCCTCCCGTTTACAACACCACAATCTCAGCGAAGGGCGAAAGCGGGCCGGTGCCGTCTTCGTTGACGCCGCAGTAGAAAACGCGCAGGGTTTTGCCGGATGGTTGATTTATCAGCGTGGTGTCATCGAGAACGCGATCACTGGCAGGATGCGGCTCGTTTTGCTCGCCGACGATTTGCGTGCGCACGAAACAAGCGTCGGCGCGGCGTGGCAGGATGAGACTGCTGACATAAATCGTGCCCGCGCCAAGGGCTGCGACCGTCGGCGGTGCGTCGGGCGCATCGGGAGTGGCCGGATCGTCGGGACGATTGAGGCCGAAATCCCACCAGATGATGTCGTTGGAAGATAATTCTTCGTCCAATTCGTCCACCAGACCGATAAAAACCTTGCGCGCCGCTTTGAAAGCGTTATTGCGCGCGGTTTCGGCGGTATCTTTGAGGCCTTCTTTGTTGGTGAGAACGCCCAAAACACCCGTCCATTCGGTGCCAAGAGCAGTGGCGCGGGCCACAGTCAGGTTTTTGGCGGCGTTGACTAATTGAGGATAATCCGTCAAAAGGCCGGGAATACGCGCGAAAATGGCGTGACGGCCCGATGAATCGTCGGGAATCTCGGTGGTATTGTCGGGAAAACCGGCTTCGTGGTAAACCGGCCCGAATTCGGGACCAAAATTGTAAACCAACGCCTCTTTAAGCGTTTTGACGAAAGCTTCGATTTCGTTGTCTTTGAGCGCGCGGTTATGATCGGCGCCGTCGAAGGCATTTTGCGCTTTATCGAGGGCCACTTCGGTGTCAAAAAGCGTTTGACGGGCGTTGTTAAGGCGTGTAGCGTCGTGCTTGAGGTTGAGAGTGGCCGCGTGCGAAGTGGCGCCGATGACCGCTTTTTCAAGGGCTTGTTGTAATTTATCCGAATCTCTGGGTGCTTCGTTCCCGGCCATAGTAGGCTCCTTGTGTGAAGTTGCGGCTATTGAAGTGTGGGAGCGCGGGCGAGACGCCGGGTGCCCACTGGACGGACTCCATTTCCTCCGTTTTATCTTCGATAGATCGCAAATCAGGTCAATTACGACTAAATTCAGTGGTGCAAGGCTTCTGGTGGCGCCCACCAGAAGCCTCGCAGCAGGTGCAGAGCTTCTGGTGGCGCCCACCAGAAG
>JANMKN010000243.1:0-29007 GCA_031372065.1 Abditibacteriaceae bacterium | reverse complement strand
CGTTGGTCACCACCGTCGCGTTCGCTGCTGATAACACCTTTTCCACGCGCGTTTTCGATTTCCAAACGCGCCGGCCATTCGCCCAAAACCGGCCCGCTGCCAAAAGCGGTGCCCTGCGCTTGCCAATCTCCAAAAGTGTCGCTTTCAAAATCGGCGAAGACAAAATCTTCGGCGGCGTGGGCCGAAATGTTCAACGCTAAAATGCCAACCGTTAGCCAGCAAAATTTAAGTTTCATAATTTAAGCGCGACGTTGACGGCGCAATCTGTCGAGCAAAACCGCGCCCAAAATGACAAGGCCCAGCACCACTTTTTGCGTGTAAGATTCCACATTCATCAAGTTCATGCCGTTGCGAATGACAGCGATGATAAACGCGCCGATGAGCGTGCCGAAAATGCGCCCTTCGCCACCGGACAAACTGGTGCCGCCCACCACTGCCGCCGCGATAACATAAAGTTCATAGCCCACACCATAAGTCGGTGCGCCCGCTTTGAGTTGCGATGCCGTAATGACGCCGCCTAAACCGGCCACGAAGCCCGAAACCACATAAGCAAAGGCCAAAATACGCTTGACGTTGATGCCGCCATAACGCGCCGCTTGCGCATTGCCGCCAACGGCGTAAATGTGACGTCCAACAACGGTTCGTGTCATCAGAAAGTGCGCCAAAACATAAAGCGCAAACATGAGCAAAACCGAATTAGGCAGGCCAAACAAGCCCGTCCCACGCCCCAGCCAAGTAAATGATGGTGGAATATCATAAAGAGACTGGCCTTTGGTCACGATGAAGGCCAAACCGCTGGCGACTTGCATCATGGCTAAAGTGGCGATGAACGGAGGAATATTGAAAACCGTAATCATCAGCGCCGAAAATGCGCCGACCAAAGTTGCTAATAAAATAGCTGACAATGCCGCGAAAAGCATGGCCCCCGACGATGCATCAGCGCCACCCCACGCGCCAATTAGCCACGCCGTTGCCACCGCCGAAAGCGCCAACAAACTGCCAACCGAAAGGTCAATGCCGCCGGTGATAATCACCATCGTCATGCCAATCGCAATGATGGCTATAACCGCCGTTTGGTCGGCGATATTGCTGAGATTGCTGGACGAGAGAAACGCCGAACTACGTCCCGCTTGCGGAGAGCGCACATCCAAATTAGCAAGGGCGGGAACTGCTTTTTTAACGGCATCAAACAGCGGCCATTCGTGGCAAGTGGGCGAAGCAGCGGCAACTGTAGGCGGCGTGGCACTTTTTGCTAAGGCTTCCAGTTTCTCACGCACTGTAGGCGGATCGCCTTGCACAATTTCGGGAGATGGAAAGCCGCGCGTTTTGAGTTCATCGCGCAAAGCTGCGACAAATTCATCTTCGTCTGGCCCGTTTTGCGCCACGATGACAATCCGGGCGCCGCCCGGCAGTTGCTTCGCCAAAGCGACGGCGCCCGCGCGCCCGGTAGTTGGCTCGTCGCGGTAAGTCGTTACGGTGAAATAAGCGCACAAAATCAGCAGCACGCCGAGCATTCCATAAGACGAAAAAAACTGCCCCGCCACACTTTTAAAAGAAGAGCGCATGAGGAATTTTTATTTCAGCGCCGGGTCTTTTTCGGCCTCGGCTTTGTGATAAAGCGAGGTGGGAATGAGAATCTGCGGCTCGACTTTTTCGCCGCTCAAGTATTTGGTGATGGCTTGAACTGTGGTGCGTCCGATTTTATCGGGGAATTGAATCGAATCCGCGAAAATTTTGCCTTCTTTGATGGCTTGCTTGGCTTCTTTTTGGCCGTCGAAGCCAATAATTTTCACTTTGCCGACACGACTGACTTTTTCCAAGGCGGCAACAACGCCCAAAGCGGATGGGTCGTTGATGGCGAAAATACCATCTAAATCGGGATTTTTTTCAAGAATGTCCTGCGCCACCTTAAACGACAAGGCGCGGTCACCATTGCCGGGCAATTCGGCCACGATTTTGATGCCTTTGTCGCCCGCAATCACTTCTTTAAAGCCTTTAGTGCGCATCATGCCCGATTCGACTTCGGGATGGCTGATGATGGCGATTTTGCCTTTGCCGTTGAGCGCCTCAATCATGCCTTTTGCCGCCAATTTGCCGCCCGCATAGTTATCGGTGGCGATGTGCGTGACGACTTTGGCCGTCTTATCGAGATTAGCGATGTCCGCCGTAAAAACCGGAATACCCGCTTTGTTAGCAGCTTGAATCGCCGTGCCGACAGCTTTGGAATCGCAAGGACAAAGCACAATCGCGCTGACTTTTTTCACGATAAAATCGTTGACTTGATCGCGCTGTTTGGCTGCGTCGAGTTCCCCTGCTGTGATGG
This sequence comes from Abditibacteriaceae bacterium, assembly GCA_031372065.1. Taxonomy (GTDB): domain Bacteria; phylum Armatimonadota; class Abditibacteriia; order Abditibacteriales; family Abditibacteriaceae; genus DASWNL01. The sequence goes on along the minus strand of JANMKN010000243.1, from coordinate 26,684 downwards.
TGGTGCTGTAGCCCGCTTTTTTCGCTTCATCGTCAATCGCATCGCCGATTTCCTTAAAAAAAGGATTGGTCATCGTCAGCAATGAAACGCCAATGACACCTTTGCCCGCAGGTGCTGCGCTTGGTGATCCTGTCGGCGCTGCGGCTTGCGTGTCGGTTTGGTTGCTTGCTTGGTTATTGCAACCTGTCAGCGCCACGCAGAGTGCGGCGCACAAAATGAAGCCCGGCTTTTTCATGTTTTTTCCTTTTTTAATTTTGTGACTACGTCACAAGGCGTTGTTTGGATTATAACAATTAGCAACTCAGATTCTGAATGAGGCGATTCGAGGAGCAAATTTCACAAACGGCTTTTGCGATAATGGCCCGGCGCAACACCGGCGATTTGCTTGAATTGGCGCGCGAAAAAATAAACGTTGTTGTAGCCTAACTGCGCGGCGATAGCCTTTAAGGGCAAGTCGCTTTCGGCCAGCAATGTGCGCGCCCGTGCCACGCGATTTTGCAAAACCCAAGTGTGAAGCGGCACGCCCGTCGCGTCTTTGAAACGGCGCCGCAGCGCCGTCAAACTAAGGCCCATTTCGCGCGATAAACTTTGGTAATCGGGCAGCGTTTTTGCGTCTTCTAATTTCTCCAAAAGCTGCCCCAACCATTTGTCCGGCGCCTTGATATTTTGCGCCGCGCGATCTTCGGCCAGTTCTAACAAAAGTTGCTCCATCAAGTTTATGGCGCGCAAACGTGCCCATTCATCGCCACGCCGCACGAAATGGATCATTTCATCGAAAAACGCCACATAATCTTTGCCTGCGGGCGGCTTTTGCGGCGCATCCGGCCACCATCCGGCGGCTTGCCAGCGACTAACCAGCGGCCCTTGAAAACCAATGTGCCGATGAAACCAATGCGCCTCTGCATTCGCCGGATAAAAGCGCGTATGCACGCCCGGAAACGCCGGATAAAACCATTCGCCTTCGAGCGTCCAATGGCGGTCATCATAATACAATTCCATCGGCCCGTGCGAGTCGCTCATCAACTGCATGGTGAAGTAGCCATCCAGATATTTGTCCACACGAACGCGACTTTGCGGCGTGCGCGATGTGGCGAGAAAAATTAAGTCGTGGTGCATAAGAGCCTAATTGCTAAATAATATAAAACTTCGCCCGTTTCATCCATTGTTTCGGGTTTTACAACGGGTAAAAGTAATATTATCACGTTCAGATCGTGCAAAAGGAAAGAAAATCATGGCAACGAATTTAAAAGAAGTGACGAAAACGCTCACAGCGCAACACTGGGAAACATACGAACGCGATGGTTATTTGCCTTTGGGCCGCGTGCTGAATGACGGAGATTTATCGGCTTTGCAAACGCGCATTGACGACATCATGCTGGGCCGCGCCGAGTTGGATTACGATAAGATTCTGATGCAACTCGACAGCGCCGACGGCCAGTATGAAAACGCCGGGCAGCAATCGCGCGGCTGGAAAGGCGCGACGCTGGATTATCGCAAAATTCAAGATTTGGAAAGCGACCCTTTGTTTCTCGAATTCATGGGGCGCCCACTGTTTCAAGAAATTTGCGCCAAGGTTTACGGCGACATTTTCATCGCGGCGTTTCGCGCCATGTTCATGAACAAACCAGCGCACAAAGGCACGCTTTTGCCGTGGCATCAAGACCGCTGGAATTATCTTGACCGCGACCCGCTAATTACCCTATGGACAGCGCTCGACCCCGCCACCAAAGCCAACGGCTGCGTGCAAATCGTGCGGGGTAGCCACAAATTTGGCCTTATTAATCCCAATCATCCATCAGGTTTTCTCACTGAAACCCAAGCGCGTGAATTCGCGCCGGATAAGAGCGTAGAATTTCTCGAACTCGCAGCCGGAGAAGCCGTGCTGTTGCACAACTGGCTTTTGCATCGCAGCGATACCAACGCCACGGATATTTCGCGCCGCGCTTTTAGCGTGTGCTACATGGACGCGCAAACCACGGCCAGCAACGGCGAAAAATATACGCAGATTTTTTGAATCGAGACACAAAGGCACAAAGGAAGCACAAAGAAGATTTTGAAGAAGCCCAAAGACCTCATGCCCGCAGGTCTCTTTCTTTATCCTTTCTTTGTGCCTTTGTGTTTCAACGCCGTTTTTAATTGCCGTGTTAAAATGAAAAGGGGCGTGTTGGATGGTCGCGCGGTGAGGCGAAAGCCAATTCATCGTGAGGAAAGTCCGGACACCACAGGGCAGGACGGTCGCTAACGGCGATCCCGTGCGGTGTGAGCCGTGCGGCGGGACAGGGCCACAGAGACGAAGAAACGCCGACGCGGAAACGCGGCGGCGTGGAAATGAAACGGTGTTTTTCGTGCGCGAGGTTTTCCTCAATCAAGAAAACACCAATCGAAGGCAACTTCGATTGTGGTAACCCCCGTCCGGTGCAAGGCCAAGCAGAAAACACAAGCCGCGAAAGCGGAAGACCCGGCCCGGCAAGTTTTCGGGTTGGCTGCTGCGCCCAGAGGCAACTTTGGGCGTCACGCGAAGCGCAAGTTTCGCGGCAGAGAAATGACCATCGGCGTTGGAGAGACGCCACAGAATCCGGCTTATAAACACGCCCCCTTTGGAGTGCGGAATGGCGAATGCAGAATGCGGAATGAATAGACGTATTAAACTCGACAAAAACACAACATTTGTCGAGCCTAATAGTCTTGTCTATTCCGCATTCCGCATTCGCCATTCCGCCTTCACTCTTGTTGAGCTTCTTGTTGTTATCGCTGTGCTGTCGCTGCTGGCGGCGCTGTTATTTCCTTCATTTGCCAAAGCGCGTTCGCAGGCACGGCGCACGGCCTGCATATCCAATCTCAAGCAAATCGGCTTGGCGTTTCATCTTTACCGGCAGGATTTCGACGGCGGTTTGCCGACGCATCTTTCGCTGGTCAACCAAGCGTATTTGCGTGACCCGCGCGCCTTGCTCTGCCCGTCCGATGGCAAGCGCGGCCAAATCGCGGGCAACGATTATTACGAAGGCAACACTTATCTGCCGACAGGCGTGAGCTACGAATATTTCCCACAGTGGCAAATCGCGCTCGATAACAATTGGTATGACCGCGCGCCCGATTTCGGCTTTGGTCGCTGGGGCGATTTAACACCACTGGCAGGCTGTCCGTGGCACTGGGCCAGCGATTTCACAGCAAGTTCCACAGGCTACACGCCCGCCAGTGGCGGTTGGGAATTGGTTCTCACCTATGGCGGCAGCGTTCGCAAAATCCGCAGCGAAGAATCGCTCGCCCTCTTTGCACCCGGCAAATATCACTGAGCCGAAATTATGAAAAACCCTCGCTTTTTACCAGACTTTAAGCGCCACAGATTCCTTTGGGGAAGCCTCACGGTGCTTTGCTTAACCGGCGCCTTTTGGTGGTATGACACCAACCGCGACCCAAACATCGTCATTCCCCCTGCGCCAGTAGCACCAAAACCCAATGGCTTCGATTTCTTTGTGAAAGCCGCGCAAGCCTATGTGGCAGAGCCGCACTCATTGATAATTGAAAAGGAGCCAGAGCCAGACCCCAAAAATGCGAAGATTTTCAATCAGAAATATCCGTTAAAAGCCAGAGAAGCATGGATACAACAAAACGCCGAGGCGCTACGCTTATTGCGGCAAGGCTTAAAATATCAAAGCCAGTATCCGCCGCGCACTGATTATATGCGCCCTTATAGCAACTTTCGTGGTTTGGGACGCTTGTTGATAAGCGAAAGCCACGTTTTCGTCGCCAAAGGCGACTGGAACAAGGCCGCACAACCAGCCTTAGAGTGTATACGCTTCGGTCAAGAGGTCAGACGCGGAGGGCCAAATGTGGCATGGATATTAGGCAGTGATTCATCAATGCGGGGCATTAAAGCCTTGCAGCAAACCGTAGATAGGTTAGATGCGCCGACAGCGAAAAATACTGCTCATCAACTGGAATCAATGTTAAAAACGGCCCCGTCTGTAACCGACGCTCTCCATGAAGAAAAGTGGATGCAACTGCAAAGCTATCGAAGCATTTTTAGCCAATCCAACTGGCGTGCCCAATTTGCTACCGTCGAAGCGAGATGGGAGCAATTTGACGTTTTTCTTGACTCAATGGCAACAGGAAGAAAGCCTACTTATTGGGATAGTGCCAAAGTGCTTGGCGTTTATGCACAAGGTCGCGCGCGAATGTTGAGTTATAGCAAGCGCCGTCTGACACAAAATTATATTGCCGTCGCGGATGCCGCCATCGCCGCCTCGCAACAGCCTTACCGGAATATTAAGCCCGCACGCGGGGCCGACATTTTCAGCGATATTTTCGTGGATTCTTACGCCAGAAACCGTTGGAGCTACACCCTTTCGCGAGTGAATTACAGACAACTCATCGCCGCACTTGCCTTGCGCGCTTATAAATTGGAAAAAGGCAGTTATCCCGCTTCGCTCAACGCATTAGTGCCCGCTTATTTACCGTCGGTGCCGTTGGATGTTTTCGTGAATAAACCGCTGCGCTACAAGCGCGAAGGCGCGAGTTATAAATTATGGAGCATCGGCCCCGATAGGAAAGACGATGGTGGGAAACCGGCGCGCGACACTACAAAATTTCCGAACCGGCAAACCATCGTGGATTCCGCCAGCATCGGCGATTTCGTTTTTGGCGTGAACAGGTAATGAAATCCACACCCCTAAATTAATAGCGTGAAACCGAAGCGTTACTTCCCCGAAACATAACCGAAACACAATGCGGCGCATAATTTAACGACCCCCGACGTTTTTGAGGCGAAAAATTCATTTGGGAGATGGGATATGGCAAGCGATTCTCTGCAACGCTTCGCGTTGGCGCGGCTGCGGCTTGGTGTTATCGGCGCGACATTTTTAGGCACTGCGGCCAGTTATGCAGTGCCGGAGCAAGCGGATAAAGTCGTAAATGCGGGCGATACGGCGTGGATTCTCACCTCGGCGGCCCTTGTTCTGCTTATGACGCCCGCGTTGGCGTTTTTCTATGGCGGCATGGTGCGCGGCAAAAATATGCTGAACACGCTGCTGATGTCATTTGGCGCCGCAGCGATTATCGGTGTGGCGTGGCTGCTACTGGGTTATTCGCTGGCTTTTGGCGAAGCCAACCCGCTTTGCGGCGGCTTGCAGTATTTCGGTTTGAGCGGCGTCGGCTTAAACGCCGCGCCTTTGTCACCGACGGTGCCGCATCAAGCGTTTATGATTTATCAGGCGATGTTTGCCATTATCACACCGGCGCTCATTTCGGGCGCTGTCGTTGAGCGCATGAAATTCACCACGTTCATGGTGTTTATGCTGCTGTGGAGTTTGCTGGTTTATTCGCCCGTCGCACATTGGTTTTGGGGCGGCGGCTGGCTGCAAAAAATGGGCGCGCTTGATTTCGCGGGCGGCGCCGTCGTTCATATTACCGCCGGTTTTTCGGCTCTGGTTTGCGCTTTGGTGGTGGGGCCTCGCCGCGAATATCGCGTGCAGCCGCTGCGTCCGCATAATTTGCCGTTCACCTTGCTGGGCGCCGGGCTATTGTGGTTCGGCTGGTTTGGTTTTAACGCCGGCTCGGCGTTTTCCAGTGGGCAGCTTTCAACGGCGGCTTTTGTCAATACCAACACAGCGGGCGCCACAGCCATGCTGGTGTGGATGCTGCTCGATCAAATGACGCGCAAGGAAATGACAGCGTTGGGCGGCGCCACGGGCGCGATTGCCGGTTTAGCGGGCGTGACGCCTTCGGCTGGTTTTGTGACACCGCTCGGCGCGATGGCTATCGGCGCTATTATTTCGGCTATCTGTTATGCCTCGGCGACATGGCGCGCTAAAAGCCCTTTAGATGATTCGTTAGATGCCTTCGCTGTTCATGGCGTCGGCGGCTTTTGCGGCACACTGTTGACGGGCGTTTTCGTTACGGCCACACTCACCAGCATCAACCCGGCAGCCAAAGCCGGATGGCTGGAAGGCAATGCGCAAACTTTTCTAACCCAAGTTATTGCTTGCATTGTGACCGCCGTTTATTCGATGGCCGTGACTTTTGTGCTACTCAAAATACTGGGGGCGACAATGGGCCTGCGTGTCAGCGAAGAAGACGAACATCGCGGCCTCGATTTGTGCGCGCATGGCGAAGAAGCTTATGCAGATGCCGTGAATTAAAATCTCACGAATGAAAAAGTGCCGCGTTGAAAACATACTTTCAACGCGGCACTTTGGTTTTTGATTTGCCTTGTCATAATTCAGAAGCGGTTAAATCTTAGAATTAACAAGACAATAGAGAGTATTACACGGCTCAAGCTACTCATAACTTGTTGAAAAAATGTCTTGCACCGAAACTGTTCCTAACGCCATCACGCGTTTTACCCAAGTAATTGCCCTTTATTGAACTGGCAAAACTATGACTCTTCGTGTCCGCACTTTCCTAACCATCGGCCTGACGCTTTGTGGTTTGGTGCTGGTTTTGTATCTGGCGACCTCGAAGATTCTGGAAAGCAGCGTGCGCCGTGCGGAAGATCAGGACACACAACGCGTTTTGGATAGCGCCCTGCTCTCGATTCGCTTGGAAACAGAGAATTTCAACGCTCGTTTTGCCGATTGGTCGGCATGGGACGACACCTATGCCTTTATTCAAAATCGTGCCCCACATTACATAGCTTCCAATCTGGCCGCCCATACCTTGTCCGATATGGGCCTGCAATTGATGGCATTCATTGACCCGATAGGACACATGGTTTGGGGCACGGGATTCGATGCCGCTTCCAAGCGTAAAATCCCCATTCCAGCAGAGGTCTTGAAACATCTCCAACCCGGCAGCGCCTTTTTGCAGCACAGCGATGTCAACAGCAGCAAATATGGTTTATTGGCTCTTCCAAAAGGGCCAATGTTTTTAGCATCGCGGCCTATTGTCACCACCAAACACACTGGCCCGATTCGCGGCACGCTCATTGTAGGTCGCTATCTTAATACCGCAGAAATACAAAAACTCAACGCTGTCGCGCGTTTATCTTTGACCTTGTATCCCATTGAAGGCGGCCATCTGCCAGCGAAATTCCTTCATGCACTGACGAATTTGCGCAAAGCGCCAAAGGGGTTTATCGAACCGCTGAACGAGGAGGCCATTGGCGCTTATGGCTTGCTGAATGACATTTTCAATCGCCCGGCGCTGGTGCTGCGCGTGGTGGTGCCGCGCGAGATTTATCAGCAAAGTCGCGTCGGTCAGCGCAACCTATTGTTTGCTGTGTTAGTGGCAGGCTTATGTTTCGCGGCGGCGACGCTGCTTTTGGTAGAACGCAACGTTTTGGCGCCACTGGCGCGACTCAACAATGACGTCAACAAAGTGGGGCAAAGCAAAGACCTTTCGATGCGTCTTTCCACCACCAGCAAAGACGAACTTTCCCACCTCGGCGTCGCCATCAATGGAATGCTGCGCGGCTTGCAAATCGCGGATCGTGACCGCACCCGTTCCAACGAAGAACTGCGCGTCTTCAAAGAGGTCGCCGAAAATGCCAACCGTAGCAAAAGCCAGTTTTTGGCGAACATGAGCCATGAAATTCGCACGCCAATCAATGGCGTCATGGGTATGCTGGGCCTGCTAAACGACACCAGCCTCGACAAAGAACAGCAGACACTTTTAAAAAAGGCGCAAATCAGCGCCGATACTTTGCTTTACATCATCAACGACATCTTGGATTTCTCCAAAATCGAAGCGGGCAAATTACAAATCGAAGACAGCGTTTTCGAGCCATCTGCGGTGATAGATGATTGTCTGCAAATGGTCGCCAGTGGCGCTCACGAAAAAAGATTGAAATTAACAGCGCGCGTTGACCAAACCGTGCCGCGCGGTGCGCGTGGCGATGGCGCGCGTGTGCGCCAAGTGTTGGCAAATTTCGCGGCTAACGCTGTCAAATTCACCGCGCAAGGCGAAGTGGTGGCGCACGTTGAAAACACCGGCAACGCACTGCGTTTTTCGGTTTCAGATACGGGCCTTGGCATCGCGCCGGAGGCCGCCGCCGCCCTTTTTCAACCCTTTACGCAAGCCGATGGCTCCACCACGCGGCGTTTTGGCGGCACCGGCCTTGGCCTTGCCATTTCCAAACAACTCGTCGAATTAATGGGCGGCGAAATTGGCCTGAAAAGCGTGCCGGGACAAGGTTCGTTGTTTTGGTTCACGTTGCCACTTTTGCCCGCAGAAATTGAACCCGAAGCGCCACCGGAAAGCGTAAATTTTCACTTCGCAGATGCGCAAAACGCCACGACGCGCTTCGTGGGCGCCCGCATTTTGGTGGCCGACGACAACGCTATCAATCGCGAAGTGGCCCTGCGCTGGCTGCAAAAATGGGGCTGCGTCACGGTGCCTGCCGCGAATGGGCGCGAGGCACTCGAACTTTTGCAACAACAATCATTCGATCTGGTTTTGTTGGACTGTCAGATGCCCGAATTAGACGGCTACGCCACGGCGAGCGCCATTCGCCAATTAAACAACGCTATGGACAGCGTGCCCATCATCGCCGTCACCGCTCATGCATTGCAAGGTGACCGAGAAAAATGTCTGACAGCGGGCATGAACGACTACCTTTCGAAACCCATTCGCCCAGCGAATTTAGCCAACGCCATCGCCACTTGGCTCGGACACCCCCAAAGCGCTCCAAATGGCGCCGAAAGTCAATCAGACAGCGCTCCTGCGAGTGTTTTGGATTTGGAAACTTTAGCGGAACTGCACGAAGCTGTCGGCGCGGAAATGGATTCGTTGTTGACGATGTTCTACGATCAGGTTTCGATTTACGAAAGCCAGATTCGCGAAGCCGTTGCCCATAACGATGCCGCTGCCTTAAAACAAGCCGCGCACTCGCTCAAAGGCATTGCATGGCAATTTGGCGCCAACGAGGTGGCTAAGATTTGCCAGCAATTGGAAGCGTGTGCCAATAATAATCAAACGGCTATAAGCGCGCCGCAATTGCAGCATCTGGAAAACGCGCTCGCCGCCACACGCGACGCGTTGCAACATTACCAACAGGCACCTTGATAAAATCACAATCCATGGCAAGCTATCAAAAATTACACGAGTGGGATGTGGCGCCGGCCCGCGCCATCGCATTGCAAAACGAATGGCGCCACAAGATTCAAATTCAGGCGCCCGCCGACGAAATTCGCACCATTGCCGGTTGCGATATTTCGTTCAACAAGTTTTCCGAAATCATTTACGCGGGCATCGTCGTGCTGGAAGTCGCCACGCGCCGCATCATCGAACAAGCGGCGGTTGTAACGACGGCCCGTTTTCCCTATATTCCCGGCTTGCTTTCGTTCCGCGAAGTGCCCGCGTTGCTGGAAGTTTGGGGAAAACTAAAAACCGAACCGGACGCAGTAATGTTAGACGGCCAAGGCATCGCGCATCCGCGCCGCATGGGGATTGGCGCCCATTTTGGGTTATTGGTGAATCGGCCCACAATCGGCTGTGCGAAAAGCGTTTTGGTGGGCAAATTTGAACTGCCTGCGCCCGAACGCGGCCATTGGTCGCCGATGCTTTACAAAGGCGAAACTATCGGCGCCGCTGTGCGCACCAAAAACAAAGTGCAGCCAGTTTATGCCTCGCCGGGCCATTTAATGGATTTGCAAAGCACCATTGATTTAGTTTTGCAATGTGATGGCGGCTATCGCATTCCAGAACCCACGCGACAGGCCCATCTGTTGGTCAATCAGGTGCGTTTGCAAGACGGAATAGCAGACCAAACAAAGGCTTAATCGTCCCCCTCTTCGATCGCGGTTCTATTTTTGGCAAAAACATTTCAATACCTGTAAAGTCACGCGGCGTTGCAAATTGGCGTGATAAATCAGGAGTTGATTTTTTATGCGCTATTCGGCACAAATCTACGAACGTAAACGCCTCGAATGCCGGGGCATCTCTCAGGTGCGCAGTCAATTTGACAGCGACACAACACGACCCAATTCTTTGCTTAATTTTGTTTGTTTTGCACTGCCTTTGCTGCTTGGCAACATGGTGTATTTCCGTGCTTCATTGGACGAGCGCGGCACCGTTATTTTCTTTAGCGGCGTCGCTGTTCTGATGTCTATGGCAATCTTCGCGGTGCTGCGCCCCAAGCGCGTTGTGGGTCAGGCTTTTGTCTTTGGCCTGTTCAGCATGGCCTTGTTGCTGATGATTTTTATCGGCACCACACCTCCCGACCAACTGCGGCAATTTTTCCATTTGCCGAGTTAGGATTCAGAAATTAACCACGAAAAACACAAAAGCCACCAGAATGTTCTGGTGGCCTTTGTGTTTTTTCGGCCAACTGTATTTAATCCTTTTTGCAAACAGAGTTTCATTTCACGCGCGCCAGCGGAAACGGCTCGCCGAAATCGCGTAAAAGCGGGCAAGAAGGCAATTGTGCGCCGCCGGTAAGTTGTGGGACGCGGGCGCGCAGAAAAGTCAGCAATTCTTCGACGTTGATGACGCCATCTTTGCCAGCGCCGACATCTAAATCGGCTTTGCCCTGCCCGATGCCTTCGATTAAAGCCTGCGTAAAGGCGCCGTGTTTAATATCGTCCAGTTCAAACGAAACCTGCTCGCCCAAACTACTGGCGAAAACCACCGCTCCGGCGCTTTTGACGAGCGGTTCGGCCATGCTTTCGTTGCCCACTTTCAAATTGCCCAGCGCGCCACCGGAATGGCAGGCATCTAAAAACAAAACCACGCGCCGCGCTTTGGACGACGCCAGTGCGCTTTGAAACTGCGTCCACGGCACTGTGGTGGCGGGAATATCATTCAAATCGACATCGTGCGAAGCGAAGAAAAATTCGCTTTCGCTTTTGCGAATGCCGTGACCGCTTAGGAAAATCGCCAGCACATCGCCGGGTTCGGCGCTGTTTGCCAGATCGCTTAAAGCGGCGCGGATATTGGTGGAGGTCGCCTGCGCATCGGTCAGGCTTTTCACTGCGACTTTGCTGAACAATTTGTCTTGCATCGCGGGCCATAAAGCGCCAAAGGCGGCGGCATCAGACGAGGCATATTTCAAGTTGAACGCGGGATTGGCATATTGCGAAACACCGATGGTCAGCACGCGCAAGGCACCGCCGGTGCCCGCTTCGCCGCGCGAAACGCGAATTTCGTCCCAGCCTTGCAAACCATCGGCGTCGGTGACCAGCGCCTTCAAAGTCAAACCCGCGCCGTCGGGCGGCGGCAAGGGCGCTTCAAGGCGCACATCCCATTCTAATCTGTGGCTTTCAGGAACCGCTTTCGCGCCAATTTCGAGCGGCTTGGCACCGATTTCTAAGGCTTTGGCACCAATTTCCAGCGGCTTGGCGCCGACTTCCAAGGCTTTGGATTGTCCAGCCACATTTTGATCGGCCACCGGACGGCCATTGGCAAAAAGTTGCACGCGTTTTACGTTTTGGTCATCGGTCAGCGACACCGAAATGGCAAGTGGCGAACCGGTCACGGTTTGCCCGGCGCGTGGCAGCACAATCTGCGCGTGCGGAGGAATCGCTTTGCCAGCAGCAAATTCGGCATTTGGCACAGCGATAATGCCGCCCGACAAGGCGTTTTTAATGGCAGCGGCGCTACGAAAATTCTTTTCGTAGGCTTCGACGGGAAATAAATCGGCGCCGACGCGCCATTGAATGAAACGCGCCGCGCCGGGCGAGGCATCGTAAAAACCTTCGGGTGTTAGCGCCAGCCAATCGTCGTCCATTTCTTTGGCGTCCGAGGGTAAATGCAACAAAGTAGCGCGTTGACGGCCTGTTTTGGCATCCCAAATGCGCACCGTGCCGTCATAACCGGCACTGACCAAGGTTTTGCCATCGCGCGAGGTATCCAGCGACGAAACCGGCCCATGATGGCCTTCCAAAACCCGAATTTTATCGCCGTCGAATAAGCGCACATTGCCATCGCGACTGGCAACAGCATATTTGTCATCCGGCAAAACCGCGACATCGTTGGCGCGTGCTTTCGCGGACGGGGCTTTGAGCGCAGGCTCTTTGGCTAACGAAAGCGCCGCCATCGGCAACACGCTGTCGCCCACGCCATTGTCATCATCGTTTTCATCAAGCAGGGCCGCTGCCACGGCGATTTGCCCGCCATCGGGCGAAAATGCAATTGCTCGCGCACCGGGCACAAATTCATCGCGCGCTTTCCATTGTGCGGTATCCCATACGAGGATGCGGCCCGCGCGCCCACCGCGCCCGATGGCGGCGGTGAGCGGATACGATTGCATAGTGCCCGCCATCGCCGCTGCCAGTTGCGAGCCATCCGGCGAAAAGGCCAGCGATTGCACTACGCCTTCGGGTTCAGTCAACTGGCGCAGTTCTTCGATTTTACCGCTTCGCCAATCTGTGACCTTCCAAAGTTGCACACTGCCCGGCGCAACCGCTGCCGCCAGAGTTTTGCCATCGGGCGAGACGACTAAAGTGTTGACGGGAAACAGTTTTTTGATGACTTCGCCGCGCGCCGCGCCGCTTTCCGCGTCCCAAAAACGCAGCGTGCGATCAAAGCCACCGCTGATAATGGTTTTGCTGTCCGGCGAAAACGCCAAAGCGCGCACCCATTTATCATGGCCGTGCAACACGCGTTTCAAACTGCCTGTGGCCGCGTCCCACAACGAAATATTGCCTTCTGCGCCCGCCGAAGCGATAGTTTTGCCGTCTGTCGAGAGGCGCACGATGCCAAGTGGATTGAGGCGCATCAAAGTGGAATGAACGGTGCCATCGGCGGCGTCTATCATTTGCAGAGTGCCTTCACGTCCGCCAAAAGCGATGCGCTCGCCATTAAATAAAGCGGCGATTTGCGGTTCGTCGTTAGCGGTTTCCCAAATCGGATCGTAGCGCGCCGATTTGCCCGCCGCGCGTCGCGGCAAACGCCGTTTAGTGTTGCCGTTTTCGTCGGCGGTTAAGTCCCATAATTGTGTGCCGCCGCGCCAACCGAGGGCCAACGTTTCGCCATCGGACGAAAACGCGACGCTTTGCGCGCCGGAATTGCGGCCCAACGCGTGCCACATCCGCCATTGCGCGATTTGGGTTTTCTGACGCAGATTTTCGGTGTCGTAAATGATGACGTGGCCGCTTTCCCACGCCGATGCCAAGCGTTTTCCATCGGCAGACCACGCAAGGCCATTAGCGCCGAGCGCCGCTCTGGAAAGAACGTGCAAAAGGCGTCCTGTTGAGGCATCCCACAAGCGCACATCGCCGCCGCGTGGCGCCAAGACCGGGTCAGGCGATTTTTCTTTGTGCACTTCCGAGCCGCTGGCTAAAGTTTGACCGTCGGGCGAAAAAGCCAAAGCGCTGATGCGCGTTTCGTGTTCGCCGCGCGTAATTTTAATCTCGCCCGATTCGGTATTTACAAGCGCGATTTTGCGACGGGGCAAGGCAAAGGCGACTTGCTTGGCATCGGGCGAAAAAGCTGCTGCCGTCGCGCCTTTTTTAACTTCGTCGTCGGTGAGTTTTAAAGTCTTTAATTTGCGTCCAGTGCCTACATCCCACCAACGCAGAACGCCTATCGAAGTCGCTACGAGCAACGAATTATCTGGCGCGAAAACGACGGCTAACACCGGCTCCGGCACGGTTTCAGTTTCGCGTTGGGTGAGCGAAATTCGCAGTTGTCCGGTTTTGGCGTCCCACACTTTCGCGGTGCAATCCATCGCGCCGCTGACCACAAAACGGCCATCGGGGGACGGTGCGATAGTCGTCACTTGCGCGACGTGACCGATCTGCAAAGCGAGTTGGGGTTTGGTGTCTTGAGCAGCTAACGGCAACATCAAATAAAGTGCGGCGACGAGCAAAAAGAAACGTTTCATAATGTGATAGCAGCCTCTCGTGACAGTATAAAACAGCGAGGCAAAAGGCCCCGCACTCTTTTCAAGACCCGCCAAACATTCGATAATGGCTTCATGCCTCATTCTCCACTGCGCGCTGCCGTTATCGGCGGTGGCATGGGTGGACGCCTTAGTTTGGACGCCCTGCAAAATTCGCCACACTTTGATTTAATTGCTGCCGCCGACTGGCGCGACGATGTGCGCGCCGCCCTCGAAGAACGCTATGCGGGCTTGCAAACCTTCGCTTCGCACCAATCACTTTTCGCCGCTGTGCCGCTCGATGTGGTCTGCGTGGCGACGTTTTCACCGAGCCACGAAGAAGTCACGTTCGACGCGCTCCGTTTACCCCTTAAAGGCATCTTGGTGGAAAAACCGCTCGGCCACAACTCGGATTCTGGAGAGCGGCTTTTAAACGCGATTCGCGAGAAAAATCTGCCGATGGTGACGCCGCACGGCCTTTTAGCCAAACGCACGCCGCTCGAAATTATCGAACGCGTGCAAAACGGCGAAATCGGCGACTTGAAACTCGTTGAAATTCAATGTCGCGGCTGGGACATTATTAACGCCGGTATTCATTGGCTGCAATTTTTCGTGACCTTAGTCAACGAACCGATGCAAAGTGTTTTAGCCGCTTGCGACAAAAGCACGCGCACTTTCCGCGACGGAATGCAAGTCGAAACTTTGGCCGTCACGTCGGTTGTCACACAAAGCGGCATCCGCGCCATCATGCACACCGGCGATTACACGCCGATTAACCACGACGGCGAAGACACCGTTTTTCGATTGCTGGGCACCAAAGGCCACATCGAATTTTATGGTTGGTCGAAGCCCTACAAAATCTTAAACGCCCATTATCCGCACGGCGAAACTATCGAACCCGACGAGTTGCCGATTACCGGCCATCGTTTTCATCTCGAAAACTTGGCGCGACAAATTGAAACCGGCACGCCGGATTACACCATCCCGCAAAATTCGTTAGCCGCCCTCGAAATCTGCGAAGCCGCCTATCTTTCCGCGCGCCACAATTGCGAAATTCGCTTTCCGTTTGAACAATTCACCTCACCCGCAGCGAATAACTGGCAACCCGGCGAACCTTATGCGGGCACGGGCGGCGGGCGCGACGGGCGAAAACTAACCTGATTTTTAGCCTCACGCCAAGACGCTAAGGGGAAGATGGCGAGAACAAGTTGTCAAGGACAGAAAAACTGGAAAAGAGTTTAGGAGACCGTCTTCACATCCTGTCCTGTCGCGAGATTGAGAACTTACTGCCGCCCGAAGTAATAAAAGCTGTTGTTGCGGATTACGAGAAGACAACTCCCGATACGCTTTCTAAATTCAAGCAAGAAGATTATCAAGACGTGTATTTAGGAAAATACAACAATAAATCAGTTGCTTCAGCTTCCGCGAGGCACACTCCAACGAGCATCAGCGAGCTTCCAACGAGCATCAGCGAGCCATTTTGCGTGATGCAAAAGGGCTTTTTACTTTGCGCCTTGGCGTCTTGGCGTGAGAAAATAGAATTATGATCAAATTTGCCATTTTGGGCGCCGGATGGCGCAGCGAGTTTTTCGCCCGCGTCGCGCGCGAATTGCCCCACCGTTTTATGATGACCGGCCTGCTGTCGCGTAGCCGCGAAAAAGCCGACGCTTTCAGCCAACAATGGGGCGTGCCGGTTGTGGATTCGCTGGAGGAATTACTGGCCGCCAAGCCCGATTTTGCTTTAGTTTCGGTGCCGTGGGGCGTTGGCGAAGAACTGGTTATCGAACTTTCGCGGCGCGGCGTGCCGGTGCTGTATGAAACACCGCCCTCGCCTTCGTTGGAAGGTCTGCGCGCTTTGCATGAGGCCTTAAAAGAGTTGCCCGCGCGGGTGCAAGTAGCCGAACAATATCATTTGCAGCCGCTGCACGCGGCGCGGCTGGAAGCCATAAAACGCGACTGGATTGGCACACCGAGTTTCGCGCGCGTTTCGGTGGCGCATGGCTATCACGGCATCAGTTTGCTGCGCCGATTTTTGGGAATTGAATATGAATTGCCGACCATTACCGCACGGCATTTTAAAGCGCCCATAGTCAACGGGCCGGGCCGCGACGGGCCGCCGGCAGAAGAAAAAACGATTGAATCAGATCAACGCATCGCCACCTTCGATTGGGGCGAAAAGTTGGGCGTTTTCGATTTTTGCGGCGACCAGTATTTTTCGTGGATTCGTGGGCAGGATTTACTGGTGCGCGGAGAGCGCGGCGAAATTCATAACGACGAAGTGCGCTCGTTACTCGATTTTCAAACGCCGCTCAAAACCAAATTGCAGCGCCAAAACGCGGGCGAAAACGGCAATCTCGAAGGATTGTATTTGAAAGGTTTGACAGCGCATGGAGAGTGGCTTTATCAAAATCCGTTCGTGCCCGCGCGCCTTTCCGACGATGAAATCGCCTGCGCCGCGTGTTTGCAAGGCATGGCGCGATTTATCGAAACCGGCGACGATTTTTATTCTTTAGCCGAAGCCATGCAAGACCGTTATCTCGATATTCTCATGGCCGAAGCCGCGATAAGCGGAGAAGCTATCAAAGCGGAAATGCAGCCGTGGATGGCGTAATTTTCGGCCTGCCCTCGTCGTGATTTTTGAAAAGTCGCGCAAAGATTGGCTTGGCTGCGTTTAAGCGAAGCGCCTGCTTATTGCGAAGTGTCGTCGTTGTTAATCGTTCCTATCGCTCGTGCGCGCCCGATGCTGGCATTGGTCGCGGCAGACAGGAACACAAAGAACGTTTCATTGCCTTCAATAAGCGTTTCACCAGTTATGGGCACACTGATCGTTTTAGTGGTTTGACCGGCAGCAAAAGTAAGCAGCCCACTTTTGGCAACGTAGTCGCTGCCTGCCTTTGCCACGCCATCGGCGGTGGCAAAATTCACCGTCACAGTTTGGCCGCTGATTTTGGAAAGCGTCACCGTGAACGTCAAATTCTTGGTGCCGGCATTGCCTTCGCTGATGGAAACATCGTTAATGCTCAGTGACGGGGCCGAATCGTCGTTGAGAATGGTGCCAAGAGCCTGCCTGTCGGCAATAGTTGCGTTGAGGGGGCTACTCAGATTCACAAAGAAGCTCTCATCCGGCTCATTGAGCGCATCGCCGTTAATCAGCACGCGGGCATACGCATAAAGGTTGCCGACGGTAAAAGCGATTTGTGTGGCAGGGACAGCCACATAGTCCACGCCTGCTGTAGCCGTTCCGTTGGCCGTCGCATAGCTGATTTTAACAATTTGGCCGCTGGGCGCGGAGAGTTTCAAGCGAAATGCCGCTGTGCGCTGTCCGGCATTGCCTTCGCCAATGCGCACATCATCAATGCTAATCGAAGGCGCTGCATCGTTGTCGGTAATCGTGCCGGTAGCGCGCGCGCGGCTGACCGAGCAGTTGACGGGTTGAGAGAGAAGGACAAAGAATGTTTCATCCAGCTCATCCAGCAAGTCGCCTTTGACCGGCACGCTGAAGGTTTTGCTGGTTTCGCCGGGAGCAAAAATCAAGCGCGCGCCGCCGGTCACATAATCGGCAGGCGTGCGCGCTGTGCCATTGGAAGGAATGGCATTAATGGTCACCGTTTGGCCGCTGGCAGCACTCAGATTAATAGTGAACGTGGCATTCTTGGTGCCGCTATCGCCTTCTGTCACTGTTACATCGTTAATGGTGACAGAAGGCGCGCTGTCGTTATCAATGATGTTGGCGCGTCCCTGTGTATCGCTGATGGTAGCGCCGTTTGGCGCGCTCAAATTGACGAAGAAGGTTTCATCCAATTCGTCCAAGGTATCGCCAATCGTGACGATGTTGATGGTGCCTTTGGTTTGTCCGGCAAGAATGGTGAGTGTGCCGGTTTTGCTGGTGTAATCGCCCGGTGCCCCGGCGCTGCCATTGCTCGTAACATATTGCACGCTCACATTTTGGGTGCTTGAGGCCGAAAGCGTCACGGTGAAGTTCACGCTGCTACCTTCAAGAACTGATACATCGTTGATGGAGAGTGATTTTGGCGTTGCAGTCGAAGAACAAACTTCCAATTCAATGTTATCCACGTTAAAGTTGGCGATGTTGCTTGTGCCACCCACGCCACTGTATTCAAAGACAATCGTGTGAGAAGCCCCATTGGCGTAAGCACTCAAGTCAACAGTGCGCAGACTGTAACCCGATTCGGTTGCTCCCGGCTCGGTGTAGGTTTTCACCGTTGTCCCATCTACTTTCACGCGTAAAACATCGGTGAAAGGGGCCGCGACTGCCACGCGCATCGCAAATTTCAAGGTGACGCTGGCTCCGGCTGGCAGTGTAACGCTGCGGCCTAAAGTGCTGATTTCCGCCGCGTCGGTGCCGCCAAACCAAGCCCATTTGATGCCACTTTGGGGGCCTGCGGCTCCACCTCCATCTCCACAAGCGCCATCGCAAATGGGGGTGCCAAAGGCCGTCGAAGTTTGAATCGTCCAAGCCGGATTCGGCGCGGCAGCTTCTAAAGTTGAATCGGTGAAGACATTGGAGCAAACCGGCGCGCTATCGTTATCAAGAATGGTAAGTTGTGCGGCGCCGGGCGTGCCCAGCGTGGCGCCACCTGTTGGCAAACTCAGCGCAAGGTTGATGGTTTCGTCTGTTTCTGCAACCGTGTCATTAAGAATCTGAATCGTGAATGTCTTCGATGCGCTATCACCAGTTGCCCAACTTAAAGTGCCGGTTTTCGCAACATAATCGCTGCCGGACGTGGCCGTGCCGTTGGATGTGGCGTAGGTGACGCCAATCGCGCCAGTGCTACCGCCCGTGCGCGTGACTGTTATTGTCGCGGTGTCGCTGCTTTCGGCCACGGTGTAAGCTGTCACGCTAAATTGCAAGGTGCCCGCTGTGGCCGTATCATCGTTGGTAATCGTGCCAATGCCGCGTGCGTCGCTAATCGTCGCATTAACAGGATTCGATAAATTCACAAAGAACGTCTCATTGGGTTCGACAATCGTATCACCGTTGATGGTGATAGCAACAGGCCGAGTCGTTACGCCCGGCGCAAAGGTCAGCGTGCCGGTTTTGGCGACATAATCACTGCCCGCTGTGGCCGGATTCGTGATGCCGTTGGCCGTTGCGTAATTGACGGTTATCGTCTGTGTGCTGGCCTGCGATAACGTGGCCGTAAAACTGAGAGTTTTGGTGCCGGGTGCCCCGCCAGAGGGCGGATTGCCTTCGATGGTGCTGACATCGTTGATGCGTATGGCGTTGCCGATGACAACCGAAGCGCCGCCAATAGCCGCCGGTTTACCCGAAGCAGTATTGGTGGCTAAAATGCCGAGGAAGGCTGGAAAAGTCAGGTATTCATCGTGCCATGCGATGACATCCAAGGCATCCGTAATACCAATGGCTTGCCCGGCAGGTGTGGGCGTGATATCGGTATAGCTCAGTTCGGTATTGAATGTGAAAACGCCAAAACCTTCGATGTAAGGATAAGGAGTAGTAAAGCCACTTTGCGAGAAGCCCAGCAAACCGCCGCCAGTATTGACGAAGGTTGCTACATCGGTGCGGCGTGTTGCCAGAGCATCATTTTCTGCTTGCGTCAAACCACCGCTGGAAGTTTCCGCAGCACTACTCACAACAGCAATCATGGCAAATCCGGCAAAAGAACGGGCGCTGATGTTCGTCGCGCCATTGACATAAGTCACAGGCTTGCCAGTTCCGGCTGCAATGGCATTCCAAAACGCCGTCACATCGTCGCTGGCATTTTTGCCGCCGCCAATGACTAAAATACCCTGTCCGCCATTTGCCACTTTGCCCAAGATGCTGTTGACAACTGCCACATAGTTAGCAATCGGGCCGTGACTGCCGGGGCCGCCATCTTCGGCATCAATGCCCATCAAAATCAGTGGGCCGCCATCTGCTGGTGGCGGCGGGCTATCGTTGTCGGCGATAGTAACAATGGCCTGATTTGGCGTGCCAATTAAGGCACCGCCGGTGGGCGCACTGAGAGTAACCTTGAAGGTTTCGTTGCCTTCGATAAGAGCATCATCAATGATCGGAACGGCAATCGTTTTGGCAGCGCCATCGCCAATAGCCCACGAAAGCGTGCCGGTTTTGGTGGTGTAATCGCCGGGCGCAACAGCCGTTCCGTTGCTTGTTGCATAAGAAACACCAACCGCCACGCCGGTGCCTCCGGTGCGCGTTACGGACAAAGTGGCAACCGGGCCGCTTTCGCTCACGCTATAAGTCGGGCTGCTGAATTGGAGGCTTCCCGCCTGCACATTGTCGTCATTGGTGATGGTGCCGATGCCTTGATCATCACCAATTGTAGCGCCTGTTGCGTTCGATAGATTAAGCACAAAGATTTCGTCTGGTTCGGTTATCGTATCGCCATTAATGGTGACGGCGACAGCTTGCGTTAAGGGGCCATTCGGAGCAAATGTCAGCGTGCCGGTTTTCGCAACATAATCGCTGCCTGCCGTGGCTGCTCCGATGTTGTTGGCTGCAACGCCATTGGCCGTTGCGTAATTGACTGTTACCGGATCAGCCGTAGGCGCCGAAAGCGTCACGGTGAAAGTCAAAGTTTTGGTGCCCGCGTCACCTTCCGCAACATTCACATCGTTGACTCTCAGCGTAGTGCCAATCGTCACCAACTTGCCGCCAATGGCTGCGGCCTTGCCATCTTCATCATTGGTTGCCAGCACGCTAAGGAAATTAGGAAAGGTCAAATATTCGTCATGCCATGGGCCGGTAATTTCCTTGGTAATGCCAATGGCCGCGCCTTCTGCCGTGGGCGTGATAGCGCTATAACCTAAGCCGGTTTTTACGGTAAAAACGCCCAGACGATCAATGTAATTGTAGGGATTGCCCAAACCATCCTGCGAGAAGCCAAGCAATCCGCCACCGCTGTTGACAAAGTTTGCTACATCGGTGCGCCGCGCGGCTAAGGCATCATTTTCTGCCTGAGAAATGCCGCCGCCCACTTGCCCCTCGCTGCTGACAACCGCAATCATGGCAAAGCCCGCGAAGGATTGCGCGCTAATGTTAGCGGCGCCGTTGACATAAGTCACACCCTGCCCGGTATCCAGCGAAATTTCGTTCCAGAATGTCGTTGGATTGTCGCCCGCATCCTTGCCGCCACCGATCACCAAAATACGCTGGCCGTCATTGGTCATATTGCGCAAAATGCTGTTCACCACGGAAACAAAGCTGTCAATCGGGCCGTGCCCGCCAACACCACCGTCTTCTGTATCCACGCCCATCAAAACCACCGGGCCACCCACAATAGATGGGCGCGGGTTCGCGTCATCGTTGCTGATTGTCGCAATGCCCTGCGTCTTGGCGCCCGCTCCGGTCAGGTTCACATTGACACCCTTGGAAAGGTTCATGGTGAAGCGTTCGTCCGGCTCACGATAGGTATCGCCATTGATTTGAACAACAACGGTTTGCATGAGGGTATTGGCCGGAAAGGTGAGAGTGCCACGCCGCGCTGTATAATCGTTGCCCGCTGTGGCCGAAATCGGATTGGTGTCGCCCGTTTTGAAGTCCACCAACACATTTTGCGTTACAGGGCCGGACAAAGTGAAGGTAAAGGTCATCGGCGTCGTGCCGGTATCGCCTTCATCAACAACAGCGTTGTTGACTGTGATAGTCGGCAACGGTTCATCATCCACAATGGTGAGAATCGCGGTGTTTTTCACGTTATCCAAAGTCGCGCCATTGGTCGGGCTACTCAAGGCCAAGTTCAGAGTTTCAGGCCCTTCGACAACTGTATCCTGCGTGATGGCAACCGTAAACGTTTTAGCGGTTGTATCGCCTGCCGCCCAATTAAGAGTGCCGGTTTTAGCGCTGTAATCGCTGCCCGCTGTGGCGCTTCCATTACCCGTTGCATTAGCAGTGGCGTAAGTCACGCTAATGGCGCCGGTGCTGCCGCCTGTGCGCGTGACGGAAATGGTAGCAGTCGGGCCGCTTTCATTGACGCTATAAGTCGGGGCGCTGAATTGCAGCAAACCCGCCGGATTCGCATCAATAATGGTTAGGGTGGCCGTTTTAGGAATACCGAGAACCGCGCCGCCAGTCGCATTACTCAGCGTCAAGTTAATGGTTTCATTAGGCTCCGTCACACCGTCGTTAATTATGGGAACAGTAAAAGTTTTGACCCCGGTATCGCCATCGGCCCAGTTGAGTGTGCCGGTTTTGGCGGTGTAATCGCCGGGCGCGCTTGCCGTGCCGTTACTCGTCGCGTAATCCACGCTGACAGCGCCGCTACTGCCGCTGGTGCGTGTAACGCTGATGGTCGCCAAAGCGCCCGCTTCGCTGACACTGTAAACCGAAGTGCTGAATTGCAAAGTTCCACCGTCATCATTGACGATAATACCGATGCCTTGAGCGTCGGCGATAGCCGCGTTGGTCGGCGCCGTCAGGTTAATAGTGAAATCTTCGTCCGGCTCAACATTCGTATCGCCATTAATCGTAATGGCAACGTTTTGTGAGGTAACGCCCGGCGCAAAGGTCAGAGTGCCAGTTTTATCTACGAAGTCATCGCCGGCATTGGCTGTGCCATTGGCCGTTGCATATTGCACGGTCACGGTTTGTGCGCTGGCTGCCGAAAGAGTGACAGGGAAATTCAGAATTTGCGTGCCTGCATTGCCTTCGGCTACGCTGACATTATTGAGGGAAAGCGTTGGCAGTTGGTCATCATTGACAATCGTGCCCACACCCTGCGCATCAATAATTAATGTTGCCCCGGCATTAGAAAGATTTACGTTAAAAGTTTCGTCGGCTTCAAGGGCCGTATCGCCCACCACCGCGACTGTGACGGTTTGCGTTGTAATGCCTGGCGCAAAGGTGAGAGTGCCAGTTTTGGTGGTGTAATCGCCGGGCGCAACAGCCGTTCCGTTGGCCGTTGCGTAATTGACAGTTATGGTCTGTTGGCTGGAAGGCGAAAGCGACACCGTGAAAGTGGCGGAACCGCCACTGCCTTCGTTGAGCGTTACATCATTGATGAACAAACTTGGCGTGTTGGCGCCCGGAAGCCGGTCAAGCGCGGCTACTTCAGCGGCGGTAAGTGCGCCATCGTAGAAACGGATGCGCGCGATTTCGCCCGCGCTTTCATAGCCGCCCGATTGATTGTTGAAAAAGCGCACCGCGTTATCAATCAAGGCATTGCCGGCGTTATCAACAAAAGCAAACTGCGGCGCGCCATTGACGTAACCGGCCACATTTCCAGCGGCATCGCGCGTGCAGACGACCTGCACCCACGCATTTGGCGTTATAGGCGTGCTTGTGCCGGAACCTCCCGTAAAATGCTGAAAGTTGCCGCTATAGTTGTAAAAACCGATGTCGCCGCTGGTGCCATCGGTCACATCTATCAGTCTCCGGTAACCGGTAATGTCCGTTAATCGGCACAACAAGACAATGGAATAACTGGTGCTGGAAACAACACCAGTTGCGCCGGATAACATCACTCCGTTTCCTTGAGGAAAACCCAGAACCGTGCGCGTGGTGCCGTCAACGGTTGTGGTGATAAAAGCATTGGCTGCGTTGCCGGTTTGCGTAATGTTAGACAGATTCGGCGGCGTGCCAACCGAACTGGCGTAGGTGCTTTGTAATTGATAATCGGCGCGCAGATTGGCCGCGCCACCGCCACCACCACCGGGCGTGCCATCTAAAGCAGCCACTTCGTTGGCACTCAGCGCCCCATCAAATAAACGAATGCGCGCCACAGCCCCGGCGGAGGACTCACCGCCATCATCTTTGAAAAAACGCAGGGTGTTAGCGGCATCAATCACAGCATCGTCGCTGGTATCGGCAAAGGAAAATTCCTGAACGCCGTTGAGATAGCCCACCACGTTTTTCAACGCGTCACGCGTCAAAACAACTTGCACATATGTGCCCGCTGCAATGGCTGTTGTGTTACCGGTGGCACTGCTATAAAAATGCAGCTTGCCATTATAATTGTAAAGCCCTCTATCGCTGGTGCCATTTTTGAAGTCAATAATGCGCTTATAGCTGCTGACATCATTAAAACGGAACAGCACCACAACCGAGTAACTGCCGCTGCTGATCGTGTTGGTGGTAGGCGAGATTTGCAAGCCGTTGTTCTGCGGAAATGTCAACACAGGAAATGTCCCACCATCAACCGGTTCAGTGGCGAAACTATTGGTGCCCGCGCCAACATCAGTCAAGTCGGGAGCAACGCCCACCGAACTGGCGCGCGTGTTATTAAATTGATAATCGGCCTCCAGAGTAGCAGCCCCAGCAGAACGGCAAACGCCTGCTACCAAAGCAACAAGCAGGATCATAAACAAAGCGGCGTGTTTTTGGAGTTTCATAATTTTGCTGGTCTTTTAAACGGGTTTAGCAACGATGAATGAGCCATCAAACTAATTTTATCATAGAACTTGCATAATGATGATATCGGGATGATTTTGGCTGAACCGCACATTTCAGCCAAATAATTTTCTGTCCATCGTGCGATAATTGATGGATTCCGCGATGTGATGCAAAGCAATCGTCTCGGAATTATCAAGATCAGCGATAGTGCGCGCCACCTTTAATATGCGGTCATAAGCACGGGCCGAAAGCGATAGTTGATTGATGGCGTTTTTTAATAAGTCGTGCGCGGCGCCATCCAGTTGGCAATGTGCCCGCAAATGCCGTGCGCCCATTTGCGCGTTGCAGCTTAATCCATCGGCGTGCAGACGTTCCACTTGCCGCTCACGCGCCCGTTGCACACGTTCGCGCACAGTAAACGAGCTTTCGCCGACTTGTTTTGTCATCAGTTCGCTTGGCGAAAGTCGCGGCACTTCGATATGAATATCTATGCGGTCTAAAAGCGGCCCCGAAATGCGCATTAAATAGCGACGAATCTGCGGCGGCGAACACACACATTGGCGGCGCGAATCGCCGTGAAAGCCACAAGGACACGGATTCATCGCCGAGATAAGTTGAAACCGCGATGGAAAACTGAGCGACTGTGCAGCGCGCGAAATCGTGACGTGGCCGTCTTCGAGCGGTTGGCGCATGACTTCTAAAACATCGCGGTGAAATTCGGGCAGTTCGTCCAAAAACAAAACGCCGTGATGTGCCAGCGAAATTTCGCCGGGACGCGGAAAACTGCCGCCGCCCACTAAACCGGCGTGCGAAACGGTGTGATGTGGCGCGCGAAAAGGCCGTTCTGTGATGAGACTTTGCCCGCTTTGCAATAATCCCGCAACGGAATATAATTTCGTCACTTCGAGCGCTTCTTCTAAAATCAGCGGCGGCAAAATCGTCGGCAAGCGCCGCGCGAGAAGCGTTTTCCCCGCGCCGGGGCTGCCCACAAGAAGGCAGTTATGGCCGCCGGAAGCGGCTACTTCCAAAGCGCGCTTAACGGTTTCCTGCCCTTTGACATCTGACCAATCCACATCAGCATGAATGTTATCCAAAACGCGTTCCGGCAATTGATGCGGCAGCGGCGCGCGGTTGTTATTGACCAATAAATCCACAGCATCGGCCAGCGATTTGACGGGATAAATAGCCAATCCTTCGACAACAGCAGCTTCGCGCGCATTGGGTTCGGGCACTAAAAACGCGGTTTTGCCCGCCGCCAAAGCGCCAAGCGCCATCGGCAAAACGCCCGATACCGAACGCACCGCGCCATCCAAACCGAGTTCGCCAATCGCCGCGAAATTTTGCAGCGACGTTTGCACTTGTTCATCGCCCATCAAAACGCCAAGGGCAATCGGCAAATCGAAAATCGGGCCTTGCTTTTTAGTGTCGGCGGGCGCCAAATTCACCGTAATGCGGCGCATCGGCCATGTAAAACCGGAGTTTTTCATGGCGGCGCGCACGCGTTCGCTGGATTCGCGCACTGCCGCGTCGGGCAAACCAACAATGGCGAACTGAGAAAAATTAGAAGAAACATCTACTTCGACGCGGACAATGTAAGCATCCACGCCCAAAACCGCTAAGGCATCTACACAAGCTAACATGATTCCAAATTATAGCACGCTTCGCGCACACTTCGCGCAAGCAAAACCA
This sequence comes from Abditibacteriaceae bacterium, assembly GCA_031372065.1. Classification (GTDB taxonomy): domain Bacteria; phylum Armatimonadota; class Abditibacteriia; order Abditibacteriales; family Abditibacteriaceae; genus DASWNL01. Next base: position 924 of record JANMKN010000243.1, on the reverse strand, counting down.
ATCGAATGCCACGATTTGCGCGGCGTTTCTCTCTAAACTGGCAATCACATGAAAAGTATAAATCGTTGCCTTTGTTTCGCTTTTTTGGCTGTGGCCGGCCTCTTTTTTATGAACGCAATCGAAGCGCAAGACGCGCCGTTTTTGATGCATATTCACACCGCGCAGACCAAGCAAACCATCGAAAACTTCGGCGCTTCGGATGCGTGGAGCATGAACCCGATTGGCAAAGAATGGAGCGAAGACGAGAAAAATCGCCTCGCCGATTTGCTATTCGACAAAGAAAAAGGCATTGGCCTTTCGCTGTGGCGCTTTAACATCGGCGCGGGCGGCAATTTGCCGGGCAAGGCCAAATTATGGGACGACTGGCGCGGCGTCGAATGCTTCAAAGACAGCGCCGAAGCGCCTTACGATTGGTCGCGCCAAAGCGGGCAGCAATGGTTTTTGCGCGCCGCCAAAAAGCGCGGCATCGAAAAAACGTTGGCTTTTGTCAACAGTCCACCTGTTTGGCTGACGGCCAACGGCATGGCGCATTGTGACGACAAAACCGGCTCGACGAATCTGCCGCTTGGCAACGAAAAACCGTTCGGGAAATTTTTAGCCGATGTGCTGACGCATTTTCAAAACGAAGGCTTGGCTTTCGATTATCTCAGCCCGATTAACGAGCCGTGCTGGGATTGGAAAGGCGGGCAGGAAGGCAATCGCTATAACAACGAGGACATCAAGCGCACCGTCAAAGCCATTGATGCCGAACTGCGCGCGGCCAATCTGAAAACGCAAATGGATGTGATTGATTCCGGCGATTTACGCTTGCTTTTGGACGACGAAATTTATCGAAAATATGTCGGCGCGCAAAGCGAAAAAATCGTGGCGCGCATGGGCAACGAAAACTTAAACAAGGGCAAATACCGCGAACTCGCGCGCGAT
>JANMKN010000223.1:0-19903 GCA_031372065.1 Abditibacteriaceae bacterium | reverse complement strand
TTTGCGGTTTTCCCATCCACCACGATTGAATGCGGCGAAAAAGGTGAACGGGTCAATTTCCGCTAATGGAATCTTGTTTTTCGCTGCATCTTCGTCCGCAAGCGAAATCACTTTCAAACCGTTGCGGGCTGCCCCTGCCAGCAAAGCAAGAAGTTCACTTTGTTTGGTTTCACGTTTGAGGACTTCTATGGCAACTTCACGGTAAAACGGAATCCAAGAAAATTCAGATGGCATTGAGAAAATTCCTTTTGTTTGCTTGTCAAATTGCGACTTCGTAGCGCGCCCGCAAGTGGCTCAGATGCGTGGCAAGGTGCGGCACCGTGTTCCATTGCGACCACAGTTCGTTGTAACTTAACGCCTCAAACTTGATACGAGAATTGGCAACGCGAGTGGCTAATTCGTGAATCTGTTGGCGATGTCGGTGGCAGGCATCAAAGGCAGCGGCGTTGACTGGCTCCCAGAACAAATAAACCAGCGTGGCCGAAAGCGGCTTATTGTCTTGTTGATATTTCAAAAGGCCCAATGCGTGTTTGACCAGTTGTGCGGTGTCGAGATACTGCTTGCCTGCCGCTTGCGAAAATTGCAGAACATCCCACCATGCGTTGTCGGCTTGTGGCAGAGCGGTGCGAACGTAACTGGCATTATATTCAGCCTGTTTGGGAGTGAAGTATTCGAGAAACTTCGACTCAATAGCGATAACACCATCGGGGCTTTGTAGCCAAACATCAAGATTTGGCGGTGTGCCTCCCAGACCTGTTGGCAAGCGCTGCTCAAATTGCAAATGCGTAAAGCCTTGTTTGCCTTGAAAACGTAGATCGGCAGGATTGGGTTTAAATGGCGCAAAGGTGTTGACGGCCAAAGCCGAAGACGAATGCAGCGCCTTAAACTTGCCTTCCAACTCCTGACCGGCACCTGCTCTTAAATCAGCTTCAAATTGCGCCGCGAACACGCCGGGAATCAGGTTGTCGTTCCAATCCGCCACATAACCATTGGTGTGTGCCGTCACAGGAAATTTGGAGTGCAGCTTGGTCTTGATTTTTTCCAGCAGTTGAGAATCTTTCATTGGTTTACCTTCGCTTTCCAAATAACTTTTGTGACATCAGAGCAATCCATTCAAAGATTGGCGTCCATGTTCGGTAGCATCCACTCACATCGGTTCCTCTTGTAGTCTGTATTTTTAAGGCATGGCAAATGTCTGGATTTGTCTGGATTCTCGCTCTTTTCATCTTGTAAGAGCATTAAATACTTGGTTTTGTCGAACAAATTGCAGGCAAACCCCGATTTTTTGAGGCCCCCCCCGCCCCGCCAGACAAATTCATGTCTGGATATGTCTGGGTATATTGGTTTCCTACACTTGCGTCCTAAACATCACTCCATTTCTTTCTCAGTTCGGAGGTAAACAGTTGCTGGGCCATCGCCTTCTTTCTTTAGCCAGCCGCTTTTTTCGAGATCAGTCAAGTCGCGTTGAGCTTGTCTTTGGCTAATCTGGTTAATCATCTCTTTGTAATAATCCGCAGGATGAATTATCTGACTCGGTTCGAGCCGTTGCAGCAAAGCCTTCTGGCGACTGTTGAGGGGCTTGGTAGTCGCCATAGACTGGCGGCCAAAGAACGTCAGGGTAATCCCAGACTCAGAAACTTTCCAAGTAGGCGAAGGAAGGCCCGCCGCTTCGCACTCTTGCACGATTTTTTGTGTTCCACGCCCTAATCGTTCGATGAAGCCACGCAAGTAAAAGACGTGCGCCATATCGGGATTTGAGGGGAGAGAAGGATGGCTCTTTTTTAAATCTTGCACTCTTAAGCCATCCGGTAGCCTGCCATAATTCCAAATCTCGATACGGTGCGGATAAATGCCAATCGCCATCCCGCCGGAGAAAGATTCGTAATCACGATGGATAATGGCGTTAATGATCCCTTCGCGTAACGCCGCGAAAGGATATTCTGGGCGGTCTTCACGCTGGTAACCAGCGGATTCAAAATGACCTTCGATGCGAACGTGCTGCCGAACAAAGGAAAAAACTTGCTCCAACACATCAAAAGCGTGTCCCTCAAAAACCCGGTCATCAATGAAATTGCCGCCTTTGTCTGTCTCGAAACGACTGGCCCGGATTCGAGTCTGCGGTAGACGTAGCGCAGGATTATTGGCAAAAAGCACAGCAGCGCCATTCGTTAATACCCCGAATTGCCACAACGACCATTCAGCCAGCATTTGTTCAAATTCGATGGGGCCGGTGACACTCTCAGGCGGACGGCGGACGCTTGATGCTCCAACTTTGCGAGCCATGTCAGAGGTGGTCTTGATTTCTATAACATCAAGGTCGGTTAATTCCAATCCCGGCGCGGCCAGTCGTTCCCAACGGGTTGGTTCTCCCGCGCGTGCCAACACCAATTTACGAATCTCTTCGGCCTTGGCTACCCTCGAATTTGGGCCTTGACGGAGATAAATTCTGTCTTTGAACAGATAAGGGCGGTCTTGCCCCGATGGAACGTCTACGCTTAGTATTTCGCCTTGCGGCGTCACTTCCTTGGTGACTGACCACAAAGCCTTTGGTGATAAACGCTCTTGCACATGAGATTGGATAGCAGCGATTTTCTCATCCGCGTCTACCACAGGTTCAATGCGCCCGGCGTCGCTCACTCCAATGAGCAGGGTGCCGCCTTCCGTATTAAGAAAAGCACAGACCGACGCGCCGATAGCGTCCAAATTCGCCGCATTGCGTTTGAACTCGCGATCCTGTGATTCACCCGCTTTTAGCAGGTCTTGAATGGCCAGTCGGCTCATGATTGCTTCGCCTCTTTCAAAAATGCCTTGATACGTTTCTTATCGCCAAATTGCGCCTCAATGAATCCAAGCACGTCCTGCGGTGTTATGTATTCCTGCACCCAATTGCCCGTGCGCTGTTCGTATTCGTCGAGATCGGCACGAATCGCTGCTTCATAAATCTCGACGACACCGATATGATCCATGACTTTGGTCGCGCGAAACGTAAAAGACTCATTTGCCATCTTGTCTTTGAATCGGTATTGTTTGAGAATCTGGCGCGCGAAAACCACATCATGGTGTGCCAGAAACCAGCGGGGCTTATCAATTTCGATGGAAAGTAGCATCTCACGATGCGTAATGGAGGGTTCGCCGGTTTGTCTGCCGCTCCCATAAAATGGCGTAATCAAACCTAAAAACAAATCACATTGTCGCGTTGCTTCCAGACAATTTTCAAAAGCGGTTTTTCCCGGATGCACAGGCACCGTGCCTTTATGCGACATCCAGACAGTGTAGCCCCAGCCGTCAAGCACACCATAAATTTGATTCAACAACGATTCAATTTGGTAAACCGACGACGATACCATGATGATCGGCTTGGAGGTGCGTTGGTTAGGCATGGTTAAGCTCAGAGTTTAATTTAATACTCCGTTTGCCATTTCATCGAACAGCCGCAAGATTTCGCCTTTGGTGCGATAGGTGCCGTAGTCGCGTTCGTCTTTGCGGCGCACGATGGGGAAGGTGGCCATCACATAAGCGGCTTCGTCGCGGCTCAGGCCGTAGAGTTGGAAAAACGCCGTGTGTCGTTAATGAGTTTGTAGCTGTTTTAGGCTTTGCTATTGGCGATAGGGCGGCGCTTTGCTGAGGCGACAGGGCGCCGTTTGGTGGTGCGGACAGTCGAAGGGCGCACTACGCCCCAAACGATTTTGGGATGTTTTGCAGCCACAGCGAGCAACACACGCGCAGCACCTTCGGGTTGGCGGCGGCCTTGCTCCCAGTTGCGCAGCGTGCCGGGGCTGATGCCCATCAAGGTGGCGAACTCACGCTGCGAAAAACCGGCCTCCTCGCGCAAACGGCGCACATCCGGCGATGCCAATTCAAAACGGCGGGCCGCTTCCTGCTCGCCGCGCATTATAGCGCCGCCTTCGCGCACGCTTTCTAATAGTTCCTGAAATAATTCGTCTTTCATGGATATTCTCCTTCCACAATGGCCCGCAGTTGGTGAATTTGATCTTGCGTCAAATCGTCCGCTTCATTTTTGGTGAAAACGAACAGCATCAAGATTTGATCTTGCCCCTTGGCCCAGTAATAAATGAAACGCGCCCCGCCGCGTTTACCCCGCCCTTGCAGTCCCCATCGCAACTTGCGAATGCCTCCGCTACCGCGAATGATGTCACCGGAATCGGGGCGATCAACCAGTTTTCCTTGCAGATTGCGGTATTCATCATCTGGCAGCAGTTCGGTCACGCGGCGGGTGAACGTGGAAGTTTAAAGGAAAACCATAGGGCGTTCTCAGATGACCTGAGTATACGTCATTGACGTATAGCAAAGAGGCAATGATGAGTCGAACAATTGCGAGCAGTGAGGTAGCAAGTGATGGCTGTTCCTGATCTCCCTATCCTGCTATCGCCTCGTAAATCCGCGTAATCTCGACTTTGGTGCGATAGGTGCCAAGTTCGTGGTTTGCTGCCACACGAACGCCGGATAGCGTTGCGGTGACGTTGGATAACGCTACTGGGACTCTGGATAACGCTACCGGGACTATGCACAACGTTTCCCAGACTATGCACTAAGCTACCGGGACTATGCACAAGGCTGCCATTTCATCGAACAGCCGCAAGATTTCGTCTTTGGTGCGATAGGTGCCGTAGTCGCGTTCGTCTTTGCGGCGCACGATGGGGAAGGTGTCGAGGACGTAGGCGGTTTCGTCGCGCGTGAGGCCGTAGAGATGGAAAAACGCCGCGTCCAACTCGCAGCGCAGGGCAAAGCGCCGCGCAGTGTCCCAGCCGAACGGCTCGCCGTCGTAGCCTAAATCGTGCGCCCAGTCGCGCAGGTCGTAAGCGGTGTAAGTCAGTTCCAACACGCGCCGCGCTATCCAATCTCGCAAAAGGGCGTCGCCCGTCCACGACGGCGTTTGGTCGTAAGTCGAAGGCGGCAGGACAGGGAGCTGTTTGAAAATAAAATAGTTTAATGTGGTGCTACCTATTTTTTGCCGTGATGTGTAATCGTAAGGAAAGGCAGTTAAATTGGCAATTAAACAAGCAGCTTTGGCCACGTCCTCATCAATAATCATCAGAGGGATTTTATTTCCACACCCAACGCGCGGCAAAACCGAAGCGATAACGGTGCGCTCATCAGTTGAACGGCAAATGTCGCGGAAGCCAAGCAGCCACTTTTTGTCCCATTTATCGCTCATTTTTGCTTTGACTTCGTGTGCGGCGACCCAATAGCGCGGCTGCACCACGAATTGCGGGTCGTTTTTTTCGGCGTCGCTAACATCGCGCGTGTCACCGTTTTCATAAGTGGCCCAACGATGATCGAAATGATGCAGCATTTTGGCTTCGTAAAGCGGCAGGCGCCCCTCGTCCGGCTCGTTTTCAAACAAGCCCGAATCGTTCGACATATGGAACATCGTCGAAAATTTGATGCCCCACGGATTGGCGCCGGTGCTTTCATTGACCAGCACCGGCACGCGGCGATAAATCGCCTTCGTTAATTCGGCGTCGCGCGACGAGCGGAAAATCGGGCAGGTTTTGGTGTTCGGGTTGAGCAACGCGATTTCGTCAGGCGACAATTTGAAACGGCGTTCTGCATCTTGCAATTCGGCGTCACTGCGCAGAAAGAATGCAAATTCCGCGTTAGAACCATGACTATCGTTTGCACCACACATTGTTAAACAGCAGAATTTGAATCGCGCGTGACCGATTTCGCTGAACAAACCTTTTGAACTTTGAAAGTCGTAAAGGCTAATAAGGCTCTGCCTCTCAACAAGGTCACCAAAGAAGAATTTGGTGGTGTCGTCGGTGGCGATGCCGGAGGGCACGATACAACCGACGCGGCCCGAATCGTTGATGAAATTGCGGTTGAGTTCGGCAAAAAGCGCGTAAGTGTTCACATCGCCGCGTCCACAGAGCGGAAAACGGTCACTGGAACGCGCAAAATGGCTTTCGCCTTCGGCTCGTCGCTTGTCGTCCAAAAAAGCGCCATGCAAAACCGGATCGCCGCTTTTGAGTTGTTCAATCAAACGCCCGCGCGCCGCCGCGTTGGGCGCACCCGCAATTTCGGGACTGCGCGCCGCGAACCATTCTTTTTCCTGCAACTTGACGCGCTCCCACGGCGGATTGCCGAGAATCACATCAAACCCGCCTTTGTCGCCAAACACGGCGGGAAATTCCAGATGCGGATGAAACCATTTATATTGCCCGCGCAGTCGCTTGATTTCAGGGCGTTGCTGCGCAAACATCGGCAAGGCGCTTTGCTGAATGTAACGAATGCCTTCGGTGGTCAGCGGCTCAATGAAATTGGGATTGGTTTCGCCTTTGGCTAAAGCGCCTTCTCCGCGCAACGTGTCAGGCACTTTCTTCCAGACAAACGCAGCGCACCACGCATCGTAAAGCAAATGGGTGTGATCGTAGGAGCCGGATTGTTCCAGAGCGCGCAACATTCGTTCTTTTTGTTGCACGCCTTCGAGTTGTTCATCGCCGACTTGCTCAATTTCGGCAATCGCGCGCCGCAAATCGCCGAGCGGCAATTTTTCTTCGACGAACAGCGAGGTGGTGGTTTGTGTGTCGCGCTCCAATTTGTTGCGCTTTTTGAGCGCGCTGACGACAGTTTTGTCATCGCCTTCGAGCGCCGCAAACGCCTCGTCGGGCAAGCCGTTTTCAATCATGTCGGGCGTGGCACCGAGCAGCGAGTTGCCGCAGCGAATATGCGAATCGAGAAACGACAGCGGGCGTCCCGCTTCCAGTCCTTCCATCCACAGTGCGATTTTGCACAGTTCGACGGCCATTTCGTTCACGTCAATGCCGTAAATGCAATGCCCGACCACTTCGCGCAGCGCGTGTTGGTATTCGGCCTTTTCCGGTTCGTTGCCCTGCGTGCGAAGTAGCGCCAAACGCGAAGCCACCCGCCGCGCCGCCGCTGTGAGAAAATGCCCGCTGCCGCACGCCGGATCGCAAATGCGCAGCGAAAGCAGGGCTTTCTCCTGAGCGGCGAGTAGCGAATGGCGAGTAGCGAGTGGATTTACGTTTCCTTTTCGAGTTTGCGCCGTAGGCTGCGTTGCAGATTCAGAAGCTGACGCCCCAAGATTTCCGTGTTCTGTTGCAAAGGCTGAATTTGTTCGGCTGTCGCCAATCCCACGCGCTGTGCCAGAATCAGATGCGTTTCTGTTTCGCGCAGACTGCCCATCGCTATGCTCAGAAATCGCAGGAATTCCTTCGTGCTTTCCCTGCCCCATCCCTCTGCGATGTTCGCCGGAATCGAACTCGCTGATCTCCGTAGCTGCGAAGTCAGACCGAACAATTCTTCCTTCGGAAAGGTGCGTGTCAACCGATAAGCCTGTTCCGCCAGAGTCATCCCTCGTTCCCACACTTCCAAATCCTGATAAGAGTTCACCATCTGATACATTCTCCATTCGCTGCTCACCGCTCGCCGCTCGCCGAAGCGCAGCTTCAATAACAGGTTCAAGCGCGCTATCGAGCAGCGATTTGACGAGGATTTCCGGCGTGTAATAGCTGCCTGTTATCTTGCGTTCGTTGCCTGCCAAAGTTTCGAGTTGGAAACGGTAGCCATCCAAATCCACGCGCGGCGTCAGTTCGAGCAGCGATTCATAAACGCTGCCCAATTCTTCGCTGCCGAGGTTGGTGAAATTGACCTGACGCCGCGCCGCGCCCTGCTGGAAATAGCACAACTGACGCAAGGCCGCGAACAAATCTTCATTGGCGAGATGGCATTCTTCCAAGGCCACACTGCCGTCTTTGAGCCTTGCTTCCTGAAACAGAAAACCGCCGAGCGCCGGAATCGCTAAACCTTCTTCGCCGCCGCGCAAAAATTGAAACGTCAGACACAAGCCTTGCCACGCATCTTCGTGCGCCGTGCCGCGCGTTTTGGCCGCCCTCTGGCGCAACTTCGCCAGCGAATAATAATTTTCGTAACGCTCACGCGCTGTGGCCCGCGCCTTGGCTTCACTTTCCCCTGTCCCCAGCGCAGCGTTTGGGGGAGAGGGGTTAGGGGTGAGGGGCGCTTTGATTACCGGCAGCAGCAAGTTGTCTTTGGCTTCGGCGACGAGAATAAACAGCAAGCGATAAACAAGGCGCAACGTCAGCTTGTAAAAATCCAGCGGCAACAGCGCGCCACTGCGCAATTCTTCGCGCAACGGCTTGTTATCTTTGTGACGCAGCAACCCTGTGCCGATATGTTCAATCGCGCCTTGCACTCCCCCGCGCATAACATCGCGGGCGCGCACGCCTTCCTGCTCGGTTTCCTTTTGCCAATCTTCGAGAATCGGCGGGTTGGCTTCGTTTTCCTCATTCGCAGCCGCCCGCCATTCAAAACGCGAGGCATGGCAAAGCAGCCAAAACAGCGCAAAGCCGGAAGCATCTTCGTTCTCGAAAATCGCCTCTAAATCGAACTCGACATAACTGCGCCGCGCAATTGCCGCCGAGTCGCGCAGCACGCGAAATTTGTAGCCGTTAGAAAGCACTGCCCACAAATGCTCACCCGAACGATTGAGGCATTCTTGCACCAGCGCGTGCGGTGCCATTTGCGCCGCGCCGGGTAAGCCTTGCGTGCGCACATCGAGCGAAACTCGTGCGCCCAGCAAATGCAGCGGCGTGCGATTCCAGCCATGCGAAATCGCGTATTCTTTGCTTTCGTCGCCGACAGTCAGGCGAATGGCATTGGCAGTTTGCACGCGCCCGAAATTGAGTTCCTGCAACACCGGCAACAGCCATTCGCGCCGCGTGATGCCTACGGCGTAATCATCTTCGCTAAGTTTTTTTAGCTCACTTTGAAACCTATCCCAGCGGCCACTGAGAGCATTCCAACTGGCGCTAATTTTCTCTCGCAATTTATCTTCGGGCGCCAGTCCATAACTTTGCGGCGACAAATGCGGCAAGTCCGACGAAAGTGCGCCGAGACGATCTAAAAAGTCGCGCGAAAAGAGCGCACCTTCAAGGCGAACAGTAGAAGCGAGAGATGAAGAGTTCATAATGTGATGGTAGAATATGCAGTAGCGTATGCAACACTACCGGGTTGTTTTAGACACGAATGTCATCTTTGCGGCACTGGACTCGAAAGCTGGTGCGTCGCGCCAAATTTTGCTTCGTCTGGCGCAAAATGAGTTGACAGCATTCGTTTCTGGTTTGTTGTTCGAGGAATATCGCGGCGTGCTGCACCGCAACGTTGAGCGATTTGGTTTGACGGTGCAGGAGTTGGACGATTTTCTGGATGGTTTGGTTAGCATGATGCGTCCGCAGGAAATTCATTTTCAATGGCGTCCCGTTCTCCAAGACCCAAAAGACGACATGGTTTTGGAGTGTGCTGTGGCTGCCGGTGCCCATTTTCTAATTACATTCAATACTCGCGATTTCGGCGGCGGCGCGGGTTTTTTGCCGGAGATTGTCACTCCGGCGCAATTTTTAGCCCGTCTCACGACTTTGCAAAATCAGGAGGATAATCCCACATGAGCGTTTTAAATCTCAGATTGCCCCCGTCCCTGCACGAGGAGCTAAAATCCCTTGCCCAAGAGCAAGGTGTTTCCATGAATCAACTCGCCCTTTTAGCCGTTGCGGAGAAATTAGCTGTCCTGCGTTGGCAAGATTCTGAGGCACGCCGTCAGGGCCACGAAGCTGGCTTAGACGCTTTGCGTCAGCGCGCCGCACGGGGTTCGGGCGAGCGTTTTCTGGAAGTTCTCGATAAAGCTGGTAACAATCCGCCACAAGCCGGTGACGAATTGCCCTCAAACTATGCTTCAATCAAGACTGGCAGATAAACCCACAAACCCAACACGTCCGGTTCAGGTTGCGCTTCCACACTCACACTGCCACCGGCACGCGTCGCATCGCGCACCCGGCGGTGTGCTTCCAATAATTCCTGAGCGCGCTTTTGGGCCGCTTCTTTTAGTGGCTCGCGTAGGGCCTCGAAGTTATCCACAATGCCACTCACAAAACCCGCTGCCTGATCGGGTGCAATGTTTTCAGCGGGCGTGGCTTGCAGCAAGGCTTCGGCTTCTTCTTCACTGAGCCACTCGGCGTTTTCGGGCGCACCGCGAAAAGCCATCAAGACGCAATCCTCGGCCAAAAGCGAACGCTGCTCTTGACCCTTCACCCGTTGATGAATATGAAAGCGCATACGGGTTAAAAGCAGCGTGGTGCGACGGGTCACATCTTTGGTGCGCATCGCACCACTTCGCGCGGCCAAAGGTTTTTCATTAACGGAATCAAGCGCCGTTTCTAAAATGTGCGAAGCCAAAGTTGCCACCAGCGGATGCGTTCGCCCCAAATGCGTTTCGCCTTTGGCGTTGGCTGTATCAAAGCGCACACGCAACGCACCTGCTTTCCAATCGCTGGTGGGTAAGGCAGTTCGCAACGGTTCCTGCACAACTTCGGGCAAGGCATCCAGCGCAAGTCTGGCTGGCGTAGAAAGCGGCAGTGGTGTGCCGACTGTTTGCAGGGCATCGCGCACGAAACTCTCGACTTCGGTAGCACCACCTAATGCGTGCCGCATCGCATCCACTTCTTGCTTGACGACTTCCGGCTTGATACTTTCGTGCGCGTAAACTGTGCGTGAGCGTTTCTCTCGTTCGGCCACTACGTCCCACTGATTCTGAAAAATGTCGCGCTTTTCTATCAAATCCTCGAACAAGCTGAGTTGCTCGGTGGATACATTTTTTCCGCGCAATAAGAGGCCATCGAAAATTGCTTCCACAACCGCATCGGAACTGGCCGGAACGGGCACTGATACGCCCAACGCCTTGCGAATCTGGCGATGCTTACGCAGCAGCACATCCAACACGATGCCATCAATTTGGTTGTCTTTGCCGTAAAGGGTGAGTGCCCGCACCACTTTGGATGGTTGACCAAAGCGATCTACGCGTCCTTCGCGCTGTTCAAGTCGCGTCGGATTCCACGGCAGGTCATAATGCAAAACGGCATCGAAATAGCCTTGCAAGTTGATGCCTTCGGAAAGGCAATCCGTTGCCACTAACACGCGGCGTGTGCCTTCTTGTGTGGCCTCCGCTAATTCTTCCACGGCAGCTTTGCGGTCATCGGGACTCATAAGGCCAGTGACGGCTACCACTTCGACACCTTTGAGTTTAGTTTTCAGATGTTCGGCCACATAAGCCGCTGTATTGATGAAGCGACAAAATAATATCGGCGAAAAACCACTGTTCAAAAGTGCGCGCACCTGTTTAGTGGCTTCTTGCAATTTCAAATCATCGGCACCAGCCAGTTTTTGCGCTGCCTTCGCCATATCTTTCAGACGTCGAATGTTTTCGTTGTTGCCTTCGTCGTCTTCACTCACTTGCGCGCCGGGTGCTAAATCGGCAGCTTCGGCGGCATCATCTTCAACGAGATCGAAAACACCACGTCGCCCGACTTGGTCAGCTTCTTCAACCGTCATCGCACTCATATTGCGCGCCCGCGCGAGTAGCGTAGCCGCCGCCGCTTCGGGGCTGGAAGCCAGCGCCCGCAATAAACCCAAAGCCGCCCACCAGCGCACCCGTTGGTGGAACTTGCTGCCTGATTTATCGCGCACCGTTTCTTTGGCATAGGCTAATACGCGCTCGAAAACCTTTTTGTATTCCGGTGAAAGCGTGTAAGAAATGTAAGCACTTTCATCGTCTGGCTCGCGCTTGGGGAAGGGCGTGTCCGAGTTCAAATAATGCTCGATGTCGGCACGGCGTCGTTGCACCAGATGGCGCGCTAATTCGCGGCGTTTATCAGCATGATGTGGCCCAGAAAGATCATCGGGGTATTGGGCGAAATCGGGACTCAACAGGGAGAGAAGTGAGCGAAACGCGTCCGCATCGCCAGAGTGCGGTGTCGCTGAAACCAGAACAATGTGGCGCGTCGCCGACTGTGCCAAGCGCGTCAACAATTTATGCCGCTGTTGCCGCACCCCGCTACCTACCCATGCACAGGTATGCGCTTCATCTACGATCACCAGTTCGGGACAGTGGGCTAAAAACGTTTCGCTATGTTCGGGGGTTTTGATGTAATCCAGCGAAACCACCGTGAACGGATAAAATTCAAAAATGGATTCGCTGGCGCGGCGGTGTGAGTTGGTTTCCAGTTGACGCGCGGTAGAGGAAAGAACCGGCACCGCTTCAATATGAAAACGCCTGCGCAATTCTTCTACCCATTGATGCGCCAAATGAGGCGGACACAGAACCGACATTCGTGAAATCTCGCCTCGATCTAACATTTCACGCGCAATCAAACCCGCTTCGACGGTTTTCCCAATGCCAACATCGTCGGCAATTAAGAGGCGCACCGGGTCAAGTTGCAAGGCCAACAGTAGCGGCACTAATTGATAAGGACGCGGTTCGACAGCGATGCGCCCGAATGAACGAAACGGCCCCGCGCCGGAACGAAAGCCGAGGCGCACTGCTTCGCGCAACAAACGCGACGAACGCGCATCACCGGTTTGCGCTGCATCCGGCAACTCAAACGTGGCCGATATAACAGGTTCGAGTTCGCCGGGTTTATAAATGCCGGTAACATCATCACTGCCGCCACCCAAAGGTTGCAGCAACATCATATCAGCATCCGAACCCGGCAAAACTACCCATTCGCGGCCTCGCGCTTTTACCAATGAGCCGGGAGAAAAATTTGTCATCATAATCGTTTCAAAGAATGCAAATAGCAGGCATACAGTGTGAATTCTCTATTTCGCAACCACTGTTTTTGCCGTGCCAAATACACTGGGCCACTTATCGAAAATCGCGTCCCAATCGGCATCGTAGCGAAACGCGATAACGCTCACGCCCAAGTCCTCTAACGCCGCGCGGCGCGTGGCATCGTGAATTGTTTGATTCTCACTATCATGGTGCGGGCCATCCACAAAAATCGCGCAGCCACGCCCATAATAAAAATCAGCCTGCACACCGGCACCATTAAACAATCGTTGGGCTTCATCGGGCCAGCGATGACCGCGCTTGACGAGAGCGCGCAACCAATCGCGCTCTAATTCCGATTCGCAGCCGCGCCACAGTGGAGCGGGCACTTTTAGTGTTTCTACCAACTCGCCCTTTTCCAATTCAGCCACACCATTCAAATCGGCCACAACCGGCGATTCGGGGCGCACTTCCCGAACCGTGGTTTGCGTTAGTGCCAACAAATAATCGCGCACCGCAAAGCGATCTAACAGCAAATGTTCCGGTTGGTTGGTGTAGGAAAGTAAGCAATGGTAACAGGCGATTTCACAGCCTTCGTTTGTCTCGGTGGGAATGCCCAAATCGTCACCGTTTTCCGCATCGAAGTGACAAATTTCTAATGAGTGGCGCGCTACTTCGGCCAGTGCGTTTGGTGTTTCAGACAAATGCTTCAAGGCACCGGCACCTCCTTCGGTAGCCTCATAAAACAAAAGCACGCGACGGTGCCGCGCATCCGGCAGCGGTTCGACGGTTAGTTCGCCATCTTCCAATCCATAGCGTGCTAAAAGGCCACGTTTTAAGGCATGAGCCAAACTTGCCATGAAGGAGTCGCTTTGTTCCGCATGGTGAGGCTCAAACAGCAGACAGTTTTTGGCATCCTCGACAAAGGGAATCACCAAAGCCTTACGATTGGAAAACGGGTCATCTGGCTCTTCCTTTTCGGCCTTCTCCCAGTAGCCGCGCTCTATATCCAACATAAAGCCGGGGCCATGCTCTTCGCGCCGCCGTTTCCAGCCCAAATTGATGCGCCATATCGCAGCCGCCTGCGCGTAAGAAAGTCTCGCTAATGGTTCCACTTCGCCTTTTACTTCGGTGCCTTTTGTTTCGGCGATGGCTTCATGCACAGCACGGCGACCTTCACGTTCAGGCCAGCGAATGGAAGTCAGGATTTCATAGCCGAGTTTAAGCCTTTCCTCTTCGTCGCAGTTGATCCTGTCGCGCCTTCGTGTCGCCACGTTTTGCAGCCTAAGCAAATTACCCCATGCCACAGGCAACAGCGCACCGCACTGCTCGCACAAGTCGCTGTTGGATTCGTTGTTGACTGGATGCCCAAAACCACATTCGGCGCAGCGTTTAAAAGTTTCCGTCGGCAAAACCGATTCCCCTTCGGGGCCGGTAGCCGGAGGCAAAATCACTTGATTGATAACATAGCGCGAACCTTCGTGGTAGATGAGCGCGCGTGGCCCAAATTCGGAAATCGCCAAGAAGCGCGGACGCGAAAGATATTCGCCTTGATCGCGCCGTCCACGCCCCGGAATAAAAGCAGAGAGTGGCAAGCGCGGAAAATTGTAGCCCGGTAAAAAACCTTCGGCGGCGAAGTAGCGATAGCTATAAAAATCCGAATGCTCTGATTCACCGACATCGGTGAGTAACCTGATTTGACGCTCGGCCTCATCGCGCAGACGACGGGCCTGATCGCGGTCTTGGGGAGCGCGCGACAAATCATTGGCTAAACGGTGCTGCGCGTCCCGCTGGTGGGCCGCCGAGCGATACAATCCACGCCAGCGTTCACAGGCACATTCAAAGGCGTGCGGCGCACCACTGAGTGTCATGTCCAACCACTGCGGCGAATACCACGGCGCGGCGCTTACGGCTTCGCCCAGTGAATCCATAACTCGCTTAACGCGTGGCCTTGCTCTTTCTCTGGCGGTGCTACTGGTGAAGGCTTCCCGCAGAGGGCCTTGCACTTCCAAAGTCGGATTTTCGCCCGTTAGGTCAAGCACATCACGCATGGATTGCTTCAAGTCCGCGCCGGTCTCATGCAGCCACAAAGCGTGAATATGAGCGCGCACTAATTCTTCATTGGAAAGGTCAAGGCGTGGCGGCGAAACAGCACCGGCGACCATCTGCTCAGGACGTTTGAAAAAATATTGATCGTGTGGGCTGCTGCTGGTGCAATACGTCCATACAATGGCGGGTTGCCCACTACGTCCGGCGCGGCCCGAACGCTGGGCATAGTTAGCCGGTGTCGGCGGCACGTTACGCAAATGCACCGCATTGAGTTGGCGAATATCCACGCCCAGTTCCATTGTCGGCGAGCAATACATTACCGGCAAGGTGCCGTCTTTGAAATTGTCCTCGCGCTCTTGCCGTTGCGCATAAGGCACCTGCGCCGTATGTTCGCGCGCTTCCATGCTGCCCAAGAGTTGCGCCATGCCTTGATAAAACGCGGCGAAGAAAGGATTAACACGTCCACAGGCTTCGGCATCTTGAAAGGCCAAGCGCGGTGTGCGTAGCGGATCGTGCAGGGGTTTCGTGCCATCGCCAAAACGCCAAATAATCGCCGAGGCTTTCAAGCGATAGCCCGGTTCTTCCGGTTCTGAATCGCGGCCAAAGCGATTGCGTGAGGCGCGGCGCAAATAAGAATGGGCCTGTTCGACAATGCCGGCCTCTTGCAATGCCGCCAGCAAATCACAAAGCACTTGCTGCACATCTTCAACGGTTGCATTGGCACCGGCAAACAATTCACGTTTAACAAAGCGGCCAAAAGCGCCGCGTGACGAAAGATAAGCGTCAAGGATGGAATCGCTGGAACCTTTGGCCCGTCCGCGTGGAAACAGAACGCGCGCCTTTTCCAATTGCTCGCCCTCATCGAAGTTCCACAATGACGGCGGCGCTTTGAGATGCTGGACAGCGCGGTTCTGCATAGCTTCCTGATAATGCCCTTCCAGATGGCTATCGTGGATAGCCAACTCACGGCGCAAGACATCACAAAGCACGCGCGACAGATAGTGCCTCTTTTCGGGCGCAGCGTCGGCCAAAGCAGGATGCAAATTCACCCACACATCCTGCGCCTCAGCCAACTCATCAAGCGAAACGTAATCAATTTCGAGCAAGCCACATTGTTCAAGGTTGGGACTGGTCACACGCCAACCGCGCCGCAAATCACGAAAGAGGCGATAGCCAATCAAATCCCGCAAGGCACGCTCGGCTTCGGCCCGCGCCGCAAAGCGCACATTTGGATCACGCGCATATTCTACAAACGGCAAATTCAAGGTGCGAAATACTTCGGCGGCCAAAGTGTCGTGTCGCAGGCCGTCCGCACCAGCCTCGCAGACCGCGCGGTATAACGCAGCGCGTAGCAAGGCTGTTTCGATGAAGTCGTTAAAATGACCTGCCTGCAATGAAGCATCTTGGCGATTATCGGTGAAAGACAGCAGCTTTCGTGCTTCGGCGTCGAGTTGTCCATCCTGACGCAGTGCGGCAATCAACGAAAGTGACAGAATCGTGGTTGCTGTCGAGCGGCCTTCGTTGCCCAATGAGGACAACTTGGAGAAATCGGATTTTTGGCTGGAATTGTAAGTGACGCCGCAGCAAGGGCAAAAGCGCAGCGAGGATGCCATCCAAAAGCATTGCACGCCTGTGGCGTCATTGCGCCCCATTGGATCAACCAATATTGGTTGCGGCACGTTATCGCGCTGCCCCGGCTTCACCCGCTGCAAGGCATTATGTTCTTCGAGCCAGTCATCAGGCAGACGGCGGGATACCTGATCTCTGTCGGTAGGCCACGGGGCCGATTCGGAGACATAAAGAAATCCGGCGTCCGCATTCGGCACTGGCGCAGCGGCTTCTTGTGTGTCCAGTAGTGCGCGCGGCAAAAAGTGCGACAGGCCGGATTCTTTGCTGCGCCACACCGTATAAAACTCGTGGCCGCATTCGCGGCAAAACGCCAGTGGGAAAAGTGCCTTTTGACGCCCCGCCCCCGGCACCATCATTTGGCCGGTAACGGTAAAATAACGATCTTCTAATGGCGCTTCGAGCGAAGCGTAAACCGTGTCGCCGCGCGAAACCCATTGATGTAAGCGAAAGGCAAACGGCGTGCGCCCCGTAGCCGGATCTGGTGGGGATTGATAGGCAGCGAGTAGGAAATCCCGAATGCGTTGCTCACATAATTTAAGGGGTAATTCCGTGAGTTGCGCTAATTCCTGAGCAGCGCCTTTGGCACCACCAATAGCGCGCGGTTGGGCACGCCTGAAAAACCGTTCCCCATCTTCTTCGCATTGTTGCAATCCGAAGGTCGTCTCAATCCAAGCCGCCAGAAGATCAGAGGGCAGGTCAACTTGACAGTCGGTAGCAGCAGCGCCAATTAGCCTTTCGCGTAAGGCAACTATTTCTTCGTCGCGCGTGAAATCGCGAGGAGAGGTGAAGCGCCGCAAGGTTTCACCGATGATGTGTTCGGGGGCCACAGGAACGCCAAAGAGTTGCGAGGCGACTTCGGCCACCTGAGTTTGCTGCTCGCGGCGCGTGCCTTTGCCTGCAATGGTGGCTGAAGTGCCGACGCACTGCAAAGCGGTGCCAGAGGTCATTTCGCGCGCACGGCGCACCAACACCGCGACATCAGAACCTTGCCGGCCACGATAAGTGTGCAATTCATCCAGCACCAACCAGCGTAAGCCACTCCCTTGCACACCCGACATGGCGCGCAATAAATCGCTTTCGCGTTTGCGCGTCAGCATTAGTTCCAGCATCACAAAGTTGGTCAGAATAATATCTGGCGGATTGTTAATGATTTCTTCACGGCGCTGTTGGTTGTCTTGACCTGTATAGCGCGCAAATGTCACTGGGCCACGCCGTTCAGGAAAGCCTTCGCACAGAAATTTTTCGAGTTCGCCCATTTGTGAATTCGCCAGCGCGTTCATAGGATAGACGATAATAGCCTGCACCCCTTGTCCGGCGCCACGCCGCAAAATGGAATCTACGATAGGAATGATATAAGCGAGTGACTTGCCTGAACCGGTGCCTGTGGTCAGCACATAGGGTGCGCCGGTGCGCGCGACTTCGATAGCTTGATCTTGGTGATTGTGGAGATTGAGAGGTTGGGTTATGCCTTCGTTTTTACGGCGAAAGATCGAAGAACAAAGAGGATGCAGCAGATTTTGCTCGCACAATTGGTCTATGGAGCGCCCCGGCTCGAACGCCGGATTCAGTTGTAGCAGAGGTTCCGGCCATAATAACCCCTCATTTAACTCACGCACCACTAATTGTTGAATCTTTGGATGACGAATATCAACGAACGAACGAATATAATTGGAATAATCCTCGATGACGTGATCCCGTAGTGCAAAAACGTTCATAGGCTGCTAATGATTATATCCAATTTATTCTGATTCTTCTAAGTGACGAAAGTGCTTGCCCATTGTGTTGTAGGCGTTTGGAACCGCTTAACCATAAACGCCTGAAATCCATCGTTTGCCTTCTCACTCCTCCATAATCGCGTCGTCTATCTCTTGTTGGGTAAACAGTTGTTCACCATTGACAATGCCAGCATAAGGGCGCACCAACTTGATTGTGCTATCCACGGCGTCATCATGGTCGCCTAATGGCAACGCCAGCAACTGACCCAACCATTGACGTGCATAGGGCGCTTTGGCGCCATATTTATTGCCGCCACCATAATCTATTAAGCGCACGCTTCTACCAGCACAACAAGAAATAGTATCAACCGCTTTGACTTCGGTTTTTTCTTTGTCCGGCTGATGGGCCAAGATGTTAGCGGGCGTAGTAGTGACAACTAATTTCCAGTCTTCCAAATGGTCGCGCCAGACAACCGGTGGCGCCCAATCAAACAATTCAGGGTCAAGTTTCGCGGAGTTCCACGCGAACCACGCGTCACGAATTCGCTTTATCTCTGGCAAAGAGCGCCGCGCGCTTTGCACAATGGCGGTGCCGCCCGATGCGCCCTCTTCGACGTGCGCGCCTTTCAAGCAACCGGGCGTGATGGAGTTGAGAACGTGCCACCATTTCGCCCATTCCGTTAAAATAATGCGCTCGACATCGGCAATTTCCCGTTTGTCCAAGAACACGGGCAACAAATACAAATAACCGTCCGCCGCTTGTGCTAAAATGCCGCCAGCGGTGTAGTCATTGCGCGCTTTGGTTTTGGCTGCTGTGTCCCACGCAAAATACGCTTCGCGGATTGGCTGAGAAAGCAAAGTATCAATTGACCAAAACTTGTCAGCGCGATACTCACCCTTTTCATTGGGCGGGCAAAACATATCAACTTTAAAGCGGTTGCCTTGGTCTGCTGTGGGCTTGCCCTGATACAAACCAACAAACGTCATGGGGTCTTTGGCTTCGATGGCGCGCAGATAGGGCACCGGATAACGCGGTGACAACGACGTGTCGACAGGCCGATTCATCGGGTCATTATCGCCATCACCAATCGCCGCGTAACGATAATACTCCCACCCACCCTGTTCTAATAACCGTCCGGCAAAGTCGCCTTCGCGCCAGCGGTGGAACATCACCACGACATTAGTATCTGGGTTCATACGCGGGATAACCGTGCTTTCCCACCAGTCCCAGATGTTAGCGTTGATTTTCTCTGAGTCGGCTTCTTGTCTATTTTTGTATGGGTCGTCAATAATTAAACAGTCAACCCCCATGCCCACAAATCCACTGCCCAGACCCAACGCTTTAAACGAGGGATTGGCATCCAGCAGCACAGCGCGCGCGGCAGTTGACCATTCATCAGCGGGGCATACTGCCGGGATGCGGCACGCAGGCGCAGGAAATAAACGCGCGAATTCAGGGCTGCGCATGATGTCCATATTAACTTTGGAAAAGCGTGTGGCGTGCGTGATGTTGTAACAGGCGAGGCGCACTCGCAAAGTCGGCTTTACACCGAGACAGTAAGCCGGGAAGCGCTGTGACACAAGAAACGACTTGCCATGCTGAGGCGGGCCATGAAACATGATTCTCTGCCCTGATTGTGCAGGCAATTGCTCAAGGCGCTTTGCCATGTGGATTTGCCAATCCTCTAACTCAAAGTTGTTAGTTTCATTGGGCTTTGTTGCATGAATGCAAAAAGTGGTCGTGATTTGTCCTAACGGCCCCGTCGGGGCCGTTCAGACTGCATAACTGTCCGGCATTCCCAGACTGGTCATCTGGTTTAAGACAGCGCAGCGGATGAACGACTCAGTGGCCTGCGCTTGGAGGGAGCGGGCGCTCAATTTGTCGCCAAATAGGCTTTTTAATCGAAACATA
>JANMKN010000203.1:0-2157 GCA_031372065.1 Abditibacteriaceae bacterium | reverse complement strand
CAATGCTCACCACGCGGAAAATGCGTCTCGCCGTCCAGAAAACCTATCTCATCGCGTAGAAAACGATGCTGGATGAGCGGAAAACGAGGCTGGTCGGCGGGAAATTGGGGGCGGCGGGGCTTGAAATGACATTTGATGACTTGTCATAATGATTTTAAATAGGGAAACGAACGATTTTATCCCTATAAACCAAAGGAGAGAGTGAGAGATGAATCGCCAACAACAAAACCGGCTGGATATGTTTAATACTGTGCATGGCTATATGGTGGCAAACGCCATCCTGTGGAGCAATGTGCCCGCCTTTCAAGAGGCGGTAGATG
Organism: Abditibacteriaceae bacterium; assembly: GCA_031372065.1. Taxonomy (GTDB): domain Bacteria; phylum Armatimonadota; class Abditibacteriia; order Abditibacteriales; family Abditibacteriaceae; genus DASWNL01. The sequence continues at coordinate 1,837 of JANMKN010000203.1, read as the reverse complement.
ACCTGCAAGATGACATCGCCGTGATTAATGGTTTGTCTGGCAAGCAAAGCACCACGACCACAGGCGTCACAGCCAACAAAGAACAGGTGCGCACCGCTTACGAGGATATGGTTTCGGAGTTGGCCGATCAAGTCGGCGCCTATGCCTCCCAAAAAAAGATTGTGGCGATGGAAGCGAAAGTGGATTTCACTCGCGTTGACCTCGACAAATTGGACGACGACGATTTAATCACAATCGGCGACACCGTGGCGCAGATTATCGGCGAAAATCTGACCGTTTTGGCCCCTTATTTAGTGACGCAGACCAACTTGGACGAATTGGCCGCTGCAAAAACGCAATTCGAGAGCGTCAAAGGCACGCCGCGTCTGGCGATTGCCACACGCGCCGGTCAAACCACCACGTTGCCCGAAGCGCTCAATGCCACCAGTCGCTTGTTGAAAAAGCGTCTTGACCGCCTGATGAGCCGTTTTCGCCGCACTCAGCCCGAATTCTTCGCCGGTTACGAAAAAGCCCGCGTGGTTGTTGACCGCACGGCCACACAAAGCGCTACCAATAGCACAACAACGCCAACTCCGACGCCTTAACTCATGTTACGCAGTGCGCTTATGGTAGGCACTGGAAAGAGCAGCAAAGCTGCTCGTCCCCTCACCGCCACCCGCAAGCGGGTTCCCGGCTCCCCCATTCGCTTCGCTGGGGAGAGGAGAACTTCGCTCATATGTTTCTGCCCGTTTCAAGCATGAAGAAGCGTATGAGGCACACTCTCCTCTCCCCAGCGAAGCGAATGGGGGAGAGGCCGGGTGAGGGGACGAGCGATGAAATCGCTCTTTGCTTATCGCAACCTCACTGCGTAACATGACTCCTTAAGCAAAGTGCGCGGCTGAGAACCCCCAACCCCCTTGGCAAGGGAGTTGGGGGTTTTGTCGTGTAGCACAAAAAATCCGGCGATATTTGTCAAATCTAACACCAAGTTGCAGGTAAAGGGTCAAACCAAAACTGCACCATGAAAATGATGGGGCACAGGTCAGATTGCGACTCCACGAAAATCGAATCAAAGGACATTCATGTTTGAAAACGGCATCGAGATTTTCCATAAAGGCGGCTGGGTGATGTATCCGATGTTTCTGCTGGCGACGATTTCGCTGGCGATCATCATCGAACGCAGCATTTCCATCGGCAAGGCGGCGACGAATACCGAATCATTGCTGGTCAAGTTGAAAGCGTTGCTGCATGGCGGGCAAACCGCAGAAGCGGTGAAATTGTGCGAAGACACGCCCGGCCCAGTGGCGGCGCTACTTGCTAATGGCCTGCGCAATCGTCATTTGGATAACGCTTCGATTGAACGCGCGATGGAAGAACTGGCCTTGCGCGAAACACCCGAATTACACAAGCGCCTGAGCATTTTGGACACCATTATCACGATGGCGCCGCTGCTTGGCTTGCTCGGCACGATTACCGGCATGATTAGCGCGTTTCACAGCGTTTTTGGCGATGCCAATCAAACCGGCGCGGCAGCCACAGCCATTACCGGCGGCATCGCCGAAGCGTTGATTGCTACGGCGACAGGTCTGGTCATCGCGATTGTCACGTTGCCGTTTTACAATTATCTCAGCGAGCGCGTGCGCGAGATCATCTCCGATATGGAAACGCGCGCCACGCAGCTTTTGAACATCTTGGCCGCTGTGCAAAACGAGCAAGACCGCAAAGGCGAACGCTTAGTCGCCGAAGTCGGCAAGTGAAAACGAATTAACCGCAGAGGACGCGGAGAACGCGGAGAAGAAAAGAGAGATTGGGAAAATTTAAATCTTTTGTTCTCCATTTTTCTCTCCGCGTTCTCCGC
>JANMKN010000166.1:0-6488 GCA_031372065.1 Abditibacteriaceae bacterium | reverse complement strand
AAAACCTCTGGCTCAACCCACACGGTTAATGAACCGCGTGCGACCAGTGCCGCGTTATACTTTTTCCAGTTGCGGGTTCGGTAAGTGCGCTTCTTTTGGGAGCGGCGGCGCTTTGGCGAGCGCTGGGCGTTTTTCTTTTTCACACTTCAAGATTAACCTCCTTACCGAACCCGTGGCTATTCGCGCAACAAAGCCGTTTCATTGGCAAGTTCTTCCAGCGTAACCGACGATGTAATCTCTTTAAGCGGAGCAGGGCCGTAGACAGCTAATAGAAGTTGAGTAGCGCGTTCGCGTTGGGGGCCAATAGGTAGAGATAGCAACTGACGCGCGGCGCCTTCGCGCGTCAACATTAATGACCTCCTTTGTTTGCGAATTTATTATTCTCTTTGGAAATGGGGCGCAAATCCGCACCCGGCGTTTCCGGCAATTCAGAGAGCGGCACACCAAGCAATTGAGCCAGCACTTCGCGCTCATCGGTTTTTACCGTGTGGTTTTGCGTGTTGGTATATTTTTCGCCGCACTCCTCGGCGGCTTGACGAAGGCAATCTAAAGCAAACTTATCGTTGCCTCGCTGAATGGCACGTTCATAGGCGCGTTCGATACGCCGCAATCTTACCGGCAACTGGCTCACTCCAATGTTATTCATCCGTTGGAGGAACTCATTACGTTTCTCTTGGAACAACACCCTCCATTCGGAATTCATCTTGCTGCCGTTAGCAGTGAGCGGGTTGTAATAGCTTAAAAGCTGCCGAGAAACTTGGATGCCAAACACGTCACGCAATTGCTCATTAATCTCCGTGTTAGTCATAAACTCTGCCAGACAAGTCACAATGAAATATTTTTGCTCGAAGGTGAGACGGTGCGTGCGCTCAACCTCTGCCACCAACTCAGGTAGGTTTTCAATTACATCACCCCACTCTTTTGCAGGGGGCTGAACGTCTACAGAAGGGGTTTTACTGTTTTTCATCACTTCGTCCGTTCCAGCCGTGGATCGGGCACGCGTCGCCTTGCTGGGCTTAGGTTTTCTCTCTGCGGTAGGCATAATGAATCCGTCCTCGTGTAAAAAAATGTCAAATTAGCACGCCTGTGCTACCGCATTCTCACGCGTGGTTGCATGGGATACCTCGCAAGGACCAATAGGCGCCAGCAATTTTTCGTGCAACTCGCTTTGTAAATTCAAACAACCAAAGGCACCAATTTCTTCTGCGTCGCGGAGGGATGCCTGATAATTCTTCAGCCACTCATTCGCCGTTTTTGAACTGGAAGCCACTTCGCCAAACATAGCTCGCACTGCCTCCTCGCCAAACTTTTCTGTTAGGTGAATCGCTGAACACATTTCTCTAAATGATTGCATCGGATAGCGGTGTCCGCGTTGCTGAAACTGTCGGACTTGATCCGCTATACCGAGTAGGAGTGGTTGGGCCGATGCTTCGACTTTCCTTCGGAACAATAGGGACTTGATTTGCTTAAGAAGGATGACGGGTAAGGCATCGAACTGCTCAAGCAGTTGGTCAACTATCTCGACATCAAAGATAGCCTTCACTTTTTTTGCGTTGAGTGCCCGATACTCACATTTCTCCAGCTTCTCTGGGCAGGTGCATTCTGGATCAAACCGCTTTATATCATTGCGTTTGTTGTAATTGCATATCTGATGTTCGCCATTCTCCCATAAATGCCATCCCTGTTGGCAGTGCCAATGCATGCGGTAGGGCGACCAATTGAGGCGCACGTTATGGTAAGTCTCGAATGGGAAATCTGTCAGGATATAGCGGAAAACATCCAGACGAACTACTCGCGCCAACCGAATATTCGTCGCAATCCCAACCACGTTATACAGATATTCCTCGACTTCTTTCACAACCTGCTCAAATTCGGCTCGCTTTAGAGGTTGCCATCGTTTTCGGTCATGCCACTTTGTCGCGCATAGTTGGATTTTGATTCCCTGTTGTCCTGATCTAAGACGGTTCATTTGGACATGGATTTTTTCATTACGAAATCGAATGCGCTTCCCCCGCATAACGCCGTTGGGAAGATTCCATTCAGTGTCCCCAGCAACTACCTCACCGGTTCGGCAATCCATTACCGGCAGATCGAGATTCAATTGACAATGTGGCAGGATTTGGAACACCTCCACTTGTAACCACAGCGTATCAATCATGTGAAACTCCACCCTATGGCAAAACCTAATATTACATCGGAGGTAACCGAAACAGCATTGTTATATTAGGGATGCGATGCGGATTACCTTTCGGGGAGTTCCCGTTTATCTTTGGCGACAAGCGTTAGAATGGGAGTGCGTGGAGGGGAGTCGCGACGGCTGGCACGCGACGATTGTCGTGTGTCGACCCCAGCCGTCGCTGAGGCTGAGGCTGAGGAAGGGCTGGTCGCCCTGTCATGCCCTAATTGGTGAATATACTCCGGGCTGTGGATAAACAAATTCCCGGAGCAATTGTAGAGGCGCGCGAGTCGGCGCGCCGTCTTCAACGAGGCTCCACCATGTAACTCAATATGTCGAAGGAAGCGCGGCGAAATGTTAACGCGCTGCGCTGCTGATTTCAGATTGTAACCGGCGTTAATTCTGGCTGTTTCTGCTGGGGGGGTGAAATAACTCAATCGACAAACCGTCCCATGCATAGAGATGCGCGAAGACGGATTTATCAAAATCGCACAAAACTACGCGACCAAAAACGCTCCGAAGACGGAACTTTTTAGTCATTATGAATTTTTGAGACGGTCGAGAAGAGAAGAGAAGAATACGACACGTTAAACTTCATACGATTAGAAATTTAACACTAATACGAAAGCATACTAAAAACTCACAACAGGCGCAAGCAAGCGATGTTCGCCGCTCGCCTGCGCCTGTTGCATAGCTTCAGGTGAAGAGTCGGTCTCCCGGCGAGAAGTTATGATGTTGATGTCGAATATCGGCTTGTGCCAAGGCCACATAACGGTTGGTTACTTGCAAACTGGTATGGCCAAGTAGCTGCTTCAGTGAGAAAACATTACCGCCATTATTCAGAAACTCCACAGCAAAAGTATGCCGAAATGTGTGTGGACTACAACGAACAGACTGCAACTTGGCGGCTAAACCCAGTCTTTCGATGAGTTGCTTTAGTCCTGACCGTGTAAGTTGGGCGCCCGCATTTGATCCTCGTTCAGATATAAAGAGCGGTTCTGTGGGAAGACGAGGTTCGTCTCTTAAATACTTCCTTAGAACATTAGCTGTTTTACGGCCAAAGCAAATCATGCGACGCTTGTTGCCTTTGCCTATAACATATGCCTGTCCTTCGACAATGTCGACATCAGACATCTTCAAACTGCACAATTCACTGGCGCGCACTCCCGTATCCACAAGAAAACGAACAATGGCTTCATCCCTATGCGCATGGCGGGATTTTCTTGCAGCGTGGATGAGAGATTCAACCTGCTCACGAGTGAAGGGTTGCACCTGATCAGCTCGCACTACAGGCGGTGCAAACTTGGCCATCGGTGAGACTTCTATGAATTCCTCATTCACCAGCCAGCTAAAGAAAGCCCGGATATGGTTGAAATAGGTGGCGACGGTTTCAGGTCGTAGTGGTTTGGTATAACGGGAGTCAAGCCAACGTCCCTGCGAACCTTGATGACCGGTAGACAGGTAAGCGAAGAAATCCCGCAACTCAACTTTCCCGCACTCCGAGTGGCTGCGATGATCAAGAAACCATCTTAGGCGACCAAACAAAACTTGGCGCAATTCAATGGTGCGGGGAGAGTGTTGGCGGATTCTGCAATCGTTCAACCAATCGTTTACCAGACGTGGCAAGCGGTCAGCGGTCACAATCTCGCCAATTTGGGGGCTACAGGTTTTTTAAACTGTAGCGCTGTTTTTGTCATTTTGTCCTCCAAAATCGTGGATTTTGAAAGGACGACCAGAACTTCCTCAACCTCAGAAGCCTTACTGGATAAGGGTTCTTGTCGATAGAACCCTATTCCTTCATGGGCGATAGAGGATTTGAACCTCTGACCCCTACCGTGTCAAGGTAGTGCTCTCCCCCTGAGCTAATCGCCCGTTGATTCCGCCTTTGTTAAGCACAGAAGCGAAGGTGAAGTATAGCGAGGTCTCCAACAAATGCAAGGACTGGGTGTGTTAGGCATTGAGTGTATGGTCGTTTGAATAGCCCATTGCCACGCTTGTGTCGTGAAGTTTTGGGCTAAGGCTCAATTTCGTTCGCTGAATTCTCGTTTTCTTCTGCCCAATCGGGGTCGCGGCCCCATTGACACGGAGGCGCCAGTCGCCAACCGCTGCAATACACCAAAAAGGCACCAAAAATGAGCCTCATAATGTGAGCAATCGGCAAAATCATGTCCGGCGTGAGTTCCCTTCTCAAAAGGTCAGTAGAATAGTCATTATTGTGCCAAATATAGGAACTGAATAGTGCTGTCACAGCGTTTCCAACAAAAATTAATCCCGCGCATAAAAAGGCTATCGCGCGCACATTGGCAAGGTTGGCAGACACTTCAAACGCATTATCTTGCTTAACAACACCAGCCGCCAAACCCGGCGCGAGAACAAAGAGAGTAAAACCAAAACCACTTAGCAAAAAACAGGGCGTTCCGGCTAAAAGTAACGACCAAAATAGCCCAGAATAAACGATAGGCCCAGTTCCACTTTGCCATATCTGGAATTGATAAATAATCGGAGTGACTAATTCCAGCGAATGACCAACAAAATACAAGGCCATCAACCGAAAACACAAGGTCGCAAATTCACGTTTGGTCATAGAAAGCCACGAATAAAAAGGCGCGCTGAGAATTTTCTCAGCGCGCCTTTTTTAATTTTCAACTTGTTTCAAGGCTTCAACAGTTTGCCGCACGCCTTCGCGGAAGCCGACTTGCGGGCGCCAATCCAGCACTTTGCCGGCGCGGGCGTTATCGAGGCAAATCTTTTTTACTTCGCCGGGGCGTTCGGGCAAATAATCAGGTTCTTCGGGGCCGCTGCCCACCGCCGCGCGCACGGCGTCGAAGACTTCGCGCGTGCTGGTTTGCGCGCCGGTGCCGATATTCACGGTTTCGTTATCGCCTTTAGTGAGTGCGGCACGATTGGCATCCACGACATCGCCGACAAAAACATAATCGCGCGTCATGGTGCCGTCGCCGAAGATTTTGCAGGCTTTATTTTCCAGCAAAAGTCCAGCGAAAATCGCCACCACGCCCGCTTCGCCGTGCGCCGTTTGGCGCGGGCCGTAAACATTGGCGTAGCGCAAAATAATCGGCGTGATGCCGTGCAAATTCGACCAGATGCGCAAATAATTTTCGTAGGCGAATTTGGTCAGGCCATAAGGCGATTCGGGACGGCACAAATGCGATTCCACAACCGGCAGATATTCCGGTTCGCCATAAATCGCGCCGCCGGTGGAAGAAAAAATAATGCGCTGCGAGCCAACGCGCACCGCGTTCAGCAAAACGTTTAAACCGCCGCCGATATTCACATTGGCGTCGAAAACCGGATTGGATACCGCTTTGCGCACATCCAACTGCGCCGCGTGATGCGATACGGCATCGGGTTTGAAATCGTCGAACGCTTTGGCGACAGCATCGGCATCGCAAATGTCGGCTTCGTAAAACTGGGCGCTTTGTGGAATGTTGTGGCGAAAGCCGGTAATCAGGCTGTCCAAAATGGCGACTTCGTGACCATCGGCCAAATAAGCGTCGGCAATGTTGGAAGCGATAAAACCGGCGCCGCCGGTGATGAGGATTTTCATAGAAGGGCCGTTTTCCTTGCAAACGGAGCAGGAATGTCACAGGAATGTGAATCGCGCGTAGTTTCAAACAGACCGTGCGGGTTGTCAACGAAGCTTTGGCATCGTTGCTGACCGAAATGGTGGCCTTGTGCGCATGGCGGGCCTGTGAAAAACTGCGCCCGTTGAAGCGATTCAGCAAGCAAAATCAATTTAAGGAGAGCAATCTCAAAATGACAAGCGTAACTCTTAAAGGCAATCCCGTCGAATTAAACGGCAATCCGCCCCAAGTCGGCGACAAAGTGCCCGATTTCCAACTGACCGGCGTTGATCTGGGCAAAGTTTCCCTCAGCGATTCCGATGGCAAAGTCCGCATTTTGTCCATCGTGCCGAGCATCGATACCGGCATCTGCGCGCTGCAAACCAAGCATTTTAATCAGGACATTGATAATTTGCCAGACAACGTGGTGGCCTACACCATCAGCGTGGACACGCCGTTCGCGCAAAAGCGTTGGTGCGGCGCCGAAGGCGTGGAAAAAATGACCATGCTCAGTGATTACAAAGGCGGCCATTTCGGTCAGGATTGGGGCCTTTACATCGCTGAACCGCTCGGCGCCTTGGCCCGCGCGGTTTATGTTTTGGACAAAGACCGTGTTGTGCAATACGCCGAATTGGTGCCCGAAATCGCCCAAGAGCCAAATTACGAACCGGCCTTAGCCAAAGCCAAAGAATTGGCCGGTTGAGACTCCTTCAGCCCCTAAAACGCCGCGC
>JANMKN010000104.1:0-17463 GCA_031372065.1 Abditibacteriaceae bacterium | reverse complement strand
CGAAGCCGAATGGGAATATGCCTGCCGTGCGGGTGGCGAAGGCAAACTGAGCGCTGAAGATGTGAAAAAAGTGGCGTGGGTGCAGGAAAACTCCGATGAAGCCACTCATCCAATGGGCGAAAAATCAGCTAATGCGTGGGGTCTTTACGATATGCTCGGCAATGCGGGCGAATGGGCCAAAGGCTACGATGGCGATTGGGTTCTCAAAGGCGGTTCATTCAAAGAACCGGCGGCCAAAGTAGATTCCGCCTGGCGCGCCAAGCAAACACCGGCGTGGCACGACCCGAATAAGCCCAAAAGTGTATGGTGGCTCGCCGACGGCCCCTTTGCCGGCTTTCGCGTAGTGTGCGAGGAGTGAGAAATTTTTGAGGTATGAGATTTGAGTTGAAAAAGTTTTTCGACTAACTCATACCTCAAAACTCAAAACTGCGTATGAAAATAGCTATCGGGTCGGATCATGCGGGCTTTGAATTGAAAGAGCGCATCAAGAAGTTTTTGGGCGGATTAGGCCATGAAGTGCTGGACAAAGGCACCGATTCGTCCGCGCCGATTCCTTATGCGCCCTTTTGTTTTGCGGCAGCGCGCGCGGCAGTCAACGGTGAAGCCGAGCGAGCGATTGTGCTGGGCGGTTCGGGCAATGGCGAGGCCATAACTGCCAATCGCGTGCGCGGCGTGCGTTGCGCGCTGTGTTGGAACGTGGAAACCGCGCGTTTATCGCGTTTGCACAACGATGCCAATGGCCTTTCTATCGGCGCGCGCATGGTGGACGAAGCGACAGCGTTGCAGATTGTGCAAACGTGGCTTGAAACGCCCTTCGAGGGCGGACGACATATCGAGCGTATTCGCTTGATTGACGAATTGATGGACAACCAAGGTTGAAATTGGCCCGGCACGAACCAAACTTTGGTTTGCTCGTTTCGGGTTTTTATTTTTGAAAGGACTTTTTGGACATGAACGTTGAACAACAGGACAAGCAGCCAGTTTTGCCGGTTGCAGAAGCTGAAGTAAAACCGGTAGAAGGATCTGCCGAACTTGATGTAACGCGCCGCGATTTCATCAAAGGCGCCAGTGTGGCAACAGCCGCCGTTTTCGCGGGCACAGCTTACGGCGCGTTAGGTAACAACTACGCGCACGCGCAGGGCGCGGGACGCATCAAAGTCGGTTGGGTTGGCTGCGGAGGACGCGGCAGTGGCGCAGTGCGTCAGAACCTTGACGCCGCGCCGGAAATGCTGCTTTGGGCTGTGGGGGATGCTTTCCCCAAAGCCAAAGGCGCACGCGACGGCGTGCGTAATGACGAAAAATACAAGAACAAAGTGGACTGCCCCGATGAGCGCTGTTTTGAGGGATTCGATGCTTACAAAGGTGTCGTTGATTCCGGCATTGACCTGATGGTTCATGCCACACCGCCCGGCTTTCGTCCCATGCACGTTGCCTATGCTGTTGAAAAACGCAAGCACGTTTTCGCCGAAAAGCCTTATGGTGTAGATGCTCATGGCGTGAAGATGGTTATGGACGCTGCCGAGCTTGCCAAGAAAAACAACACGGCTATTGTGGCTGGCACACAGCGCCGTCATGACAAAAGCTACAACGAAACCATTGCCAAAATCAAAGAAGGCGCAATTGGCGACATTATCAGCGGCCAGTGCTACTGGAATCAGGGTTTGCTGTGGGATCGCGGAGGTCGCGACAAATTTAAAAACGACATGGAATGGCAAATGACCCAGTGGTATTACTTCACTTGGATTTGCGGCGACCTTGTCGTAGAACAGCATCTGCATAATCTTGATGTTATGAACTGGGCCATTGGCGCACATCCCGAATCGGCTGTTGGCATGGGCGGGCGCGAAGTGCGCACGCAACCGCAATTCGGTCATATTTTTGATCACTTCGCCACCGAATTGACTTATCCGGGCGGCGTGAAAGTTTTGTCTTTTGCGCGCCATATGAATAACACAGCCAGCAACGTGTCCGAATTTATCCAAGGTTCGAAAGGCACCTCCAACTGCTCGAATCGCGTTTGGGCAAAAGGCGAGGCCGAGTGGAAAGCGCCCGGTGGTGGCATTGATCCGTATCAACAGGAACACATTGATTTGGTGCAAAGCATCAAAGACGGTAAACCTCTCAATGAAGGCCAACAGGTCGCCGAAAGCACGCTAACGGCTATCATGTGCCGTGAAGCGTCTTACACTGGCAAGCAAATCAAATGGGACGATTTGCTCAAATCCGACCAGCAATTGTTCCAAGCGAATTATGAATGGGGGCCGTTGCCCGTGCCGCCGGTAGCCGTTCCGGGCCGCACTATGATTAAGCGCGTGGACATTTCGCAGGAAATGGTTGACGAACTGAAAAAAGCGCAGAAGTAACAAACGCAAAGCGTGCAACGCGGAGCGTGGAGTGCGAAATGAGGCAGAAAATCTTGCCTATTTTTCATTTCGCACTCCACATTCCGCATTCCGCACTTGATAAACGGCGTAGGGAAGGGTAGAATTGTCCCAATCCCCACGCCGTTTTGTTGTGTCAAATTGCTGATTTCACTGGCCTTTGCGCCAGAATGAAACAACGTATTTCAATTCAGGAGGCATCATGCTGTCATCGGAAGAATCAAAGCAGTCAGGGCCAGCCGCACCGGTCAGCAGCGAACAAATGAAGGTTTTCTGGGGCTGTTTTATCGCCCTGATTACCACGTCCACCGCGTTTATCACGCGCGCTATTCTCATCAATACGGCGTGGAAAACCGACTTCGGGTTGAACGATGTAAAAGGACAGGAATTGTTTGGCGCCGGCATTTGGCCGTTTGCCATTAGCATCATTCTGTTCAGCTTTTTCATTGACAAGATTGGCTATAAAATGGCGATGTTTTTCAGCGCCATTTGTTATGTCATTTACGCCGCGATGGCCCTCATGGCCTATAGCTCGGTGCATAGCGGTGGCAGTCCCGATTCCGCTTACCAAATGTTGTATTGGGGTTCGGTGATTCTCGGTCTTGGCAACGGCACCGTCGAAGCGTTTATCAACCCGGTTGTCGCCACGCTGTTCAACCGCGAAAAAGCTAAATGGCTCAACATTTTGCACGCCGGATGGCCCGCCGGTCTGGTCATTGGCGGCATTATTTCCATTGTGATGGCCTCGCAAATCGCCGCCGATTGGCGCATTGTGGTTTATTTGCTGGCGGCGCCCGCTATCGTTTATCTCATCATGTTGGCTCCCGCGAACTTTCCCGTGCAAGAGCGCGTGGCTTCGGGCACGACTTACAAGGAGATGCTGGCCGAATTTGGTGTTATCGGCGCGGCTATCGCGGGCTGGCTGGTTTTCAAGCAGTTGGAAGGCGTTTTTGGCTGGAGTCCGCTCATCACTTGGGCATTCCTGCTGGCAACTATCATTGGTTATGGCGCCTACGCGCAGTCGCTCGGACGGCCTTTGATGATTATCATGTGCCTGATTATGATGCCGCTGGCGACAACCGAACTGGGCACCGATGGCGCGATTACCGGCATTATGGAAGGCCCGATGAAAGCGGCTGGATTAAACGCGGCGTGGGTTTTGGTTTACACCTCTTTCATTATGATGGTGCTGCGCTTTGTAGCCGCTGGGCCGCTCATTAAAAAGCTGACGCCGCTCGGTTTGCTTTTGATGTGCGCGACTTTAGCGATTCTCGGCTTGAATATGCTGGCCGGTGCGCAGGGCTTAGTGATGATTTTCTTTGCCGCTACATTGTATGGTATCGGCAAAAGTTTCTTTTGGCCGACAACGTTGGGCATTGTCTCCGAGCAATTTCCCAAAGGCGGCGCTTTGACGCTCAATGCTATTGCGGGCATCGGAATGCTTACGGTTGGTATCATCGGCGGCCCGCTGATTGGCCGGATGCAAGAAGGTGCGGCGGAAAAAGCCATTGACTCGGCCACATATCAAAGAATTTCCAAAGAGGATAAATATATCCTCGGCCCGTATAACGCGGTGGATGGGGCCAAAGTGAAAGCGTTGCCTGCCGACGAGATGGCGAAAGTGCAGGCCACCGAACAAGGCGCCAAACAAGGCGCGCTGTCCACGATTTCGATCTTCCCGGTTATCATGCTGCTTAGTTACATCGGGCTGTTCATGTATTTCAAAACGCGTGGCGGCTACAAAGCAGTGGATTTATCAGGCGACGAAGCCGCAGGCGGTCTTCCAGCGGCTGTCGAAGCGTAAAATTTCAAACAAGAAACGGGACGAGCAAAATTTTGCTCGTCCCGTTTCTTGTTTGGGGTTACGCACTGCCCGCAAACGAGCAGTCTGAGTTTCAAAGCCCGGTCAACCGGGCTACATTATGGCCTCAGGCAGCCCGGTTGACCGGGCTTTGAAACTCAGGCCACTGCTTCAACGGTGGGTCTGCGTAAGTCCTAAATTTGAAACTCCAAACCGCAACATCTGTTGCCCTTGTTGTTCAAAATCAAGCCATGAAATCACAATCACTTTTCTTTTTAGGAGCCTTAATGAGTTCCACGCTGGCGGCTGTGGCGCCGGATGCTTCGGCTGCGCCCAAACGAAACATTGTCATGATTGCCGGACGGCCCAGTCACGGGCCGGGCGACCATGAACACAACGCCGGTATTTTGCTGCTCAAAAAATGCCTCGATACCTATGCGCCCCAAGCGGCGGACACCAAAGCCTATCTCAATGGCGCGTGGCCCTCGCAGCAGGATTTGGATAGCGCTGATACCATCGTCATGTATTGCGACGGCGGCGGCGGGCACGTCGCTTTGCAAGGTGACCGTTTGAAGCAATTGGGCGAAGAAGTCAAGCGTGGCGCGGGCATTGTCTGCCTGCATTATGCTGTCGAAGTGCCCAAAGACAAAGGCGGGCCAGAATTTAAAGAATGGCTCGGCGGTTATTTTGAAACTGACTGGTCGGTCAATCCGCATTGGCAGGCCGATTTCAAAGAAATGCCCAAATCGCCGATTAGCAACGGCGTCAAGCCGTTTTCCACCAACGACGAGTGGTATTTTCATATGCGCTTCAAGGACGGAATGACCGGCGTGACGCCGATTCTGACCGCCATCGCGCCGGACAGCACAATGGAGCGCAAAGACGGCGCGCATGAAGGCAACCCGGCAGTGCGCGCCGCCGTTGCTGCCAAAGAGCCGCAGCACGTCGCGTGGGCCGTCGAACGCGCCGATGGCGGGCGCGGTTTTGGCTTTACCGGCGGGCATTTCCACAGCGGCTGGGGTAACGACGACCAGCGCAAATTAGTTCTCAACGCCATCCTCTGGACGGCCAAAGCCGACGTGCCGGAAAACGGCGTCGAATCGAAAATCACGCCGGAAGATTTAGCGGCGAATCAAGACCCAAAAGGACGCAAATAATCATGAAAATTTCCGCAACATTGGCTGTTTTAGCCCTGCTTGTCGGTGCCGCTTCCTCGCGCGCCGCTGAAAAAACCTTGTTCAACGGCACCGATCTCACGGGATGGGAAGGCAATACCCAATTATGGTCGGTCAAAGACGGCGCTATCACCGGCCAAACCACGCCGGAGCATCCCGCCAACGGCAACACGTTTCTCATTTGGAAAGACGGCGACAAAATCGGCGACATCGGCGATTTTGAGTTGACTTTCAAATTCAAAATCGTGGACAAAGACGGCGCCGCCAACGGTTTCGGCAATTCCGGCGTGCAATATCGCAGCAAAATTGCTGACGATAAAAACTGGGTTGTCGGCGGCTATCAGGCCGATTTTGAAGTCGGAAAGACCTATTCCGGCATTCTTTACGAAGAAAGAGGGCGCGGCATTTTAGCGCAACGCGGCCAGAAAGTCGTGATTCACGAAGGCGAGGCGCCGAATAAGCCCAAAATCGAAGTGACGGGCGAAGTCGGCAAATCGGAGGACATTCAAGCCGCCATCAAGCCCGCCGATTGGAACGAATACAAAATCGTCGCGCAAGGCAATCACTTGCAGCATTTCATCAACGGCAAGCAAACCGTAGATGTCACCGATGAAACCGCTGTTGGCGCCAAAAACGGCGTCCTCGCGCTGCAATTGCACGCCGGACAGCCCATGACGGTGCAGTTCAAAGACATTGTGTTGAAGAACTAACGACTTCCGCACTTTTTCGCCCATGATTTCGCGGGGCCGATGATGCCAAAAAGCTATCATCGGCCCCGCTTTGTTATGAAACGCCGCTTTTTCAAACTCGCGCTGTTACTCCTTGTGCCGTTGGCGCTTGGTTCTTATCTTGTCTATTACAATTCGTGGCGGCCAAGGACGATTCAATTGCCTGATGACGGACCTATGAACTTCAGGCCCGGTGATTTGAAATTCTCGCCAGATGGTCGCTATTTGCTGGTCACCGATTATTATTCATTTGCTCCAGTGATGGTATGTGATGTAGCGACAAGGCGTGTCGTAAATACCATAAAAGAAGCGGAAGTCGTGCATTTTTTGGAGCGTGGCAACCGTGTGGCAGTTTTTAAACGAATTAGGCACAAACCCCATGACTATCAAGCCCGCGTTTTATCTTTTCCTGAGTTGCAACCTTTGAAACAGCATTCTGCCTCTAATCTTCATCCACGATTCAGTGCTACTTGGCCCGATGACAAAACACTGGCTGCCCAAAATAAAAAAGGTGACATCATTCTTTGGGATACCAAAACAGGCGACACGAAAATAATCAAATTGCCATTGCCGACGCCAGCCTTAGGCAATTTTTATAGTTTAGATTTCATGCCAGATAGCAAAACTGTTTTGGTTAGTGAGATTTCTTGGAAGAATAGTGACGAAATTATCCCAAGCGTTCAGTCTTGGAACATACAAACATTGCAAGGCCATTTCGTAAAAGGAATGGCGAATCTCAGTTACATGAATGCGGCATCTAACGGAATCTGCTTGCTTGGAGAGAATGGGAATAGAGAAATCTGGGACTATCAAAAGGAACAGCGGAAGCGAGTTATTAAGGGTAGCTTTGTCGAATCCTGCCTCTCGCCCGACGGCTCTCTTTTGGCGACTATTAGCACGCCAAACAGCACAGGCCTCACAAATGTTGAATTGTGGGATGTCAATAGCGGCCAACGTCTTCGCTTTATACAGGGTAGGCTCGGTGGGTTCAACACACTGGCTTTCTCTCCCAACAGTTGCACTCTGGCTGTTGGTAATTTCTCCGGCTACGTCCAACTTTGGCGTGTAAAATGACACATTTTGCCCGAAAAACTCCGGTGGGGCATTACCAAAGTTGGTAATGCCATTTGGGAAGTCGGGAGGAGCATTATCAAAGTTGGTAATGCGGCTGCGGAAGTCCGGGGGAGCATTACCAACTTTGGTAATTGGGCTACGGAAGTCCGGGGGAGCATTACCAACTTTGGTAATGCCACTTGGGAAGTCGGGGGGAGCATTATCAACTTTGGTAATGCCACTCCCGACAGGTGGGGGGCCATTACCAAAGTTGGTAATATTGCGCTATATTAAGAATTGCCAGCAACGATTGAGAAAAAGGAGAGGATTTTTATGATGAATCTGCAAACGTATTTTGAGAACAACTTCGATGACAAGCAGATCAGCAACGACGAACTGAAAACGTTCACCGAAGACCACTTGCGGCGTCTGGCGGAGAATAACACCGGCGGCGCGTTGGACGAGATGCTGCTCGACACTACCACGCGCTACACCGACTTTTTCGGCGACATCACCGACACCGATACTGCCGCTGCCGTGCGTCAGGGCCTCACAATTAGTGTCAACAACACGATGGACGCCTTTTTCGCCCGCGTTTCGCGTCGCGAAGGACGCATTCGCGACCTCTGGGGCAAAGAATCGGCGGAGCATCAGGAATTTTTCCCGCACGGCGTGGACGAATATGGCAGCGCCGATTTGAGCGAGGCCGAGCGTTTGATGAATCAATTCGTGGCCGCAGCCGACGCGCACAAAGGCAGCACGGAACTGGGACAAGCCTTTTACGACGAGTTTTTCGCCCTGCGCCAAGCCTTTAGGACGGCCCGCGCCGCGCAACTGGGCAAAAAAGGCGCTGTGTCGAGCGGCCAAAGTGACACCAAAACCTCCAAAACCGCGCTGGAAAAGCAATTGATGAAGAATTTGCTGCTCCTCGCCGCCCAAAACGTCGGCGACATCAGCAAAGCAGCGGTTTACTTCGATCAATCCATTATTCGCCCCGCGCAAAGCCACCAAACGGACACGCCGACGCCGTAATACATCGCAGAACCCCACCTGCCCACAAAAGGAAAAACGCCGCGCCAAAAGGCACGCGGCGTTTTTTGCTATAAAATCAAATCATGCCCCAACCCAATATCGTTTATCTGCACTCGCACGATACAGGCCGTTATATTTCGCCTTACGGCCATGCGCTGAACACACTAAACCTGCAAAAATTGGCCGCAGAGGGACTGCTTTTTCGCCAAGCGTTTTGCGCCGCGCCGACTTGTTCGCCCAGTCGCGCCGCGCTGCTCACCGGGCAAGCGCCGCATAGCGCGGGCATGATTGGACTGGCGCATCGCGGCTTTGCTTTGCACGATCAGTCGCAGCATCTTGCCTCCACTTTGCACGGCGCCGGTTATCATTGCGTGCTGGCTGGTGTGCAACACGTCGCGGCGGGAGAGGACGTGAAAAAACTCGGCTACGACCTGCTTTGCGATGCCAAAAACGGCACCGAAAATAACGCGGTGGAGTTTTTGAATAGCAAATCCCACCCAGAGGGTGCCCGGCAGCCTTTTTTTCTCGATGCCGGATTCAACGAAACGCACCGTTTTGGCGCGCATTTCAACCGAGAAAATGGCGTTGTGGTGCAAAAGGGCGACGGCAAATATGTCACCGTGCCGCCGCACTTGCCGGACAACGAAATCACGCGCGCCGATTTCGCCGATTACGCGGAATCCGCCAAGATTTTAGATGCCAAATACGGCCTCATTTTGGAGGCGCTCGAACGCAACCGGCTGGTGGAAAACACTTTGATTGTTTGCACCACCGATCACGGCATCGCCTTTCCCGGCATGAAATGTCACCTCACAGATCGCGGCATCGGCGTTTTGCTGATAATGCGCGGCCCCAAACTGCCAAAAGGCCAAATTTGCGACGCTTTGGTGTCGCAAATTGATATTTTTCCGACGATTTGCGACCTTCTCGGCATCGAAAAACCAAAGTGGCTGCAAGGCCAAAGTTTACTGCCGGTTATCAACGGCGCGGCGCGTGAAGTGAACGATGCGATTTTCGCCGAAGTGACGTATCACGCCGCCTATGAGCCGCAGCGTGGCGTGCGAACGCCGCGCTGGAAATACATTCGCCGCTTCGATGAACGCGGCAAAATCGCCTTGCCCAATTGCGACGATAGCCCGACGAAAAAATGGTTGCTCGAACGCGACTGGGCCGAGCGCGCCATTGCCGACGAACAGCTTTATGATTTGTGGTTCGACCCGCAAGAAAACAACAATTTAGCGTCTAAACGCGAAGCCGCAAACGCCTTAGCCGATATGCGCTGGCGTCTTGAAAATTGGATGGAAGCCACCGCCGACCCGCTGCTACGCGGCCCGGTTGCGGCCCCGCGCGGCGCGCAAATCAACGACCCCAACGGCCAATCGCCCCATGAAACGCCGATGACGGTGGAGTGAGAAATGTCAACCTTACGACAGAAATTGAATGTTTGGCGGTGGGAGCAAAACCAACTGCGCTCACATCCTGTTGTGCGCGTGCCATCGCTTGTGCAAATGCCCTCGCCCGCTGAATTACACGCGCTTACCAGTGAGAGCGAAGTTATTTTTGTGCTGCCTCTGGAAACAGACGAAGCGGCTACAAAAATCTTTGTGGAGGGGTTTTTCAACGACGAAGTGTGTGTTTGGAGCAATAGTGAGCAAGGCAAACGCAAATGGATTCGTGCCCGACGCGTCATAGCGTCGCTGACCGTTTCAGAAAAAGCCGACGTTTTTGTTGAAGCGGCCCAAATGTTTCGGCGTGTGGCAACAGAACGCGTTGAACGGCTGGCCTCCCATTTGGGCGTGGGGACTCTCAATATATCCAATCGCGACTTGGACGAATTAGTGCCGGAATCTGAACGCTGGCACGGCATCTATGATAACTATTGGCGTTACGGTTTTCACGGTTTTGAGTGTGCATTTACTCATCAAAATACAGGACAATATTTAGATGTCGTCTTGGGTTATGGGGATGAATTTGGTGTGCTTGATCCTTACTTCTTTACAAAATTTTTAGAAACGACAGCAGAATTCAAAGCCTTGCGCCGATTGTTGCATGATAATTATCATGATGCTCGTAAAGTCATGATGATTTTAGAAAAAGAAAATCGCCTCATTCGCGTGCCGGGGTCGCCAGATTTTAGGTGTGGTCCCCACAAACCCGGTTTAGCAGCACCACGCGACTTTTTATAAGAATCAGAAACGCTTGAGTGTTGTCTTACTTTTTTCGTGTGCCAGCCACACGAAGTCAGGAAAAGAGGAATTTAATGAAACGAAATTTTGTTGTGCTCAGTGGTGCTTTGCTGTTTTGCGCAGTGGCAGAGGCGGATGTAAAGTTGCCAGCGGTTTTCGGCGACAATATGATTTTTCAGCGCGGCGTGGCCTCGCCGGTTTGGGGTTGGGCCGATGCGGGCGAAAAGGTCAAAGTGCAGTTCGCCGGACAAACCAAAGAAACCACGGCAGGTGCCGATGGTTCGTGGATGGTCAAACTCGATCCGCTCGCTGTCGCCCAGAACGCAATGCTGCAAATCAACGGCAACAACGAAGTGAAGATCAACAATGTCGCTGTCGGGGAAGTGTGGATTGCGTCGGGGCAGTCGAACATGGAGTTCGGCATGGGCGGCGCCAGCAATTCCGCCGAAGCGTTAGCCGCTGCCGAAGACCCACAATTGCGCTTGTTTACTTTCAGTCGCGCGCCCGCCACCGAGCCGCAAAAAGACGTAAAAAACGGACGTTGGCAGCCTTCGAATCCCAATAGCGCGCGTGGTTTTTCCGCTGTCGGCTACTTTTTCGGGCGCGAACTGCGACGCAAAATGCCGGACGTGCCCATTGGCGTGATTCATACCTCGTGGGGCGGCACACCTGCCGAAGCGTGGACGAGTATGCCCGCTTTGCAAACCGAAGCCGATTTCAAGCCTATGCTTGACCAATGGGACAAGCGTCTGGCCGATTATCCGGCGCAAATGGAAAAGTTCAACAACGAAACGCTGGTCAAATGGGAAGAAGACAAGAAGAAAGCCAAAGACGAAGGCAAGCCCGAACCGCGCCGCCCTGCTGAACCCACTGGCCCGCTCAATCAAAATCGTCCGGCTAATCTTTACAACGGCATGATCGCGCCCTTTGTGCCCTTCGCTTCGCGCGGCGCAATTTGGTATCAAGGCGAAAGCAACGCCGGGCGCGCTTATCAATATCGCAAACTTTTGCCCGCTATGATCGCCGATTGGCGCAAGGCGTGGGGCATTCAAAAGCCGGAGGATTTCGGCTTTTACATCGTGCAATTGGCGAACTTCAAAGCCGAAAAACCCGATCCAGCCGAAAGTGACTGGGCCGAGTTGCGCGAAGCGCAAACCATGACGGCCAATATGCCCGGCAACGGTCAAGGTTTGGCAATTGACATCGGCGACGCGGGCGATATTCATCCCAAAAACAAGCAGGATGTCGGCATTCGTTTGGCGTTGGCGGCCTTGGCGCAGACCTACGGCCAAAAAATCGAATATTCCGGCCCGGTTTACAATTCGATGACCAAAGACGGCAACAAAATCCGTTTGAAATTCACGCACGCTGATGGTTTGATGAGCAAAGCTGACCCCCTTGCGGGTTTTGCCATCGCGGGCGCGGACAAAAAGTGGAAATGGGCCAACGCGAAAATTGAAGGCAACGAAATCGTGGTGTCGAATGACGAAATCGCCGACCCGATTGCGGTTCGTTATGCGTGGGCCGACAATCCCAAAGCCACGCTTTACAATGCCGCCGGTTTGCCCGCCGTGCCCTTTCGCACCGATGATTGGCCGGGCATCACGGTGAACAATAAATAACCCCAGTTGCTAACGCGAATTGCAGATTTATCACGTCCGCTGCACCACAATACCTGACAGCGGATGTGATAAATCACGTCCTTACAGAGGCGAATTCGCTATAATTTGGCTTACCTATGGAAGCCAAATTTATTTCTCTTGATGACAAGCTGAACGATTACGTTCTCGCCCACAGCGGCGCGACGAATGACGACCTGCTGAACGATTTGCGCGCGCGCACCGAACAACTCGGCGACATCGCCGGGATGTTGATTTCGCGCGAACAAGGCACGTTCTTGACACTGATGGCGATGGCTGCCATGCACGCGCTGGAAATCGGCACTTTTACCGGCTACAGTTCGACGTGTATCGCGCGCGGCCTCAAATCCGGCGGCACCTTGACCTGTCTCGACATCAGCGACGAATGGACGAGCATCGCGCGCGAATTTTGGGCACAAGGCGGCCTCAGTGATCGCGTCACGCTGCATCTTGGCGCCGCCGCCGACACCTTCGCCAAAATCTCGTCCGATAAAAAATTCGACCTTGTTTTCATTGATGCCGACAAGCCGAATTACGATGTGTATTACGAATTGGTTTTGCCACGCGTGCAAAGCGGCGGCTTGATTATTTTCGATAATATGCTCTGGCACGGCAAAGTGACGGATGAGAGCATCAATGACGACGACACCGTTGCCATTCGCGCGCTGAACGACAAATTAACCGCCGACACGCGTGTGATTTCGGTTTTAGTGCCCTTCGGCGATGGTTTTCATTTGTGCCGCAAGCTGTAGTTTATAGAACGCAAATTTCACAAATTAAACAACAATTTTCGCAAATTTTTTGAAAAATCATTGGTAACAGCATTTTCCAAAATTGCGAAAATTTGCGGGGATTTGCGAAATTTGCGTTCTATAAACAGTGAATCTTTACATTGCAAACTGTGATGAAGCCCTTTTTACTTTTCGCTTTGGGAGCCAGTTTGATGACAGCCACTTTAGCCGTCGCCACGCCGAAAATCGTGGTGCAAGCGGGCAATTATGCGCGCCACAACACGATTGTGTCGTTTGAAATGAAAAACGCCGCTGGCAAAGGCTTAAAAAGTGCCGATGGCGCACTTTTGCCGCTGCAAAACTACGGCAAAATCACCTTTTTCATCCTTCCCGATCTGGAAAAAGGTGCCAGCGCGAGTTTTGAAATCGTGGACGCGCCCACCGCGAAAAACGCCATCGAAGCCAAACGCGACGGCACCAAAGTGAAATTCACGTTGGACGGAAAAGCGGTCTTCGATTATCAGGCCGAAGCGGGCCAATTGCCGCGCCCGGACATCAAAGAAGCCTTCGCGCGCGGCGGTTATATCGGCAGCGTGTGGAGTCCGTCGGGCCGTTTAATCACCGATGATTTTCCGCCCAATCATATTCATCATCACGGCATTTGGTTTCCGTGGACGAAAACCGAATTTGAAGGCCGCCATCCCGATTTTTGGAACATGGGCGAGGGCACCGGGCGCGTCGAATTTGTCTCGCTCGATAGTTTTCACGGCGGCGCGGTTTTCGGCAGCTTTTCGGCGCAGCACAAGTTCGTTGATTTAATCGCCAAACCCACAAAAACGGCGCTGAATGAAACGTGGCAAGTGCGCCTTTTCAACGCGGGCGAGGGCGCATGGATTTTCGATTTAATCTCCACGCAAAAATGCGCAAGCGATAGCCCTTTGAAATTGCCGAAATATCATTACGGTGGCCTTGGCATTCGCGGCCACCATGACTGGAACGGTGCGGGCCAGACGCATTTTCTGACTTCCGCAGGCATTGAAGGCACAGTCGCCAACGAAACGCGCGGCAATTGGTGTTGGATGGGCGGCCTTGTTGATGAAATGGAAACTGGAATCGCGGTTTTGTGCCATCCCGAAAATTTTCGCGCGCCGCAGCCCTTTCGCGCTCATCCCAGCGAGCCGTTTTTGTGTTTGGCACCTTCACAACTCGGCGATTGGGAAATCAAACCCGGCGAAGATTACGTTTCGCGTTATCGCTTCGTCGTGCGCGACGGCGCGCCGGACAAAGACGAATTCAATCGCGCATGGAACGATTACGCGCACCCGCCGCAGGTAGAAGTAGAATAATCTGCCCCATAGCCGCCAGTCTTCGATACGCAAAACAGCATATAAAACGACGCAATAAAAAATTGCGTCGTTTTTGTTCCGTTTTGCGTATCGAAGATTGGCGGCTATCAAATCAATTCAGATGCGCAACCGTCGGGCGTCTTTTTCATCCAAAAACCCAATGAAATCACTCTATTTTCTGCCCACGCTGTTGCTGGGCGCTTCGTTTTGCGCCGCCGATGAGACTCCGCCGGTCACACTCGACGCCATTCCCAAAGTTTTCTCGCAAGCCTTGCCGCCGTTGGAGAAATTCAATGGCAAAACCGGCGACAAAGTGCCCGCTTTTGCGGTCCGTCCCGGTTATCAGGTGACGTTAGCCGCCGATGGCCTCACCGAAGCGCGTTTTATGGTTTTTGACGACAAAGGCACGCTTTATCTTTCGCAGCCCGACAAGAAAAAAGGCATCAGCGCCTTGATGGACAAGGACGGCGACGGCGTTTACGAAACCAAAACGCAGTTCGTTTCGAATATGCAAGCGGCGCACGGCGTGGATTTTTACGATGGCTGGCTGTGGTTTGCCACCGCCACTGGCGCTCATAAAGCGCGCGACACCAACGGCGACGGCGTGGCCGATGAAACCATTGGTTTAATCGCCGAAGGCACGCTGCCGCGCAGCGGTCACTGGTGGAAAGGCCTCTGCGTCACGCCAGACGGCTTTTATCTCAGCATCGGCGATAGCGGCGATCACGACGATAATTTCGCCACCGAACGCGAAAAAATCTGGCTGTATTCGCTGGATGGCAAGACGCGCAAATTGTGGGCGTCGGGCATCCGCAACACAGAAAAAATGCGCTTGCGGCCCGGCACCAAAGAATTGTGGGGCAGCGATCACGGCACCGACAACATCGGCAAAGATTGGGGCGAAAGCAAGGAAAAAGGCCAGCCCTTCACCGATGCTGGGCCACCCGAAGAATTCAATCATTACGTTGAAGGCGCCTTTTACGGGCATCCATTTGTTGAAGGCAATCGCGTGCCGCGCCCAGATTATTTAAATCGCCCCGATATTATTGATTTAGCGGCACGCACCACGCCGCCCGCTTGGAGTTTCGGCGCGCATTGGGCCGGCAACGGCTGGACTTTTCTCACCAAAGACTACTTTCCGAATGCCAGCGGCGATGTGTTCGTGGCGTTTCATGGCTCGGCCAACAGCAGCGCCAAAGCGGGTTATCGCATTGAGCGCTTGATGTTCGATGCACTGACCGGACGACCTTACGGCTCACAACTCATCGTCAGCACCCTCGGCGCCAACGGGCAGCAGTTAGATCGCCCGGTTGATTGCGTCGAAGCGCCGGACGGCACCATTCTGTTTTCGTGCGACAGTGGCCGTATTTTCCGCATCAGCAAAGCAAATTGAAGGATATGATTAGCCGCAAAAAAGCGCAAAAGACACAAAAAACAGGTTTGCTTTTTGTGTTCTTTTACGCTTTTTTGCGGCTATCTGTTTTGCTCGCGTTTTTCGGTGTCATCTTTGGAGCGGCGAAAAAGGAAAGCGCGCCTTTGGACTTTGCGGCGATTAGCTATTACAACGATCATTGCGCGCGTTGTCATGGGCCGGACGGCGTGAATTACGACCTCAAGCATTTGGCGCAATCATCCGATGAGAAACTGAGCCAAGTCATCGAACTCATGGCCGAAAATCAAGGTCAAGCGCCGCTTGAGGCGCGCCAAATCGCCGCGCAAATGGCTTATCATCGCAGTTTCATGGACGGTCAACCGTTTGTCATTTTAAGCCGCGCCAAAACCGAAAACGGCCAATTGCAACTCAGCGGCGAAGTCACGCCCGAATCTCAAGTGCAAATTTGCCTTGAGGAAAAACGCTATCCGGCGCAGGTCGAAGACCAAAATTGGAGCATTACCCTACCCGCCCCTACGGATTGGAAGCAAGTCACCATCGAGGTCACCAAAGGCAACACCAAAACGGAATTGAAAGCGGGCGAGGGATTTTCGCACCAAAAGTAAAATCGCGTTAGTAGTCCGCTACTCAATTGGTATGGCTTTCTTGGGATGCAAACCCCGCTACAAAAGGCCAAGTCATTTGAACGAGTTAGCTCACTTGGAGTTACTTTACTTGGAGAATTGTGCCCGCAATTTGGCGCCAACGCGCATAGGACGCCCGCTCTGCAAGTTGATCGGGCACCAAAGCGTGCGTGCTTGTGCCAGCAACTTCTGGTCGTTGGCTCGTAACATTTTGGTGTGGCGCTCAAAAGTTAGTCCGGTTGCTATGCCCACCCACGTTTGAACCAAGATTTCCTCGCCCAAAAAAGCGGGCGCCTTGTAATCAATCTCATGGCGCATCACGACCCAACCCGTTGCGGTTTGGTCTTCAAGCGAAGCCGCCGCCTGCCAGTGGATGATAGCGACTTCCTGTGCCCAACGCAGATAAACGATGTTGTTAACATGACCCATCATATCAATGTCGTCGGATTGAGCAAGGCGCGTAATTTCAAAGGGTATCATAAAAAATTCAGAGTTCTTCATGTTTTTGATGCTTTTCTAAATCGCTGATTTGAAGGTTCAATGCATTGATCGAAATCTGGATTTCCCGAAACGATGAGGCCAAGGAAATCATCAGCAAAAGACAGCGATGCGCGGCGATTAGTCCTCCAACTGCCACGATTAGCCCTCCAACTGCCGAGATTAGTCTCCCAAATGCTGAGATTAGTCTCCCAACTGGCGCGATTAGTCTCCCAAATGCTGAGATTAGTCTCCCAACTGCCGCGATTCCGACTAATTGCGCGGCCAAGACACGCGCACAGGACACGCCATAGCGTGTCCCTACGGGGCAAATTGTAGGGACACGCTATGGCGTGTCCTAATCTTGTCTTATAATTTCCTCATGCCTGAATTGATTTGGACGGGGAAATATGATGAGCGCGGCAGAAAAGTCGCGCCGCTGAAGGTGTCGCTGCCGTTTCAGACCATTGAAACGGTCAACGAAAGCAATAACGAACGCACCATTCAGCGCTCGTTGTTTGCGTCGGGGCGCGAAACCGAGTGGCGCAATCGCTTGATTTGGGGCGATAAAAAGTATATTCGGCGGATTGAGCGCTAAAAGGTCATCGTCAATGCCCGGAACGTAATAAATGCCAAGCTTTTGGCCTTTAGAGTTCCTAAATAAAAGGACTTTGATTTGCAGAGTGTCCCGCGAGGTGTAAATCATGTCGAAGTTAGTCACTGATGAATTATGGGCTATGTTTGAACCGCTCCTTTCGGCCCCCAAGCCCCGTCGCTTTCAGTTTCCCGGTCGCAAGCCGGTGGACAACCGTGTTGCCCTGAGTGTAATTTTGTTTGTTCTCAAGACCGGTATCCCGTGGGAAGATGTGCCGCATGAAATGGGTTGTTGTGGCATGG
>JANMKN010000101.1:0-14912 GCA_031372065.1 Abditibacteriaceae bacterium | reverse complement strand
AATGTGCGTGAAATGGGGAATTTGGGCGGGGAGACCCCGCCCCTACATCATGCCTATCATCGAAAACGATCTCGAACAAACTGTGCTCGACTGGCTGCGCGAACTGGGTTACGGCTACGAATGCGGCTATGACATCGCCCCGGCACCCGATGGCGTGCGGCCCGAACGCGACAATTATCGGCAGGTGATTCTCGTTGACCGTTTGCGGCGGCAATTGAAAATTATCAATCCGCACTTGCCCGCGACAGCTATCGAAGAAGCGGTTTTGCTGTTGCAAAATCCCAATATTCCCGGACAAGTAGCGGCGAATCGGCAGTTTCATCGCTGGCTGCGTGATGGCGTGCCGGTGGAATTTCAACGCGAGGGCGAAGCGGTCGGCGATTTGGTGAAGTTGGTTGATTTTTCCGACCTCAACGCCAACGAATGGTTAGCTGTTAATCAGTTTTCGATTCAGGGTTTGCCGATTTCGGGGCAAAAGCACACGCGGCGCCCCGATGTTTTGATTTTTCTCAACGGCTTGCCGATTGTCGTTATCGAACTGAAAAATCCCGCCGATAAAGACGCCGACATCTGGAAAGCCTTCGAGCAACTGCAAACCTACAAAGAGCAAATTCCCGATTTGTTCTTTTCCAACGAAATTCTCGTCGTCGCCGATGGCGTCACGGCGCGTTATGGCTCGCTCACCGCCGACAAAGAGCGTTTCATGCACTGGCGCATTATCGAAGGGTTTGGTCTTGATCCGCTTGGCCCCCATCGCGAAACCGAAACCCTTGTGCGCGGCCTGTTGCGGCGCGATGTGCTGCTCAAATTCCTGCGCGACGGCGTGCTTTTTGAAGACGAAGGCGGCCTATTAATCAAGAAAATCGCCGGTTTTCATCAATACCGCGCGGTGCAAAAGGCGTTTGAGCGCGCCCTCGAAGCCAGCGCGCCGGGCGACGGAACGTCCGCTGCGGGCGACCGCAAAGGCGGCGTGGTGTGGCACACCCAAGGCTCCGGCAAAAGCATCACGATGGCGCTTTATGCCGCCAAAGTGCTGTCGGCGGCGGCGATGAAAAACCCGACCATTGTTTGCGTCACCGACCGCAACGATTTGGATGGTCAGCTTTTCGAGACTTTCGGCGAAGCGCACGAACTGCTGCGCCAAACGCCGCTGCAAGCCACTTCGCGGGCACAACTGCGCAATTTGCTCAAGTCGCGTCCGGCTGGTGGCGTGATTTTCACGACCATTCAAAAGTTTCTGCCCTTTGAAGAGGAAGATGCCTTTCCGCAGTTGTCCGACCGCGAAAACATCGTGGTCATTTGTGACGAGGCACATCGCACGCAATACGGCATCACCGGCACCATGAATCGCAAGACCGGCGTGATGTCCTACGGCCTCGCCAAGCATATGCGCGATGCCTTGCCCCACGCCACGTTTATCGCTTTTACCGGCACGCCGGTTTCGTTAGAAGAGCGCGACACCCAGGCCACATTTGGCCCTTATGTGGATGTTTACGATATGCAAATGGCGCAGCAGGACGGCGCCATCGTGCCGATTTATTACGACAGCCATCCTATCCCGCTCGACACACAAAAAGCCGTGTTGCCTTTGGTGGATGAGGAAGTCGCAGAACTTACCGAAGACGAAGAAGAAAGCGAGCGGGCCAAGCTCACCACGCAATGGACGGAAACCGCGCGCATCGCCGGATTGCAGCCGCGTTTGGAGCAACTGGGCGCCGATCTTGTGGCACATTTCGAGAAGCGCGTCGAAGCGATGGGCGGCAAGGCAATGGCGGTATGCATGAGCCGTGAAAACTGCGTGCGCCTTTACGACGAAATCATCAAATTGCGCCCCGCGTGGCATAGCGACGACCCGGCCAAAGGCGAAATTAAAGTGATTATGACCGGCAGCGCCAGCGACAAAAGTTTGTTGCGGCCCCATATTTATTCGCGGCAGGTTCGCAAGGACATCGAAAAGCGTTTCAAAGACCCCGACGACGAATTAAGGCTGGTCATCGTGCGCGATATGTGGCTCACCGGCTTCGATGTGCCGCCGCTGCACACGCTTTACGTTGACAAAATTATGCAGGGCCACACCCTGATGCAAGCCATCGCGCGCGTCAATCGCGTCTTTCGCGACAAACCGGGTGGCCTTGTTATGGATTACATCGGCATCGCCAACGAACTCAAAGAAGCCCTGCGCCAATACGCCTCCGCCGATAAACCTCTGGATGAAAGCGGCGACCTCGCCCAGCGCGTGTTGCCCAAACTCAAAGAGCATCTCGAAACCGTGCATGGCATTTTGCACGGTTTCGATTGGAGCGACTTCGCCACCGATGGGCATTTAATTCTCGGCGAAGCGGTTGACCATATTTTGGGCCTCGCCCCCGACAGCAAAGGACGCGACGGCAAACAGCGTTTCAGCGAAAGCGTGCGCCTCATTTCGCGCGCGTTTGCTTTGTGCGCCACATTGCCCGAAGCCATCGTTTACCGCGAAGAAATCGCTTTTTTGCAGGCCATCGAAGCCACTTTGCATAAAGGCGAAACCGTCAGCAAAAAACAGCAAAGCCACCAACGCGAAGAAGTCGTGCGCCAGTTGATGAGCAAAGCCGTCGCTTCCGAAGGCGTGCAAGATTTATTTGCGCTCGTGGGCCTCGAAAAGCCCAACATCGGCCTGCTTTCCGAGGCATTTCTTAAAGAAGTAACGGGCCTGAAGCAGCAAAACGTCGCCGTCGAACTGCTCGAACGCCTACTGCGCGATGAAATCCGCACGCGAGCCGGGGCCAGCGTGGTGCAAAACCGCAAGTTCTCCGAAAAGCTCGAAGAATCCCTCGTTCGCTATCATAATCGCGCCATCGAAACGGCGCAGGTCATCGAAGAACTGATTCAAATGGCGCGCGAGTTTAACGCTGCCCTCAATCGCGGCGAAAGTTTGGGACTGAGCAACGATGAAGTGGCTTTTTATGATGCTTTGCTGACCAACGAAGCGGCTTTGCAGGAAATGAGCGACGAAGCCTTAAAAGCCATCGCTCGCGAGCTGACAACGAATTTGCGTAACAGCGTGACGGTAGATTGGAATGTGCGCGAAGCTGTGCGCGCCCGCCTGCGCCTGATGGTCAAACGCACGCTGCGCAAATACAAATACCCGCCCGACGCCGAAAAACGCGCCATTGATTTAGTCTTGGAACAAGCCGAAGCCAGTTCCGAACAGTGGGCGAATTGACGTTCTTAGCCGTCAGCGCCCTCGGATTAACCGTCAGCGGCCAATAACAGGCTGTTAGCCGCCTCGGATTGGCTGTTAGCCGCTGCGGATTGATTGTCAGTGCCCGATGATTAACTGTAAGAGTTCTCAGATTGACTTTAAGCGTTCTCGGATTGATTGCGAGGCATTTAGAATAGGTTGCAAGCCGCCTTGAATTAACTGCAAGAGTTCTCAGATTGAGTGTCAGAGTTTGCAGATTGGTTGTAAGTCTTTAAAGATTGACTGTCAGTCTTCTCGGATTAGGTGTCAGATTTCAAAAATTAGGTGTCGGCAGGCAAAAAGTGCGTGTTAGAGGGGCGTTACAGGGTTTGTGGGATGGCGGCGCAGATGCGATTGCGTCCGCCCGCTTTGGCTTCGTAGAGTTTTTCATCGGCGGCGGCGATTAATTGGTCAAGAGAGCCCAAAGTCACATCGGCGCACAGGCCCATGCTCATGGTTACGCGCAGGGCGGGATTGATTTCGTGCCACGGGTGGTTTTCGATGCGTTGGCGCAGTTGCTCGCAGTGTTCGACGGCTTGCGCCAGCGGAGTTTCGCAAAAGGCGATGACGAATTCTTCGCCGCCGTAACGCGCGACAATGTCGCTTTGGCGGTTGTGCGTTTGCAAAATGCTGCCGACGCGCCGCAAAACCTCGTCGCCGGTGGCGTGCGAGAAGTTGTCGTTGATGTTTTTGAAGAAATCTATGTCGCCCATCATCACACTGAGCGGATGACCAAAGCGCACGGCTTGCGCGAAGGTTTTGGCGGCTTGTTCGTCGAAATAACGGCGGTTGTAAAGGCCGGTCAGCGGGTCGCGGATACTGAGTTCTTTGAGCATTTCGGCTTGCTCTTGCACTTTGGAGTTCACCTGCTCCAATTCCAGATAACGCTGCTGCAATTGCGAAAAAAGCGCAGTTTCGCGCTCGTGCGAACGCTTTTTGTCGAGGCTGGCATTGATGCGGGCGCGCAGCAAAACAGCGTTGAACGGCTTCGCCAAATAATCCACCGCGCCCAGTTCGATGCTGCGCACCACGCTTTCCAATTCGTCGTCGGCGGAAATCACAATAAACGGGATATTTTGCAGTTCTTTTTCTTGAAATACCTGCTCCAAAACCGTGAATCCGTCCATGACGGGCATCATTAAATCCAGCAAAACCGTGTCGAAGTTGCCCGCGCGCAGCAAATCCAGCGCTTCTTGACCGTTTGCGGCCAAAGTCACCTCGTATCCGGCTTCTTGCAAGCTGACCGACAATTTCAGGCGGTTCGCTTCATCGTCATCCACCACTAAAATGCGTCCCTTGGACGTTTCCATTCGCTATCCCTTTCGCCACTTGTTTACCTATGCGCGCGCCTGTTGCGCAAGAGCAGCCCCGATTCCACAGGCCGCGCTTCACCTTTGTTCACAAGATTCCACACTCTCGAAAGCCAATGTTATGTAGGATAATATTGTTCGTAAAACAGCGATGAAACAAAAATGGCAAAGCGGATTTTTGGCGTGGCTGCTGTTAATGTTTTGTGCCCTGAACGCGCAGAAATCCACGCAAGCGCACGACCTGAAAGTGTCCAGCATCAAGGTGATTTTGGATAAAGCGAGCGTGAGTGTCAGCGTGGTGGCGCACAGCCATAGTTTCAGCGCAAGCGCCGCGCCTGCCGCTGAAATTTCGCATCGCTTGAAACTGCGTCTCAATGGCAAGCCGTTTCGCGCCGACAAAGTGCAAATTGTGCGCGATGGGGCTAATGGCATCGTTATTTGGCAGGCCACGCAAAACGGCGCGGCGGCGCGCGTGGAAGTGGACGCACCGCTGTTTCCCGAAAAGGAAAATGAATCTACGGTTGTCACGGTTTTGAGAAACCGTCAAGTCGTGGGCGAAGCGTTAGTCAATGCGAAAACCCCATCGGCACAAATGGGCGATGTGACCCAACAGACGGTGTCGAAAGTCTGCTTCCAATTTTTGCGTGAAGGCGTGGCGCACATTTTCGGCGGGTTCGATCACGTTTTGTTTCTCATCAGCTTGCTTTTGTTGGGCGGAACAGGGAAACAATTGCTAAAAATCGTGACAGCGTTCACTTTGGCGCATAGCATCACGCTTTCGTTGGCCGCCACGGGCATTTTGGTGCCTCCGGCGCGTTTTATCGAGCCGCTCATCGCGCTTTCGATAGTCGCCGTGGCCGGATTGAATTTGCTGGCAACCGAAAACAAACCGCGTTTGGATGCGCGTCCGTGGTTGGCGCTCGGCTTTGGACTGGTTCACGGCTTTGGTTTCGCGGCGGCTTTAAGCGAAACGGGATTGCCGCGCGAAGCCTTGGGTTGGGCACTGTTGTCGTTCAATGGCGGCGTGGAAATAGGGCAGGGCGTTTTGGTGGTTTTATTCGCTCCGGCGCTGGCGTGGATTGTCAAAAGCAGACCACGTTGGCGCGAGCCGATTGTGTTTTACGGCTCGGCGAGCGTGGCTGTCGTCGGCGCGTTTTGGTTCGCCGAACGCGTGTTTATGGTTTAGGAGGCACATGAATTCAAGAAAAAAGCAAACAATTGGCGTTGTGACTGCGGTTTCACTGGCACTGGGCGCCGGCTATGTGCGGGCGCAATTTCCGCAAGGCCCGCCGTTTGGCGGCCCGTTTGGTGGGCCGGGCGGCGGTTTCGGGCAAGAAGAAGCCGGGCCATTGCCGGAGCCGAAAGTTGTCATCGAAATCAAAGATGGCTTTCGTTTTATCACGACCAACGGCATTCCGAGCCATGAAACCGGCAAATTTCCCAATCGGGGCAATCCAAATGCGATTCGCGCGCAGGATTACAAGTTTCGTATGCCGCTCGAACCGAAAATCGCCGAGGCCCCAACGCCGGGGCGCCCCAATGTTTTGTTCGGCGTTGGTTTGAGTGGCGTGCCGTTCGATCCGGGCACTGCCGAGTTTTGGAACAATGATCGCCGCTGGAATTATGAAGCCTTGTCCGGCAAAATTAATCTGGGCGTGGACATGAACAAAGCGCACGTTCAGCCCGGCGGCTCTTATCATTATCATGGTGTGCCTGCTGGTTTAATCGCCAAACTGCAAAAGAAAGACGACATGACGCTGCTCGGTTATGCCGCCGATGGCTTTCCGATTTACAGCGACATGGGCTACAGCGACGCCAAAGACCCGAAAAGCAAGCTGAAAAAACTGCGTTCGTCTTATCGCCTGAAAGAAGGCCAGCGTCCCGGCGGCAATCAGGGGCCGGGCGGCGCTTACGACGGCACTTTCACCGCCGATTGGCAATATGTAAAAGACGCGGGCGATTTGGACGAGTGCAACGGACGCACTGGTGTCACGCCGGAATATCCCAAAGGCACTTATTATTACGTTTTGACCGAGGAGTTTCCTTGTGTGCCACGCGCTTATCGGGGCACGCCCGACCAAAGTTTCAGCAAAGGCCCGCCCGGTGGCGGACAAGGTGGCCCCGGCGGTTTTGGCGGGCCGGGTGGACGCGGACAAGGTGGGCCTTTTGGGCCACCTCCACCTTTTGGGCCTCCTCCGCCCTTTGGGCCACCACCGGGACGATAAAAAGGCAAGGCATTTTTCAAACAGAAATGTCAGAGGTTTTCTGCTTTGCTGCACGGTGTTGAATAAAGTATCTGTTGACGTTTTGGCTGCGCGCCGCTATAATTTTCTCTTGCCGCCGGTTGCAGATGTGACAAAAGCGGCGCCCTTTCATACAGTCAAAACTCAATCGCGTGAGTGGCGGAACGGCAGACGCGCTAGATTCAGGATCTAGTGAGAGTAATCTCGTGGAGGTTCAAATCCTCTCTCGCGCAGTATAAAAAGCGAAATGAACCGAAAAACAGGTTCATTTCGCTTTTTGGTTTTGCACAGAAGCCTTCATGTTCTTCGATTCTCATTGTCATCTCACCAGCGACGAACTGCGCGCCGATTTCGAGGGTGTTTTGCAGCGTGCCCGCGCCGTGCAAGTGACTGGTTTTCTTAATATCGGCGACACGCTTTCTTCTTCGCGCGCCGCTTGTGAGCAAGCCGAATTCGCGGCAGCACAAAATTTCTCGGCGTGGGCCACAGCGGGAGTGCACCCGCAAAACGCTTTGCAGTGGAACGACAATTCGTTAGCCGAATTGAGCGTTTTAGCGATGCGTCCGCGCGTGCGTGCCATCGGAGAAATCGGCTTGGACTTTGTTTATGACCAAACGCATCCGCTTTATCCCGGCGCATCGCGCGAGATGCAAGAAAGCGTGCTACGCCAGCAATTGCAATTAGCGATAGATTTGAATTTGCCTGTGGTTTTGCATAATCGTGAGGCCGACGACGTTTTGCCGCGTGTGGTAGCCGATTTTCGCGGTTTGCGCGGCGTTTATCACTGCTTCGGCTCGCCATTGGAAGTCGCGCGGCGCGGTTTGGATTTGGGATTTTATTTGGGTTTTACCGGCCTTGTAACCTTCAAAAACGCGCAAAGCGTGCGCGATGTGGCGAAGTTGTGCCCGTTGGACCGTTTGCTCATCGAAACCGATGCGCCTTATTTAGCGCCGGTGCCCTTTCGCGGCAAAACCAACGAGCCGTCCTATTTGCCACGCGTCGCGGCGATGATAGCTGAATTACACGAAAAATCTATCGAAGAAATCGGCGCCATTACCACAAACAACGCACGAATATTGTTTGGTTTACAGTGATTGTTGCCTTCGAAAACAGTAAAAAGCGCCCGGCCCGAAAATTTTCGGGCCGGGCGCTTTTTACTGGTCTGCAACTTTATCTGCTGCGAGTTAATCGCCTAAAATGGCGTCTTTGAGGCGATGCAGAAAACCGCGCGGGTGTTCAATGACTTGCTCGTCGGATTCTCCGGCGAATTCGCGCAGCAGTTCTTTTTGGCGGTCATTCAGGCGGCGCGGCACCATGACGCGGGCAACGCAAATTTGCTCGCCTCGCGCGCCGTAGCCGTTTGGAAAGCCTTTGCCCGCGACATGAAATAATTCATCAGTTTGCGTGCCCGCCGGAATGGTGACGTTGACTGTTTTGTGATTCCCAGTTTCGTCCAACTCCAGCGTCGGCACTTCCACTTCGTCGCCCAAAGAGGCTTGCGGAAACGATATAGGCAAAACACAAACGACATCGTTACCATGCCGCTGAAATTGCTCATGTTCGCGCAGATAAATAAAACAATACAAATCGCCGGGCGGTGTGCCTTGCGGCCCATCTTCCCCTTTGCCGGGCACGCGCACTTGCGTGCCTTCGTCCACGCCCGCCGGAATGGAAACCGACACTTTGCGCTTGCCACGCACGCGGCCATCGCCGCCGCAAGTCTGGCACGGGTCACTGACATATTTTCCGTTGCCGCCACAGCGCGCACAGGGCACTTCCTGCACAAACTGGCCGAAAAAAGTGCGTTGCACCGTGCGTTGGCGGCCCGTGCCCTGACAGCCGCTGCATTCGCTGACTTGTGAGCCTGCTTTGGCCCCATTGCCGTTGCAGGTTTCGCATTTGAGCAGCGTGCCGATTTCCAGTTCGCGCGTGGTTCCAGCCCACGCTTCTTCGAGCGTCATTTGCACATTGGCGCGCAAATGATTGCCTTGACGGGTGGTTTCTCGTTGACGGCTATTCGCCGCGCCGCCCATGCCACCGCCGAAAAAGACTTCGAAAATGTCGCCCAAATTGGCGCCAATATCCGGGCCACCGCCATTACCGTTCACACCAGCATGACCAAATTGATCGTAGCGGGCGCGTTTGTCTTGGTCAGATAAAACGGCATAGGCTTCGCCAATTTCCTTAAATTGGGCTTCGGCATCATCGCGGCGATCATGGTTGACATCGGGATGATGCTCGCGCGCCAAGCGGCGATACGCGCGCTTGATTTCATCGGCGCTCGCTGAACGCGACACACCTAAAATTTCGTAATAATCTCTCGGCATTGTGGTGGAACTCATAACTTATGCTGCTACTTTGACACGGCTGGCGCGCAGAACGTGACCTTTGTAAGCGTAGCCACGCTGCGCTTCTTCGACAACGGTGCCGGGGGCTGCCTCGGACTCAATTTGTTCAATGGCTTCGTGCTGCAAGGGGTCGAAACTTTGGCCTTGAGCTTCAATGGGCGTGACGCCATTGTTACGCAGAGCTTCATGGAACATCTGCAAAATAAACCCGATACCAACGCGCAACGATTCCATATCGGTGGCATTTTTGGCGGCGTCCACGGCGCGCTCGAAGTTGTCCAACACCGGCAGTAAATCTTCAACGACACTGCGCACCGCGCGATCACGCGTTTCGCTTTCGCGTCGCGTTGCCTGACGCTTATAATTTTCAAAATCGGCGGCCAGTTGCACCAAGGCCGCTTTGGTTTCGGCTAATTCCGCTTCCAATTCACTGGCGGCGTCTTGGGAAACTTCCGCTTCCTCGGCTCCGTTCGATGCCTCGTTTTCGATGCCCTCGGTTTTTTCGTTATTCAAAATGGAAATGCGCATAAAAATCGCTCCTTAAATTTTAAAGTGTCTCCAAACAATGGCGCAAGCGCGCGGCCAACGCGGGCATAATCGAAACCGCGTCCGCATATTTCATGCGCGTTGGCCCCATTACACCCACCGTGCCCAGCACTTCGCCCCCCGCGCCATAGGCCACGCCGACTAATGAAAATCTCTCAATGGCCGGATGGTTGGCATAAGGCAACTCGTGACCAATGACAACTGTGCTTGTTGTCGGCAGCGCCATGCTATCGGTTGGCACCGAGGCGCGCAGCAAATCGCTCATCACGTCCTGATCATCGAATAATTGCATGGCCGAACGCGCATGGCCGATGTCGGAAAATTCCGGCTCATTCAGCAGCGTTATCAAGCCCTGCACGACGATTTTTTCATCGCCTGCGTCAACGATGGATTGGCGCACCAATTCCCACGCGCGCCGCGCTAAATTTAGCGTTTCGGCGTCGTGCAAACCTGCCGAAACCGCTTCAAATTGCAAGGCGCGAATGGCACCCAACGAATGCCCACCTAATTGGTCGTTGAGAAAATTAACTACTGTGTTCAGACGGCCCACCGGCACATCGCTTTCGACTTCAAACATACGATGATCAATGCGTCCGGCGCCCGTCACCAACACCAGAATTAAGCGGGCGCCTCCCGGACGAGACGCTGGCACGGGATTGATTTGCACTTGTCGCATCGTGTCGCGCCGTGCGGCGGGCAAACTCGCCACTGCCGGATAGCCCGTCAAACGCGCCAGAGCTACAGTTGCTTCACGCAAGGTGTCTTCCAGTGACGCAGGCGGCGCCGAAATCCACGCATCCAATTGTGCCCTTTCGGTAGGCGGAAGCGGGCGCGGACGCAGCATTTCGTCCACATAAATGCGGTAACCCGCATCGGTTGGCACGCGGCCCGCCGAGGTGTGAGGGTGACGCAGCAAACCCAAATCTTCGAGTTCCGCCAGTTCATTGCGAATGGTGGCCGACGACAGTTGCCCGACTTGCGCGGCGAAGTGTTGGTCTTTCGCCAGCGCCGACGAGCCAACCGGCTCCGCGCCCGCCACATAGCGTTCGATGACCGCCGCCAAAATCAATTTCTGTCGTGAACGCAATTGCATACCAGTGGTCAGTGGTCGTTGGTCAGTGGTTAGTGGCCAAAATCTGATCACCACTCACTGACCACCGACTACTGAATTGTTCCTGCTCCTAAAACTTCGTCGCCGTCGTAAAGCACGCACATTTGGCCGGGCGTGACACCGGCTTGTGCTTCGTGGAAACGCACCGAAAATTCAGTTTCGCCCGCATTTTCCAGCGTTGCGGGCCACGGACGCGCGTGTGAACGCGTTTGCGCCCAAATTTCCATGCCAATGGGGGGCACATCAAATGTCCAGCGCGCTTTTTCGGCGCTCAGGCCATTTTGATCTAATTCTTCGCGCGGGCCAACGACGAGCGCGTTTTGCCCCGCGTCAATTTTCGTCACGAAAAGCGGCATGGGCGCGCTGAGACCCAAACCTTTGCGCTGTCCAACTGTATAGCGTGCTAAACCGGCGTGTTCGCCGAGTTTTTGGCCGCTTTCGTCGTAAATCGGGCCGATTTCGGCCATTTGTGGCGCGCGTTCGATGACAAAACGCGCGTAATCGCCGTCTTCGACGAAGCAAATTTCCTGACTGTCCGGCTTGGCCGCCACGCAAAAACCAAGTTCGGCGGCGCGCTGGCGCGTTTCGCTTTTTTCCATGTGACCAATCGGTAAAAGCGTGCGCGAAAGTTCGCGCTGCGTCAACATTCCCAAAACATAGCTTTGGTCTTTTTTGTGGTCGGTGCCGCGCCGCAAGGCGTAGCGTTCGCCGCGCGCGTCGCTAATGTGTTCAATCTGCGCGTAGTGACCTGTCGCGATGAAGTCGCAGTCGAGTTCATCGGCGCGCTCTAAAAACGATTTGAACTTGATAAATTCGTTGCATCGCGCGCACGGATTGGGCGTGCGGCCCCGCGCGTATTCGGCGACAAAATCGTCTACCACGGCTTGATGAAATTCTTCCTGCAAGTTCAAAACGTAGTAAGGCAGGTTCAATTGGTCGCTGACGCGGCGCGCATCTTCGGATGAGCCAAGGGTGCAGCAACCGCCAAAGCGATGCGCTGCAAAAGGATCATCTTCGCCTTTCCATAATTTCATGGTGACGCCGATGACTTCGTAACCTTGTTCCACTAAAAGGGCCGCCGCGACGCTGGAATCTACCCCGCCGCTCATGGCGCATAAAACTCGCCTGCTCATGATTGCTTCACGTCCACATCGAATCGTTTAAAGTGTAAACGATAACACGAAAAACCGCGCCCGGCTTTGGGGCCGAGCGCGATGTTCTTCTACTTATACCAATTTTGCGGCTTAGGCGTTCCCGCGAAATTGCCGACGCGCTAAAACGGCAAGCGTGACACGCTTTTGGAAAGTAGCGCCAATGCCACCGCCGCCATGCCGATGAGGCCCATACCGCAATAATAGCCCGCCACTAAAACCGGTGCAAAAGCACGCCAGTTTTCGACGCCGTAGCGCCGCGAGAAATAATACTTGCCGAGCAAGGCGCCGATGAACATCGGTATCGCAAACGAAGGCTGCGCGTGTGTGCCGTTAATCAATCCATAGAAAAATAAAATTGACGCACCCGAAAATGAAACAATCGCATAAGTCAACGCGGCGATGCCCGCGCCAGCTTCAATGTAAGCAGGTTTGATGGATTGCAAAAGGAAATTCGTTTCTGGGTCGCGGTTGGCCGTTTTCCACAAAGCATCCACTTGGGCGTGTGCGGGCCAGAATTTGGACGCGTAAGGATAAACCGCCGAGGGAATCGGTGCCAGTTTCCAAATGAAACTCCAAAACACAAACGAGCAAATCAGCATAATCGGCAACATTAAAAGTTCCACTTTGACAATCGAGATGAACTTGGTTTTTGTTAGTTCAACGGTGCGGAAATGCTGCGCCATGCCGCCGAAATCACCCAGCGGAATCGGCGCGAACCAAATGGCAACGCTGCGCTCGCCCGCCATCATAAAGGAGGCTTCGCGGACATAAGGAATCGAAACGCTGGTGCCCGCCATGCCCGACATACGGGCGTTGATGTAGGAGAAAATCGGCGTCCAGACAAAGCCGAAGAAGATCAAAATTCCCACCGGGAAAGAAGGGACTAACTGGTGGCACATCCAAATAAACGCTGCTGTGCCAATGGCCCAAATTGACAGAGAAATCCAAATGGGAATATCGCCGCGTCCCGGCGGCGGCGAGGTGCGGGCCGCCGAAGCCGTGCCCGATGCTTTGTCTGCGCGGACTTTGGCTAAGGCGCGAATTACACTGCCAATGCCGACAATCGCCACGACGAGCGCTGTGCCGATATGGAAGGAAATCCAAAAGTCCACATCGTTCACGATGCCGGTTTGAATGAGGTCAATGCCCGGCGTCCAAGTGTGCAAAATGTGATTGTTATAAAGAATCGGCGGCGCGATGACCTTGGAGGCAAGTGCCGCGAAAAATGTGCCCACGACGATTTGAAAAGGCAACACGAAGCCGACCATGATTTGCCCGATGTCGGTGCCAAGGCCGGTTTGCGCCGCCGGTAGAATCTTTTGCGTGTTCTGCGTCAGGTCAATAAATGGATTGGTGACGATAACAATCGGCTGCGAGAAAATCAGACCGGTTACGGCAGGCAACAAAATGTAAACCGCGCCCCAACCGACGCCAATCATGGCGCCAATTGAGAAAAGACGCCAGCGCCAGCCTTCTTTTTGCGCCGAACTTTCGGCTAAAGCCGTGGCGCCCGCTGCGGCAATCGGCGCGAGGGGAAACGGCAAGCGTTCGATGTCGGACGTGATGCGAAACATCACATAACCCAAGCCCCACGCTTGCATACGCCCAAAAACCTGGCCGAACATCAAAAGGCCAATCGGCAAAATCCAGTCTTTGTGCATGAAAGTGCGCAAAGAAAGGGCTTCTGAATCGGGCGAGGGCGCCACCCAGCGCGGAATTTCGTGCGTGATGCCAAGCGCCTGCGCCACAGGCGAGTTGACAACATATTGCGTCATAATCAGCGTGGCAAAGGCACCGCCGGTCAAGGCCAAAGCGCCCACCTGTGAAGTCAGGCCCGCACCGATGTAATAAAGCAGGTAAATTTCCTGCTGCTTCATGGTTTGATAAGAGCGGCGCGCGACTTCCATGAATAGGATAATCGTCACCCATTCCGCCGCCGGCCCCATGCCCTGACCGGCAATCAGGCTGAGGTAAATCGCGCCCGGCATCATAATGAGGCCGATAAACAGCGCGCCGATTACCGTTTTCCAACTGAAACCATCAATATATTCTTCGTTGTCGCCGTCGGTGACATCATCCGCAGGCGAGCCGCCGAGCGACGGGTCAACATTGAGTGGCCCAGCCGGTTTTTCTTCGACTTTGGTGTCCGAATTGACTTCAAATGGCGAGTTGTTAGCCATGCTTGTCCTTGTTTCCTACGTTTTCTTCAAATCTCCCAAAAGATCAGAGGCATCTATTCTGCCGAAAAGTGAACTCAATCTGCCGAAAAATGAGTTCATTTTGCCGCAGAATGAACTCAATCTGCCGAAAAATGGACTCATATTTTCGAAAAATGAGTCCACTTTGCCGAAAAATGAGTTCATATTCTCGCAAAATGAGTTCATTTTGCGAGAATATGAGCTCATTTTGCCGCAGATTGAGTTCACTTTTCGGCAAAAATTGCCGCTTTTAGCTGCCTACGCCGCTTCCCACTAACGCGCCCGGCTCCTCGGACGGCACATTTTGGCCGCGCAGATGAGCGCGCCCGCGCAAAATGTATTCTTGCTGCACTTCGCGCGGAATCGTGCGCCACAGCAACAATTGCTTGCGCAAATCGCCCAAAAAGCCGCGATTCACACGCTGCCAAGCCGCGATTTCGCCGCTCTGACGCCACAAACGCAATTGCAATTCGTAAAGTCCCGGCTCCGGCGACGGCAGCAAAATGATGTCGGCATCTTGCGAAACGCCCATGTCGAACGGCGCCAGCCAAACGCGCATCGAAATCCGATAAACCTCTTGATTCGGATCAGCCGCAATATCAGCCAAATTCAGCAATTTAGCGACGGGAACGATGATTTCCTTGCCGTTTTTGCCGATTTTGTGTTCCACCACAGGCGGCGGCGCATTCGGATCAATCACCGGCAAGCCTTCATTTAAAACTTCGACAGCATCGCGCAGCCTGAGCGAAGTGAAAAACACTTTATCCGTGTAAAATTTGCCG
>JANMKN010000063.1:0-8046 GCA_031372065.1 Abditibacteriaceae bacterium | reverse complement strand
AATTCGCACTCTAAATAGACGCATATTCTGTATCTGCCTGACGTAAAGTTGGAGTCCACTCTATCTTGACACCCAAAAACCGCCCACAAACGTAAAAATCCGCCTTAACGGACGATTTTTTCCGTTTCGTGAAGCGACCCCTTTACTTGAGTCGAGACGTATCCTTGCCGGTTGGCTTTGAATTGATTCAAAAGACCCTGCTCACCACCGACCCCAAAACCGGCAAGGACAAATGGGTGGCGCCGCGCACCAAGAACGAACTGGCTCGCGACCTGATTGCACGCACCGTGCAAAAGCAAATTTCCTTTCGTTTTGTGCTGGCGATGGACGCGTAAGATGAGTTATACAGTTACATTAATGAAGTTGGCGGGGTTATTTTTTGCACGCTCCACAGCTTTAATATAAATACTGGTCGTTTCCAATTTACTGTGTCCCATTGCATCCCGAACGTGTTCAACTTTGGCGCCACCTGAGACCGATAACGTTCCAAACGTGTGGCGCAAAGCATGACACGAAACACCATTGCGTTTGAGAGCCGCGATATTCAGATATTTCGACACAACTTCATGGAGTGCCTGACGACTTAACCGATGTCCACGCCCGTTATTGCCGTGGCCGACGAAAACTGCGCCTTTTGCCGTATAACCTGCATTAGCTTTAGCGCTGAAATACATTTGCAAGGTAGCAAACGTATCTTCACGCAAATATACGCGGCGCAGTTTGTTACCTTTTCCATTAACCGTCAGGTAAGCCATATCGCCTTCTAACTGCAAATCTTCATGATTTAAACGATGAACTTCAATGCGACGAAGGCCATGAATCGCCATCAATGCCACAATGGTGCGATCCCGGATACCACTAATACTATCGGACGAAATGGCAGCTAAGAGTGCCGCCAAAGCCTGCTCGGCCAGAAATTTGATTTTATCTTCAGGCGCAGTCAAGTCTTTGCCGCCTTTGACCCCTTCGGCAGGATTAACTTGAATTAGTGCGTATTTTTGGGAGGCGGCGTAAAAACGACGGATAATCGAGAGCTTGTGCCGTCGCGTAGCAACGGACAATCCGGCGCGCTTTAGCGCTTCTTTGTAAGCTTCTACATCGCCGCGACGGGCTTCGGAAGCATCAATCCCCGATTTCTCGCACCACTTGACCCAGAACCCAACTTCTCGCCGATAGGCTGCAATCGTATCCGAAGTAGGATCACCATAGGCAACATCCATTTGCA
This sequence comes from Abditibacteriaceae bacterium, assembly GCA_031372065.1. Classification (GTDB taxonomy): domain Bacteria; phylum Armatimonadota; class Abditibacteriia; order Abditibacteriales; family Abditibacteriaceae; genus DASWNL01. The sequence goes on along the minus strand of JANMKN010000063.1, from coordinate 6,821 downwards.
GAAACGCTTCAAAGGCGTTCATCATGTCGGGGCGAAGGCTCGCGCCCTGCTCCTCGACAATTTCCGCATCCACGAATGGTGCTCCAATGCGGGCAAGTTCATTTTTGGGTTCGTTCATGTTGGATTGTATTCCTTTGGGGGTGAAGTTTAGTGTATGAACATGATATTTTCAACATGGTTGTGTAAGGTATAAGATGAAATTTTCAAATCAAGCATCAAATTTCATCTTACTGAACAGCACCTTTTGTTACTTTCATGAAGATATCTTCCAAATCGGCGGCTCGTTGAGTAAATGTGGCTACGGGCAAACCATTGGTTACCAGGTGATTTAACAAGCCGGGCAAATCATCATGGAGACCGATAAAACCAATAGTCAAATGATTGCCTTCGGCACGCGCTTCGCGCACGTTTGGAAAGTCCTGTAATAAATTAACGGCCCGGTTGCCATTGGATTCATCGCCAACTAAGCGGACATCCAAAACCATGCCGCCCTCTAATTTATGAACGATGTCGTTAACGTTGCCAGCCACAATTAATTGCCCTCGCTCCATAATACCAACCACATTACAAAAATCGGCCAGTTCAGGAAGAATATGCGACGAGACAAAAATAGTTTTTCCCATCGCTTGCAATTCTTTGAGCAAAGCGCGAAATTCAATGCGCGCTCTGGGATCGAGACCAGACGCAGGTTCATCCAACAGTAAAACTTTGGGATCGTGAACCAAAGTTTTAGCCAAGCATAATCTCTGTTTCATACCACGAGACAGATTTTCGACATAGGCTTCCTTCTTGCCAGTTAAGTCGGTCAACTCCAAAACATCGTCAATGATACCTTTGCGTTTGTTCGAGGGTATTTTATAAGCGGCTGCGAAGAAATCAAGGTATTCCCAAACTTTTACATCGTCATAAACACCAAAAAAGTCGGGCATATATCCAATAACGCGGCGCACTTCAAGGGGATTACGAACCACATCAATGCCATCCACAAAGGCCTGTCCAGTGGTTGGTTCGAGCAAGGTTGCCAAGGTTTTAATAGTTGTTGTTTTTCCAGCCCCGTTAGGGCCAATAAAACCAAAAACATCGCCTTTTTCAATGGCTAAGTTCAAATCCTTGACAGCCGTCAAATCACGATAACGCTTGGTCAGATTGTGAATCTCGATCATTGCCATAAAGTTTATTCCTCTCCCACGGCAGGACAGTATGCTTCTGCCACTGACTTTTTAAGAGTGTATGCCCGCGCCAATGGTTCGGTGCCAATCAAATTATAACCAAAAAACTTAACGTCTTTTTACTTGACATTCAAATTAGTCCTTATTAGAATAGTTTCGATAGGAACTATTTCAATGAGTAGCAAACGACGCTCCCCTGCTCCGCCTGCGGCAAGTCTTTCGGAGTTTGTAAAAAAGATGTCGCCGTGCCCCAATTCGAAGGATGAAATGCCGCTCTCGGCTTCCATCTTAGTGCATATTTGCTTACTCAATAGCGTGTTGGAACGCGGGGGAGACCGAACTACCGCCCAACACGGTCTTACAATGACTCAATGGTTTGCGCTGGGCTGCGTCGGTCACTCAGCGGATTGTGGAGTGACACACTCCGAGTTAGGGCAACGACTAATGCTGTCGAAGGCACCCATTACAGGTGTTGTTGATCGCTTGGAAAAAGGTGGTTTCGTGGTGCGAGAACCAGATGGCCACGATCGTCGCGTGTCGCGTGTGAAAATCACAACAAAAGGCAATGAGGCGTGGCTTACAGTGCGCGGCTCGTTGCGCGAAATGGCCGAAAATATCTGCCAAGGATTCAGCGAATCCCAAATGCGTGATGCAGAAATGATGCTGTCGCGTTTGCTTGACAACGCAGCGCGCACCGACCCAACCTTATGCGGTGAACGTTCAGGAGAAAAACCATGAGAAGGCTTTATTTTGCCATTTCAATACTGTGTCCCATCACGGCGTGCGTGGCGCAAACCCCGACGACTACACCCAACCAAACAATTGCCGATGCGCGAATGCGCACTGAAGAACAAGCGCCTGTTTTAACGTTTCAGGAAGCCATTGTTTATGCTTTGGCGCATAATCCGACGCGAGAACAAGCAAGAGCGGCAGTAGCAGCGGCTCAAGCGCGCATTGGCACGGCAAAGTCGCAAGGCGGGCCACAAATTGGCGTCAATGGCGCTTTGAATTTTGACAAAAATTTGGGGCAACCCAGTTTTGGTGGCACAGGTGGCTCAACGGGCAGCAGTAATATTTTTAGCAGCAATGGCATTAACGAAAACGCTGGCCTAAGTGGGCAAATTCCCATTTATAATGGTGGAAGAGTCAAAGCAGGCACTCAAGCGGCAACCGCGCTGGCGCGCGTGTCTGCGGCTCAAGCACTTCAAGTGGAGCAGGACATTGTTTACAATACAGCGGTTGGCTATTTGGCAGTGCTAAGGGCCGAGCAATTGCACAATGTCGCCGAAAGTGATTTGGCGGTTTCGCAAGAGCGGTTGCGCGTATCACACGTGCGTTTTGATGCTGGCGCCGCAGCAAAACTTGATGTTTTGCGCGCCGAGAACACTCTGCAAGATGCCCGGCTCAGGCGCATTAATGCGGCAAATAATGTGGCGTTGTCCAAGGCCAATCTTAATACACAGATGGGCCGTCCACCCGAAACGCCGTTGAGATTAATCTCGCTGGAAAATCTTGAGATAGACAATGAGGGCACTGGGGCCAAACTTCCAGATGTGCCCTTGGAAAACTTATCACCACAGCAATTGCGCGGTGTGGCGGAGAAAAATCGCTCTGCTTTAATCGCGGCTCAGGAGCAAATCAAGGCTGCGATGGCAAATGTCGACGTCGCGAAAGCAGCAAAAAAACCGTCACTTTCGGCCAGTTTAAGCGGCATTTTGCGCAATCCAGTGACATTTTTAGGTCGATTTGCGCTTTCAATGGGTCTGAGCGTCGCCCAAACTCTTTTTGACAGTGGACGGGCAAAATCACAGATTTCTGAGGCCAATGCTTTGTTGCAACAGGCAAAAAGCAGCCAAGATGTCACACGCCAGCAAACGGCGTTTTTGCTGGAACAGCAAATTTTGAACTTGGACGCAGCCCAACACAAATTGGAAAGCACAGATACGGCGATTCGCACGGCAATTGAGGCTTTGCGCGCTGCGCAAATCGGTTATGCAGCCGGTGTGCGCACCAATGTGGAAGTTTCGGACGCGCAAACGGCTTTGCTGTCTGCGCAAACCGATGCCATCAACACGCGCTTTGATTTGGCCAATGCTCGCGCACAATTAGCGTCTTCGCTCGGCGTGATGTCGCGTGAATGGCAGGTTGCCTACGAAGCGCAATTGCGCGAGGAAATTAAGCGCATTAAGGAAACTGGCAAGCCCTGATTTTGGCTTTCGTCAAAGCACATTTTTAAAACATCATGCAAAAGTTAGCGGCACTCTGCGTCCATCGGCCTGTTTTCGCCTCTGTTTTAATATTGATTTTCGTGGTAGTCGGCATTGTGGGCTTTTCGCGTCTGGGTGTTGATCGCTTCCCGACGGTGGACTTTCCGACAGTTGTCGTCACGACGATTTCACCCGGCAGCTCGCCCGAAGCGATTGAAACCGAAATCACCGATAAAGTCGAAAAATCGCTGAATACCATTAGCGGAATTGATGAACTACGTTCCACTTCATCCGAAGGCGTTTCCACGGTAACCGTCACTTTCGTGTTGGAAAAAGACGTTGACGTAGCCGCGCAGGAAGTGCGCGATAAAATCAATCAAATCATTCCCCTACTCCCTTCGGATATCGATCAGCCGACAGTCAATACGTTCGATCCCGGCGCCATTCCTGTTTTGACTTTAGCTGTTTCGGCACCGATTCCGTTGGTCAATATCACCGAATACGCCGATAAAACGATTCGCAAGCAAATAGAAACCATCAATGGCGTGGGCGCTGTCAACATCATCGGCGGGCGCAAGCGGCAGATTAACGTGCTGTTGGACGTTTATAAAATGCGCGCTTTCAACATCACGTCCACGGATATTGTGCGCGCCTTGCAAACGCAAAATATCGAAGTGCCTGGAGGCCGCGTTGAGCAAGGGGAGCGCGATTTAACACTACGCACGCTGGGACGATTGACTTCGGTGGCACAATTCAACGACATTAAATTGCGTGCCTCCGATGGCGGCGGATCGATTAGTTTGGGCGATATTGCTCGCATCGAAGACAGTAGCGAAGACGAAACCACTTCGTCAGAAATCAATGGCAAACCGACGGTGCAAATGAGTGTGCTAAAGCAAAGCGGCACCAATGCACTGGCCGTTGTGGATGGCATCAAAGAACGTTTAAAAACAATTGATCAATCGTTGCCACCGGGTTACAGCGTCAATATCGTGCGCGACGAATCAACTTATATCAATGCGGCAATTCACGCGGTTGAAGAACATCTGATTTTAGGTTCGATTTTGGCCTCGCTTGTAGTGCTTTTGTTTTTATGGAACTGGCGCTCAACTTTCATTGCCGCCATTGCCATTCCCATTTCGATTGTTTCAACCTTCGGCTTGATGTGGGTGCTGGGGTTCACACTGAACCTCATTACCCTGCTGGCGCTGACCTTGGCCGTTGGTATCGTAATTGACGATGCGATTGTGGTGCTGGAAAACATCTTCCGGCACATTGAGGAAACAGGCGAAACGCCCTTTCAAGCTGCCATCAATGCCACTCAGGAAATTGGTCTCGCAGTTTTAGCCACGACTTTATCTTTGGTGGCGGTCTTCTTGCCGGTAGCTTTTATGAGCGGCATTGTGGGCCGTTTTATGAGTTCGTTTGGCTTGACCATGACCGCAGCGATTCTTGTGTCGCTGTTAGTTTCGTTCACACTGACGCCAACCATGAGCGCGCGATTACTCAAAGCGCCTAATGGAGCGAATGCTGAAGAATCGGGTAATGGCTTGCCGCGTAAACAAACAGAAAAACATCATGAATCCTCGCGCGAACGGGGCTTTTTCGCGGCGATTGACCGCGTTTACACTGCCACTCTCAAGTGGAGCATGAGTCATCGCTGGGTTATTGTTTTGCTTTGTTTCGCCGCCTTATATTCCATTCCTATAATCGGCAAACGTGTGCCGTTTAACTTCCTGCCCACCGACGACGAATCGCAAATGCAAGTGACGTTCACGGCACCAGAAGGCAGCAGTCTGCAAGCCACGCGCGACATCGCGCGGCGTATGGACGAAATGATTCGCAAGGTGCCCGGCATCCAATATACATTGCTAACGGTGGGCGGCAGCAGCAGTGGTCAAATGGGCGCTGTTGAAACCAATACCGGCTCGATTTATGTGCAAATGGTGCCATTGGATAAACGCGAAATTTCGCAAGATCAACTGATTCAACGCGTGCGCTCAGAAATTGTGCCCAAGTTCCACTCCGATAATTTGCGTTCTATCGTCGGCCCTGTTTCCAGTTTTGGCGGCGGTGGTCGCGCTGGTGCAACAATTCAATTTTTAATTTCTGGTCCAGATTTAAAAACCCTTTCTAATGCATCGAAAAAGGCTCTGGAACAGTTCAAGAAAATTCCCGGCGTTGTAGACGCCGACACCAGTCTTAACACGGGCAAACCAGAACTCGAAGTAAAAATTGATCGCAATTTAGCCAATGATTTAGGCGTGCAACCGGCTGATTTGGCAAATGCGCTCCGCTATTTCGTCGGCGGCGATGAAGTGACGGATTACAACGAAAAAGGCGAGCAATATGAGGTTCATATTCGCGCGCAGGAACAATTCCGCACGGGCGAGGATGCCATCGGCTTGTTGACCGTTCCTTCATCCAAACAAGATTTAGAGGCTGTCCCACTGGGACAGTTAGTCAAATTCGTGCGCGGCACCGGGCCTTCGCAAATTGAACACTTCAATGGCAGCGCGCAGGTAACATTATCAGCCAATGTCAAGCCGGGCACCTCGGAAGCCGCAGTGATCACGCGTTTGACTGAAATCACCAAAGGCCTTAATTTGGGGCCGGATTATGCCTTTACAGCCGCTGGGCGCTCGAAGGAACAAGCGCGCTCTGGCAAGGCATTTGGGCTGGCTTTCTTGATGTCCATAGTCTTCATGTATTTGATTTTGGCGGCGCAATTTGAAAGTTGGATTCACCCGCTCACCATTCTGCTTTCGCTGCCGCTAACAGTGCCATTCGCGCTGCTATCGCTGCTAATTTTTGGTCAATCAATCAATATTTTTTCGATGCTTGGCATTTTGGTGCTATTCGGCATCGTCAAGAAAAATGCGATTTTGCAGATTGATCACACTAATCAATTGCGTGAAAAAGGAATGCCACGCAACGAGGCCATCGTTCAAGCAAATCGAGAACGATTGCGCCCCATTTTGATGACGACATTAGCGTTCGTGGCCGGTATGATTCCGCTGGTTCTTTCAAGCGGTGTTGGTTCAGGCACCAACCGCGCCATCGGCTCCGTAATTTTTGGCGGACAAACGTTATCATTGCTGCTTACATTACTGGCAACACCGGTGGCTTATTCGATTTTTGACGACGTTACGAATTTTCATTTGATTACGCGAGTGCGCCGTATGTTAGGTTTGGCACCAGCAAAACAGCCGGTGAACGAAAGTAATTGAGGATTTAAAATGGCAACGGAAGAAATGCAGGCGCCTCGCAAAGCGCCTAATTCGGGCGTGAATTGGGTGCCTTGGGTCTTGATTGCGGCCTTGGTGGCCGGTGGTTTTCTCATTAAATCACGACAAGCACGGACAGCAAATTCAGCCAATACAGCTACGCCCAATCAAACGCCAGTCGAGCAAATCGTCGTTGTGAAAACGACACCTGTTCGCTT
>JANMKN010000059.1:0-4415 GCA_031372065.1 Abditibacteriaceae bacterium | reverse complement strand
ACATTGAACGACTCAACAACACTTTGCGTCAACGCGTTAGTCGCCTCGTGCGCAAAACGCTCTCATTTTCAAAGAAGGAGTACATGCTCAATTTGCATCTTAAACTCTTTTTCTATCACTACAATCGGGAAAGGTTAACCACATGACTTTTCCACTACCTAATCTGCGTATTTTTATGAAAACGAAGGGCGAATTTTGCGGAAGGCGAACAAGCAATTTTGCGATGGGTTCTTCCGAGCTTTTGGTGAGCGCAGTCCCCGCACCGTTTTTCCTTCATTTCTTGGGATTCTTGGTTAGGCGTTGACCACGCGCGCCTTGAGTAAAGCAAAGCTTGCCCGTCCATACATGGAGCGTTTGATATTCTTGAGCCGATTCACCTGCCCTTCTACCGCCCCATTACTCCACGTTTGCGTGATCGCCTTCTCCACCGCCGCCCGATCTTTTTGCACACCTGCCAGGAAGCTCGTGAATTCCTTCAATTCAGTGGCTTGAACTTTTGCTTCCCATTCCGCCAACCCCGCTTTTTGCCGTTTGGCCAACACCCCGCGGAACGCCTGCACCAGTTCACGCCCTTGCCGAATTGCCTCGCTCTTGGCCAAGCGCAAGGTGCGAAATTGTTGTTGCTCTTCCGTTAATTTCTTTTCCTCACGCAACACCCACCACCGACATTCTTTCGGACTGGGCGTGCGCCACTTGGGAATCGGAAGGGGCGCGCGTGCCGCAGGATCATCGCTGCGCCAAGGAATTAGTAACCGCCGCACAGTGACCGCGCTGCCACCATCCCCTTTGGCTTGGATTTCCTGGTACAACTGCCGGGCATTGCCACAGCCCTCGGCCCAGCGCTGCTGTAAGTAGGAAACGAAAGGATCAAGCTGACTACCAACGGGCACGGTTAATCACAGGATAGCTGGGAGCCTCGTAGAAGCGCTTGATGGCTGTCTAGCTCAGGCCGACCTGCGGCGCTGGTTGGAGGATGGAGAAACCTTGGGTCTGGCGTTGTTTGATCTCATCATCGCCCGCTTTGCGGCGCTTATGAGAGTTCTGGCGGGCCGCCTGCCGTGCCCGCGAGCGCATATACTCACTGGCCGTCAGTGGCACAATGGGATCATCATCTACCCTGTCGCGGCTGCCGAAGCAGCGCGAAATTGTTCATTGAGTTCCTGCGCACAAGCCCGAATGGCACGGCTATGATGCTGGATCAACTGTTCATAGGCTGCCGTTAAATTGTGCAGAATATGCCAGCGATCCGCGATTTGTTGGGCGTTGGCGGCACCTTGCGTTGCGCCTTCGGCATAAGCCGGAGCGCGGTCTCGCGTGATGATTTCCACTTCAGGATGCGCGCCTAACCAGTCAGCTAAATCTTTGGCTTCCCGACTCGCCCATAAATCCACCACACAATGTTGTTCGTGATCTACCAGAATCGTGCCGTAAGGGTCGCCGCGCCGGAACGAAAAATCATCACCCCCTAAAACACGCACTTGGCGCGGCACGCCTTGTGCTGGTAGCTTCCGCACGCGTTGTAAAATGGCATCAGCTCCCAACCGAACCCCGGTCAAGCGCGTCAGACGAACACGCAGTGCACCGCCCAAGTGCCAGCCGCATTGTTGCAAGTAGCTATTTAACCGCACGGTCTGGCGCGCATCAGCCAGCGCAACCTCCGCGAGCCGTTCGCAAAAGATGTGCTGCTGGCAAGCTTCGTTGCGGCAAAAGAATTTACGCACCTGCAAATCGAACTGTACGGGGATGCCAGCCCATGGCAGATCGGCCAGATGACGCAAGTAACGACTGTGAAGCTTGTTAGAAAGCGTCTGGCAGCTTGGGCTGGCGGCCTGTTGTCGGCGTGTGCGTAAACGGAGAATCAAGCGACCTGTTTGATAAGTGACCGCGTCTAAATGAAAGAGATCAGCGGATGGCAGTAGCGTTTTCATCCCACCAATTCAACACCCAATCTGCCTTTTCACCAAAAGCTCGGAAGAACCCATCGCAAAATTGCTTGTTCGCCTTCCGCAAAATTCGCCCTTCGTTTTCATAAAAATACGCACACATAATGACGGTCGCCACCAATGTCCACGCCCGCCGCGTGTTGATTGAGCCGGTTCAATTCTCCGCTCGCTCGCACTTCCACCGTGCGTCCGCCGGCCACCACCAATTTCTTTTTGGTCTTGTTCGTCTGGCTTTGATTCTTACTTCGTGCGACTTGCTGGTAGCTTTTCTTCACGGCCTGGCCTCCTGTCGGAATTCGGATGATGACAGCAGCCGGCGCGGCAATTCCTTCTCAAACGTACTCTCTTAAACGGGATCGGCAACAATGATCGCTCATCGCACCGTCACCACTGACCTACTCACGAATTGCCGGGACCAAACTCCGGTGCGGGCTTGAAACATCTGCACCAATGCGGCGACGGCCTCCTCCACCGGCTGCGGTCAGCAGCTATCTTCCTCCTCCTTCCGGCATCTGTCCAACCGTTTCATTCCACCCTGTGCAGGCCTCAGCCTGAAGAAAAACTCCGGTGCAGCGCCAGCCACGCGAAGAGAAGTGATAGCGGCAGGTAAGCAGTGCTGAAGGGCGGGATATTTATCAGCTAATTCTTTACTGATCACACCATCTGCTTTAGTATCAAGCCGCCCTATTTTACGTTTCTCCGCCCCCGCAAAAAATCACCCGCCTATGAAACTACCTCGCGCCTGGATTTTTTTGTGCTTTTGTGGCTAGTTGCTCGGCTTTGCGTCGCTGCAACGATTTACAACTGCTCTCAAACGATACGCCAACCAACCATTGGCCTTTGAAGCCAATCAGGGACAAACGGATCGGCGCGTGCGCTTTTTGGCGCGCAATCAAGGTTACAATTTGTTCGTGACCGACCATGAAACGGTGCTGCAATGCCAGCCGACCAAGCTGTCAGCCCGTCATAAAAAGGCGGGGGAAACAGCCGCACAAACACCAGCAACTTTTAGTGAGCGTTCGCCCACCACATTGCGCTTTAAATTACTAAACGCCAATCCAGCGCCCGAGGTGCGCGGGCTTGAGCCATTGCCAAACAAAGCGAATTACTTTCGTGGCAAAGATCAAAATCAATGGCGCACAGGAATCACGCAATATGCCAAAGTGGAAGAAAAAGATGTGTATCCAGGAATCAATTTGCTTTGGTATGGCAAGCAACAGCACTTGGAATACGACTTTGTCCTGCAGCCGCATACAAATCCCAAAACAATCCAACTAGAATTAACAGGATGGACAGGATTGGTGCAAATGGCAGATGGATCGGCCTTCCCTGTGAATCTTGTCAATCTTGTCAATCCTATCTATGCCGATTTATTTTCTCCACTCGCTTAACCTGGCTATACGAGAATTATTATGAAGCAATCTTTGCGGTTCATCCGCCTCCTCACCCTCGTCTTTGCCCTGTTCAGCCTCACGCCAATCTATCGGAGTGCCGCTGGCCAAATTCGGCCTGATTCGCCGCTTCGGTTTGGCCCAGTCGTGCCGCTACCATTGCGCTCCGAACCACGCGTCGAAGCGGAACCGCTCTTCACGCCGCTCGCGCTCGCTTCAGCCGATTTCGATGAAGATGGCGTCGCCGATTTGATCAGCGCTTATCGGGTTGGCACAGCAGGCGCGCTGCGATGGCAGCGTGGGAATGTGGATACGATGTTTCCGCACAGTCCCGGCGCACAAGCACGAAAAGCCAGCGGCAAGTTTTCCTCCGCTCCGTTTTACCCTGCTACCGGATTAGTTGAATTGCCGGAAGCGCCCGAATTCATTGGGGCCGGCGACTTCGATGCCGATGGGCATGGGGATTTAGTGACGGCAGCGCGCGGCAGCCGCCAGCTTCAATACTTGCGCGGCGACGGACACGGAAATTTTCGTGCGGCCAGCTTGCTCGCGCTTCCTGGTGCCGTCACTGCATTGGCGGTGGGCGAGATCAATCACGCTGACGGGCTAACGGATGTCTTCGTCGGCATCACAGGCAACGAACAGGCGCAGTTGCTGATTTTTACCGGCGAACAGGGAGCACTCAACGCCCGCCCGGAAAGCATCACGTTGCCGCAACCCGCACAAGAAATCGTCGCCGGACAGTTGGACGAAAATTTCTCCGGCGACCTGGCCGTAGCGGCAGGAAATATCCTTATCACCGTCAGCGGTAAACTTGCTGATGAAGTTTCTTATCGCCTGCAATCCGAGGATTGGGGCGTGCCGATTGCCGCGCTTGCCGTAGGAGATTTTGCTGGCAACGCCCGCGCAGAATTGGCAGTCTTGACGCAGCGAGGAGTCGTTCACAAAGCAGATCGCAGTGAATGGTTATGATGGACTGAAAAAGCAAGACAAAAAATCACCTTTATTTAAGGTAGGTTTTGCTCCTTTCATAATTGCCCTTGGTTCGTTCCTTTTTCGCCAAAATAAATTTCTGCCGGGG
>JANMKN010000056.1:0-16105 GCA_031372065.1 Abditibacteriaceae bacterium | reverse complement strand
AACGCGGCGATTGGAATGCTCACAAGCCAACAATTGGTTTTCGCGATTGAGAAAAAGCCCGTTGGCGTTGCCCGAAGGCACAACGAATCTCGCTTTTGGCGGGGCTGACCGCAAAATGCTTTACATCACGGCGAATACAAGTCTGTATCGGATTCAATTGAAAGTAGAAGGATTCAAACGATGAAACAAGGACAAAAGCGAACGCTTCAAAAGCGAATACTTCAAGGCGGGGCCACTTGTGTCGGATTAACCGGCCTTACCTTCGTGGCGATGGCCGCGCAAGGCGCCTATCGCGTCTATTATGCGAATGATGAAGCGCAACGCAATTTAGTGATGATTTTGTCGGACGCGCCGCTGGAAACCATGCTGACTCGCACCGGCAACGTGACCGCCGAAGTAAAAGTTGACCCGCAAAACGCGATCAACGGCCCTAAGGCGCGTTTTGTATTAGATTTAGCGTCGCTGGAAACCGGCATCAAAGCGCGCGACGACATTATGCGCGGCGACAAATGGCTGAACGTGGCGAAAAATCCCAAAGCGATTTTCACGTTGCGCAAATTGGTCGGCATCACGCGCGATGTGCAAGTGCTGGTGCCGGGCAAAATGCGAAAGTTCAAAGCCGAAGGCGACATGGAATTGCATGGTGTCACCAAGCCGGTCATGGCCGATGTGGAAGTGACTGCCTTGCCCGCCGATGAAAACACGAAGGGACGTTTGCCGGGCGATTTGCTGTATATCAAAGCGACGTTTCCTATCAAGTTGGACGAATTCGGCATCATGGTTCCGGCGCCCGCGAAATTGAAAGTCGCCAACGAAGAAACCGTGACGGTGAATGTTTTCGCCAGCACGCGTTCTTCGATGCCCGAAGGCGCACAAGTCAAGGCAGACCCAGAAGTGGCAGAAAATAACGGAGGCAAAAGAAAAATGGCAAATGGTTTAGAAATTGAAGACGTAAAAGTTGGCGACGGCGCCGAAGCCAAAGCGGGCGACAATGTGACCGTTCATTACACGGGAAAATTAACCGATGGCACGCAGTTCGACTCATCGGTGGGCAAGAAACCTTTCCAGTTTCAACTGGGCGCTGGTATGGTTATCAAAGGCTGGGATGAAGGCGTGGCCGGCATGAAAGTCGGCGGCAAGCGCAAACTGACCATTCCACCCGAATTGGGCTACGGTTCGCGCGGTTTCCCCGGTGCCATTCCGCCCAATTCCACTTTGGTTTTCGATGTTGAATTGCTGAAAGTGAATTGAGATTTAATAAACAAAAAGCCGCGCCTGAATTTTCAGGCGCGGCTTTTTTTAACCCTATCCCCGCTTTTGCCGCCGCGTTTTTCGAGCAAAACGATGCGCGTAATTTCCAGCGTGTCGTCCACACCTTTGGTCATGTCATAAATCGTTAAGAGTGCGGCGCTGACTGCTGTCAACGCTTCCATTTCCACGCCGGTTTTGCCGTTGCAACGCACACGCGTTGTGGCGCGGATAATTCCGTTCGCTTCGTCGCATTCAAATTCGCACGAAGCGTGGGAAATCAGCAGCGGATGACAGAGCGGAATTATATCCGGCGTGCGTTTAGCCACCATAATGGCCGCCACTCGCGCCGTTTCGAGCGCGTTGCCTTTGGGCAGCGTGGCACTTGCCACCATTTGCACAGTCGCGGGCAACATTTTAATTTCACCTGTCGCCACCGCTTCGCGCTGCGTGTCATCTTTAGCGCCGACATCTATCATTTGTGTTTCGTTCATGGTTTAGGAATAAAGGAGTGCTGCTGTCCTGTTTTAAATGCGCAAGAGCGCTGCGACGGCTTGTTCGAGTTGCAAGGTGAGCGCAGGCAAATCTTTGCGCGAAACCTTTTCTGGCAAGGGAATGGCGTGGCCGACGCGCACCCGTGCGATGCGCGTTCCAGCGTGTGTGGCGTGTCCGAAAACTTCGATTTCCAGCCGATAAATCACTTCGGCGATGTGTTCGGGCGTCGGCGATTTTTTGGCGTAGCCGTCGTAAACCGCGATCCAATTGGCGAGGCGCTGTAAATCGCGCCAAGCGCGGCGCGTGTTGTTAGCTCTTTCTCGGAAGGCTTCGACGTTTTCGGCATCGGGCGCGGCATTTTCGCTTTCCAAATCGTGCATGGCGCTTTCGACTTCGAAAAGCAAAGCGCGCATTCGTTCGGGCAAGGTGCCGCGCGGCATTTCGAGGCCAAAAAGCGTGGCGGCGCGGGCTAAAGCGGCTTCTTTGGCGGCTTGCAAGCGCGGCGAAACATCTTCGCCCGGCGCGGGATGCAAACCGTATTCGCGCTCGACTTCTTCAAAAACCCGCAGTGCCACGCGGCGCATTCGCGGATACAATTCGCCGGGGCCGTCTGGCATTGCGAGATGCTCTTCCAAATCGGCCAATTTGCCATGCAAAACCGGCGTCACATCGCGCAAAAAGCGATAGCGAATCGCGCACGGCAACAGATAAATTTGCGCGTTTGGCTCGCTTTTGCGCGCCGCGTCACGACCCCAAAGGGCCAATTGCACGGCGCCGGTTTGAAAAGGCAAAAGCGAATCGTTCTGGCTGTAAACTTCGCCTTCGGGAAACAAAACCAACTTCGCGCCGGGTTTGGACAAAACTTCCTTGGTAAAGGCAAACGAAGCCCTGTCCGCCGTGCCGCGCACTACCGAATAGGCGCCCATGCGTTGAATTAAAGCGCCCCACAAGCCGCCCCATTTAGCGAAGGCTTCGTGGCAACATAAATAATGAAACGGCATGGCGGCGCGGCGCGAAAGTTCCCAAATCAGCGCCGGATCGGTGTTAGTCGGATGATTCGGCGTCAAAACCACGCGCTCGTCGCGCAAACTTTGCAAGCGCTTCAAATCGCCGCCTGCGATTTCCACGCGCTGCACACCGCGCGCCCAACGCAGCGCCGGACGCGACATCAAATTGGCAAAGGCTCGCGTGCGCGGACTGTCAATCGCGGGGCGAAATTGTGTGGCTTTCATAGAAAAAGTGGCAGTTCAAAGGCGCGCCTTATGGGGCTGCCTTGTGTTTCTAATTTTGGCATGAAACACCCTTTACTGTTTACCATCGCCGCGCTGCTTTGTTGCGCTTCGTTTTGTCAGGCCCAAAAAACCGCCGCGCCTTCCCCCGAACAAAGGCGCCAAGAAGCGCTGCAACGCCTCGAAAAAACGCTGCGCGACACCATGAACTGGTGCGAGTTGACCGATAAAACGCTGCAAGACGCCGTGGTGCAATGCGCTTTAGCCGAAGAAAACGTGCTGGAGCCTGTGCGCGAAACGCATCGCAAAGTGGCGCAGGCCTTGGTTGATAAACAAGCGGGTAATACCCAATTCGCTACGCTGCTCAACGATTGGCGCGGCTCCGTGGAAGATGCCAAAGACAGCCGAACGAAAGCCATCGCCAAACTCAAGACGCAAGTGGATTTCATCAAGCAGCCGAAAGTGGAATCGTTTCTCACGATTACCGGCTTAATCGGCGATGAAGCCAGTTTTATCATTGGCGCCGAAGGCCATTTGCTCAATACGCTGGGCAATTTGGCCGCGCAACCACAGAAATAGCTAAGGACACACGCCGTGTGTCGCTACACAAACCTTTTGAATCTCCAAAAATTGTGTGGCGATCATCTCGAATTTAGGTTTACTCTGAAACATGGGTGAACCTGTTTTTTTAATTGGCAGCGCGGCGGAAATCGGCGCGCTGCTCGGAGAATATCAGCGCCGCGCTATTTATATAACTTCCCGTAGAATGTCTCGTTTGAACGGCTTACATATAAGAATGCTGCGCTGTTTTATGACATTGCTTTTGGGGTATAATTGGCACGATGTCTTTAACACCTGTGCGGTGCATACAATGTGGCGAGTTGAATTCACCCCATGTCCAAAACTGCGCGGTTTGCCGCGCCACGTTGCCTGTTCAGCAAGGTGAATCTGCCGCCAATCCAAGCTCTCCTCCTGTCCATGCCGCGTCGCGCCAAATGGAAAAAGCGCCTTTCGAGGCCGAGAAGCGCAAAACCATTTTGATAGGCACCGCTCTGTTTTGCGTGCTGCTTTTAGGAATCGGCATCTTTCGCCATTTTACGGCGCCGTCTGTTGCGCAGCACAAACCTCTAATCGCGTCAGTTGCTGTGCCGCCAGCCACCATTTGCACTCCTTCAACTTCGTTAGTGGATTTGAACTTGGTTGATGCTGTTCGCAAAGGAGATGCAGCCTCGGCATCGCTATTCTTAACGCAAGGTGCCAGTCCGTCTGCTGCCTCGAAAAGCGGCATTCCCGTTTTGTGTGCTGCCGCCAATCGTGGTTATCTTTCGATTGTGCAAATGCTCTTGGATAAAGGCTGCAACGTCAATATCAAAATGATCGAATTGCAGGGCAGACAAGGAAAATTGGGCGGACTATCGGCCCTCCATTTCGCGGCTGTAGCCAAGCACGACGATATTGTTCGATTTCTATTATCAAAAGGTGCCGACATAAATCTGACAGACGCGCATGGCGACACGGCTTTAGGTGGCGCGGCCATCGGCGGCGATCCGGCCATTACGCAACTGCTCTTGGATGCTGGCTCCGATATTGAACATAAAGGCGATGATGGCCTGACTCCTCTGATGTTGGCGGCAGGTGCAAACAGGCCGGAATCCATTAGGGTATTGCTCACTCATGGAGCCGATTTGAATTATCGAAATGCTTCTGACGAATCGGCGCTCACATGGGCGGAGGGCAAGCATAGTTTTGAAGCTATTAAAGTTTTGCAAGATGCGGAAATCAATGCGTTTAAAGTAAAAGTTTATTTCGTTGCCACTCTGATTTTCCTCGTTATAATCGGCGGCTCTGGTCTCGCTTTTCGGCGCTATAAATTGAGATAATTAAACGCATGGGTGAACCTGTTTTTTTAATTGGCAGCGCGGCGGAAATCGGCGCGCTGCTCGGAGAATATCAGCGCGACGCGTTAAAAGAGCGCGTGGCGCGCACGAAACGGCGCGCCGAAAAAATGAGCGTGGTCGAAGCGTTGAGCGAGCGCGCTGAAAAATTCGGCAGCGCACTGGAAGCAATCGCGCCGCATTGGTTGGATGAAACGCGCGCTGTGGCGAAAACGCTTGAAATTCCTGCTGCGCAAATTTTGGCGCTCAACTGCTTGCCCTCCGATTTCTGGGGCAACGAATACCTGCCGCCGCCTTTATATAATGCGGCGACGGGCGAAATCGTCAGCGCTTTCGACGCGCAAGGCTATGAACCGCTCATGGGTGGCGATTGCACCACATTTTTCGCGCTGGGCGACAGCACGATTTCCGGCGAAACGCTGTTTCACAAGAATCGCGACGAGCGCGACGAAGTGCAATGCCTTTACATCAAGCAAAGCGACGATTGTTTTCGTTATGTCGCGGGCGGCGACGTCGGCAACATCGGCATCGCGCACGTTCACACCGAAAATTACTGGGCGGGCGCCAATAATACCGGCTCGCCAGTGCCGCCGGACGAATATGAAGACTGCGTTCTCAACGATTGCCACGTTTTGCGCTATTTGGCGGAAAAATGCGAAGCGCTGGATGACATCGTGCCCGCACTTGACGATTTAATTGCGCGCCAATTATTGGGCGGCGGCGGCGTGAATTACGGCTCGATATTTTTGTTTGCCGATGCCACGCGCGGTTTGATTGTCGAATGCACCTCACGACGCCTGGCGTTTCAGTGGTTTAACGGCGATGAAATGGCAGTGCGCAGCAATCATTTTCTGCTGCCGGAAATGCAAAATTATGGCTTGGCGCCGCGTCTGGGCAGTGAACTGCGTTACAAGCGCGCTTTGGAATTGTGGGCAGACGCCGAAGGTCATGCTGGCATTTCAACGTGCGGCGAAATTGGCCGTGACCGCGAAAATGCGCCGCTTGGCATTAGCCGCTTGCCGTCGGATGGCTGGGGCAGCGCCACGGTTTCGACTTCGACGACAACGATCAGCACACACGATGATCGTCGCTGCACCACGCATTTTCGCAATTGTCACCCGGCTTATACGCCCGCTGTGATTCTCACGCCGCTGGATCGCGTTTCCGATTCCGATTTGCTGTCCGGCGCGCACAATCAAGAATGGCGCTTTTATCGCAAATGGGCATAGACGGGGGCGGTGGTCGGTGAGCAGTAGGCAGTAGGCAGTGAGCAGTAAGTGCTTGCACCGACCCCCGCCCCCTGCCCACCGACCACTACTTAACGTGAATGTGATTGAGCCAGAGCGTATTAAGCGTGTTGGCTTGTCCGATGAGGCCGGTCAGGTCAATGATGAGCAGTTGCTTGACTTGATCCAAATCAAGGCGATTATTGTTGTCTTTCGAGTCGTCGGCGGGCTTGAAATCTTTGAATAAAAGCGTCACGGGCGTGGGCGCAGCTTTGCCGGGCACTTCAAGCATTGTGTTGTATTTGCCGCCGCTATGCTCTTCCAATTGCACAATGAGAATGGCGCGCTGTTTGGAGGCGGCATTGAGAGAAAGACCGCTTTTGTTGACGAAAACGCCGCGCGAAACGGGCTTAACGATGGCAACAAGGTGGTTCGGTTCCTGCCAGTAGTCGGCTTGTAGCGCGTTGTTTTCAGGGTTTTCGTCTTTGATGTTTTGCAGTCCTATGTCGCCGATGCTAAACCATGCGGCTTGCGGGCGCGTGAAGCCATCAATCAAGGTGGCATCGGGCGCCGGTTCGCCTGCTAACGGCGTGGCGCTGAAGGTGACATCATCTATATATAAAGTGCGCGGCCCGGTTTTCACGTTCAAAAGTTGGGCCAGCGGGTTATTTGGCCCCGCCGCGAATTGCGCCAAGACTTGACCGAAATCTACCAGTGCGGCGCCTTCGATTTTGTCTAAATCCAGCTTGCCGTTGGCGTCTTTGGGGTCGTCGTTGCCTTCTTGCAGCACAAAATCGGCGGGTTTGAGTTCGACGCGCTGCCATTTATTTTTCGGGGCGAAAAACTGCGACGTGAAGCGCCCGCCGTTTTGTTCTTGCAGCACAAAAGCCATCGGCGCGTCGTGGCTGGCCTTGACCCAAAATGTGATGGCTTGCAGCGTGGCAAAAGGGCGCTCTGGCGCCGGAATGCCGAGCAAATTGATTTGGCCCGCCGCGATGCTGTAATCGAAACGCAAGGCGCCTTTGCCTTCCTTGACGTTGTCCGCCTGCTGTTCCCATTTCACTTTGGCGGTGTCGCCCATCGGCGTCCAACCGCCGTCATTGGCTTCAAATGTTTCCTGATAAAGCGGCTCGGCGGCTTGCGCAGGCCGCACGAGTGCGCCACTTGCCAGCAGCAGCGCGCCGATTGCCCTTGTTGACCAAAAATTCTTTTTCATGTTTGCCCCTTCTTTAGTTAATGGATGGTGCGGGTTTGAAGACCGGTTGAAACCGGCCCCTGCAAAAGCCAAGGCCACCTTCGTGGCCTCCAAACCTTGATTATGAGCCTGCAAAGGCAGGCTTTGCCCCTCCAGACGCCGGTTTCAACCGGCGCGAAAGCCAAGCGCGCACCATCCTTTTATTTAGGATAACCCTGCCACAGCCATTCGAGCGCCGAGGCGAGCGTTTGGCGCGTCACGCGGCCATCGGTGTGACCGGCTTTTTGCGCGAAAACGTAACGATAATCGTAGTCTTTGGCTTTGAGCGCCGCCGCCATGCGCTGATTCGCCATGACCCAGTTGTGCAGTGAGGCCTCGTCGCGCGTGGAGCCGTTATCGTTTTCGCTGACTTCCAGCCAAATGCGCAGCGGCTTCTTTTCGCTTTGCGGAATGAAATGCTCGTGATATTCCCACGCGCCATGCGGCGAAGCGGCATTGACGGGCGATTGCTGATTGACATAAGTGCCGGAATACGTCAGCACGCGATGGTAAAGGTCGGGGCGAAACCACGCCATCGTAAAAGCCGCCGCGCCGCCCGAACTGCCGCCCATCGTGGCGCGGCCTTCGGGGTCTTTGGTGAAAGTAATGTTGTAATCGGCGCTGATTTTGGGCAGCACTTCTGTTTCGATGAAGTTGGCATAAACGTCCGAAACCGTGTCGTATTCGAGGCCGCGCTCGCTGCCGAGCGAATCGCCGCCGCCGGAATTAATCATAATGGCGATCATCACCGGCACGCGCTTTTCGTTGATGAGGTTGTCCAGCACTTTGGGCAGCGCGCTGCGATAACCGAGGCCATCTTGCGCCACAATAAAAGGCGCCGGGGTGCCGGGAACGTATTGTTGGGGCACATAAACCACCACTTTGCGCTGATACGGCACCGTTCCGGGTTGGTTTTTGGCGATGCCCGGATAAATTTTGCTGTCAGTAGAATTCATAGTGAATTCGTGCAATGTGCCTTGCGGCACGCCCTCGCGCACTGTCATTTCCGGCGAATCGGCATAATCCGGCCCGATGGTGAGTTCGTCGGCAAAAGCAGTCGAAAAAGTGGCCGAAAACAGCGAAAACAGCAGCGCGCAAGCGGCTTTTGTGAGGTGAGGCAAGGCTTTTTTGAAGTTGGTCATAAGTTTTCTCGTGTGGTGAGTGCCTTTTTCTGACAAAACATCTATGTCGAAGTGTTTATGCTATGCGATAATTAGGAACATTCTTGCAAAGAGCTTTTCCCGCATGAAAGAACCGAATCAAACACAAGTGTTGGTGAGAGGAGTAATCGGCGCGCTTTTGGGCGGCGCAATGGGTTACTACGCCTTTTTCTTAGTCGCCAAAATGGGATTCTATGCGCTGGCTTTGCCGCCTGTCATGCTCGGCTGGGGCGCGGCCAAGGGCGCGGGGCAAAAGTCGGCGCTGTTGGCTTACTTTTGCGCGGTGGCGGGTTTGATTTTAGGTTTGTTTACCGAATGGCGCTTTGAACCATTCTTAGCCGACGACAGCTTGCCGTATTTTTTGACGCATCTGCACGAACTGCAAATTATGACATGGCTCATGCTGGCATTGGGCGTGTTTTTCAGCTATAAATTGCCAATGGAACAAGCCGAAAAAAGCACATCGGACACAGGATCACCATGAATAACACCACGAAAAAGAACGAACTCACCAAGGCGCACCTCATTTTGTTTGCGGTTTCGCTGTTGGCCGTGTTGTTGACTTTCGGCTCCTATGTGCGCGGCGCCTTGCAAGAGCGCCAGAATGAAGCCGCTGCTGCCACGGGCGGCAATCGCGGCGCCATGGGTGGGCCGGGCGGTTTCAATCCGCAACAAATGGCCGCGCGCCGTTTGGAGCAAATGACGCAGCAATTGCAACTCACGCCGGAGCAGGTCGCGAAAATTAAAGCGATCCAAGACGCCGATGCGCCGCGCCTCAAGCCGATCTTCGACGATACAACGCTAACGCGTCAGCAACGCCGCGAAAAAATGCGCCCGATTCGCGCCGCCTCGGATGCGGAAATCAAAGCGCTACTCACGCCCGCACAACAAACCAAATACGACGCCATGCAAGCCCAACGGCGCGCTCAATTTGGCGGTAATGGCGGCAATGGCGGCAATAATGGAACTGGCCGCGCCAATGGTGGTTTTGGCGGCGCGAATCGTGGCAACGGCGCCAACAGTCCGAGTGTCACCGCGCCGCCGCCGCCTGCGCCGCGAAACTAAAGCAAACTCGTAAGCGAAAAACAAGGGGAAGGGAGAGGCAAAATTTATGGCCTCTCCCTTTTTTGGTTTGCAATCGAAGGCGCTTCTGCCATAGCGAAGTGTGCGCGGTGACTATATAATGTGTGCCCAAGCGAATATTTTGTGTTATCAAGGAATTTATGGAAGACGCGGCTGCTGGTTGTGTAGAAAGCTGTCCCAAATTTCGTTTGTTTCAGAAATTGTCAGTCGCGGAGCGTAAAGAAGCCTTTGAATTTATGCAGCCTTTTCGCTGCAAGCCAGAGCAGCGTCTGATAGAACAAAACCAGTATGCCGGCTGGGTGTATTTCGTGGAAAGCGGCTGTGTCAAAGTGGTTCGCAGCAGCATCAAAGTGATAAGCGGCAACAACCACGAAATCGTTTACGAAGAAAATGAGAATGCTATTGTGATGGCAGTGATGGGATACGGCAGTTGCATGGGTGAATTGAGCGCGATAGATGGCATCGCGCATTCATATTCGGTCGTGGCTTTGGAAGAGGTGGAAGGGCACAAATTAGCGGTAGCCGACTTTTGCCACTTTATGAATGCCATGCCGGTTTTTCAAACAGCCATCTTGCAGCATTTAGTGCGTTTGGTGCGTTTTCAATCGTGGCGGCAGGAAATTTTAGCCTTGCATAACGTCAACGGCGCCGTTGCCGCGCAGCTTTTATTAATCGCCCACCAATATGGGGAAGTGCAAGACGATAACAGCGTGCTCTTGCCATTTCCCCTGCGCCAGAAATTGTTGGCCTCGCTCACCGGCCATACGCGCGAGAGTGTCAACAAAGTTTTCAAGCAATTTGTCGAACTCGGCTACATCGAAAAACGCCCGCAATTTCGCCTCCTGATAACTGATAGAGAGGGTTTGGCCCGCGCCCACGCCCAATCGATTCCCAAACGATAAAGCCTTGCAAAATGCCCCGTCGCGCCCTGCAAAATCCCTCCCTTGCCACTTTTAGGGCGATAAATAACAGTAAATTGTGCAATAGTGACAAGATTCACTTTTTTAAAGTGACGAAACTCACTTTTTGTTGCACCTATTCGCTGTCAATAACGGTTATAGTAGTAGGGACAAACCAAAGTATCGCCCAATTTTTGTCAATGATAGGTGTTTTTTGAGAGTGTGAGCGGCGCTTGGCGGTTAATCTCAGCAACCGGTTTCGCCGTTTATTGAAGTTCTTTGAAGTGAATTCTTAGTCGCCCATCTTATCGGGCGTCTTCACTTCAATTAGCCTCCCTCTCAAAATGCCGATGTAGTGTGCCACCTTAGCGGAAAACAAGCCGCCAAAGAGCCGCACGCAGCCGTAAAAGTAAAAGTGCGGGCCATAACCCGCCAAAGGACAAATGATGATTATGAGACGTGTTTTTCTGTGGATGGCCCTTGCGCTATCCCTCGTGAGTGCCCAAAGCGCTTACGCCGCTACCATTACCAATGGCAACTTTGAAAACGGAACTCTGGCAGGTTGGGGAGTTGTCAATAGCGGCGGTGGGGCTTGGAATAATTACACAGGAACAAACAGTCCTGTTTCCGGGCAGTCTGTTGCTGCACCTCCCCAGGGAACGCGCGCTGCTATGTGTGATCAAAATAGCCCTTCGTCCCTTATTCTGTATCAGGACATCGTTTTAGAGGCCAACCAAAGTCATAATCTGTCATTTCAGACATATTATTACAATCGCTATAGCGTGTTTCTTACACCTGCTCATTTAAATCCGTCAGGTGGCAATCAGCAGTATCGTATTGATGTTATGAAGCCAACCGCCAATATCTTATCGGTAGCTTCCGCAGACATCTTAACCACTATCTTCAAAACCAACGTAGGTGACCCGTTGACCAGAGCGCCATTTTCACTGAGCGCCAACCTTTCGGCCTTTGCTGGCCAGACCGTGCGTTTGCGTTTTGCGATGGCCGACGACCAGTTTTTCTTTCAGGTTGGCGTGGATGATGTAAAAATTACGTCTGTTCCCACAAACATCGCCCCAGTTGCCAGCAGCCAGAGCGTAGCGGTCAACGAAGGCACGCCCGCTAACATCACATTGGGCGCCAGCGACGCCGACAACAACCCACTGACTTATACGATTGTCAGCGCTCCAACCCACGGCACGCTTTCGGGCACGGGTGCCAATCGCACCTATACGCCAGCCAATAACTATGCTGGCCCTGACAGCTTCACTTTCAAGGCCAACGACGGCACCATTGACAGCAACATCGCTACGGTTTCCATCATGGTCAACGAAGTGCCTTCGCTGATTGTTGACACCACGCAAGATGTGACGGCGAACGATGGCCTGACCAGCTTACGCGAGGCCGTTAATTACGCCAACAGCCTGCCGAGCAACGACACTGTTACCTTCAGCGTGACGGGCACCATCCGGCTCTTGACCACACTGCCCAACATCGTCAACAACGGCACGCTCACGATCACCAACACCCAAGCGGGCGGCGTGACAATCAGCGGCGATGCCAATAACTCCGGCACCAACAACACCGGCGACGTGCAACTGTTGAACGTGAACAGCGGCGCCAACCTGTCGCTGAACAACCTGACGCTCAGCGGCGGCAGGGCAGAGGGCGGCGAAGGCGGCGCCATCCGCAACCTCGGCACCCTCGCCATCACGAACAGCACGCTGTCAGGCAACACCGCTAATCAAGGCGGCGCCATCTACGCCTATAGCCCTGTGACCATCACCAACAGCACCCTCAGCGGCAACTCCGCCGGCGACGGCGCCGGCGCAATCTTCTTCTATCAGACCAGCGTGGAAATTGTAAATAGCACCGTGAACAACAACTCCACCCTGATTAACGACGGCGGCGCTGTTTACAACCTCTTCGGAACGTTGACGGTGACCGGCAGCACGTTCAACCAGAACTCCGCTCCTCGTGACGGAGGCGTCATCGCCAACAACGGGAACGGGCCCACGACCATAACCAACAGCACGTTCAGTGGGAACCTCTCCCAGAACGGCAACGGCGGTGCTGTCGTAATCAATCAGGGAACGTTCACGGTGCAAAACAGCACCTTCAGCGGCAACTCCGCTGTGGGCGGCACCAGCAACGGCGGCGCCATCTACGTCAACCCATCGAATAGCACGTTAGTGGTGCAGAACAGCACCCTCAGCGGTAACTCCGCTGTGGCTGGCGGCGGCATCTTCAACAATGCCACGTTAGTGGTGCAGAACAGCACCCTCAGCGGCAACACCTCCGTCGGTGACGGCGGCGCCGTCTACAACGCCAACGGCATCACCAACGTCACCAACAGCACGCTGTCGGGTAATAGCACCACCTACGGCGGTGGCGCCATCCGCAACGGCGACGGCGGCACGCTGGACCTCGCCAACACTACGGTATCGGGCAACACTGCCAACTACGGCGGCGCCATCCTCAACTTCAACACGCTGGTGCTCAACAACAGCATCGTTGCGGGTAATACATCGCCCTACATCGCCAACATCTATGACCTGGGCGTCACCACTGGCGGCAACAACATCACCAGTGGCACGGCGGCGCAAGCTGGCCTCGACCCCGCCGGTTTGCAAAACAACGGCGGGCCAACCCAAACCATCGCGCTGACAACGTATGGAACAGCCGTGAATGCAGGCAGCAATGCAGCGGCGGCTGGACTGACATATGACCAACGCGGCGCTAACTATCCGCGTATCATTGGCAGCAGTGTGGACATCGGCGCTTATGAATCACTCTTCGTCAACACTGCTCCAGTTGCCGATGACAAAAGCGCAACCACCGATGAAGATGTCGCCAAAGCCATCACGCTGACGGCGACGGATGCCGACAACAACCCGCTGACCTATACGGTTGTAGACGCCCCGACGCAGGGCACGCTTTCCGGCACCGCGCCGAACCTGACTTACACGCCGGATGCTAACTATAACGGCCCTGACAGCTTCACCTTCAAGGCCAACGACGGCATCGTAGACAGCAATGTCGCCACGGTTTCCATCACGGTCAAAGCCGTCAACGACGCACCAACAGCCGACGATGGCACATTAAGCACCGATGAAGACACCGCCAAGAGCGGCACCTTAGTCGGCAACGATATTGACGGCGATGCGCTGACTTACAGCATCGTCACCAACGGCACCAAGGGCAGCGCGGTCATCACCGACGCGGGTACCGGCGCCTACACTTACACGCCAATCGCTGAGGAAAACGGCACCGACACATTCACCTTCGTCGCCAACGATGGTAATCTTTCGGCAGAAGCCACCATTACGGTGACCATCAATTCTGTCAACGACGCGCCTGTAGCAGTCAACGACAGCGCCACGACAAACGAAGACAACGCAGTCACCCTCAACGTCAAAGCCAATGACACCGATGTGGATGGCGACACCTTGCACGTTGCCAGCAAAACCAACGGCGCGTATGGCAGCGTTGTTATCAATGCTGACGGCACCGTAACCTACACGCCGAACGCCAACTACAATGGCCCGGACAGCTTTACCTACACCATCAGCGATAACAACGGTGGCGAAGGAACAGCAACTGTGACCGTAACGGTCAATGCCGTCAACGACGCACCGACTGCCGCTGACCAGAGCGTAAGCACCAACGAAGATGTCGCCAAAGCTATCACTTTGGGCGCCAGCGACGTTGACGGCGACACGCTGACCTATTCCCTCATCGAGTTGCCCCAACACGGCACCCTCACCAACAGCGACGGCAGCGCGATTGTGAATAACACGCCGACCAGCAACGTCGTTAAATACACCCCAGATGCCAACTATCCTCTGGGCACCATGAATGACGGCTCCGATAGCTTCAGCTTCGTCGCCAACGATGGCACGCTTGATTCCAACGAAGCCGAGGTTTCCATCACTGTTCATGCGGTTTGTGATGCGCCGATTGCTCAAGGCGACAGCTATGCCGCCAACGAAGACCAAACGCTCAATGTTCCGGCACCCGGCGTGCTTTTCAACGACGAAGAACTCGATGGCGAAGCGCTGCACGCCGTCAAAGTCACTGGCCCCGCACACGGCACGCTGACTTTGAACGACAATGGCAGCTTTAGCTACAAGGCAAACCTCAACTACAACGGCGCTGACAGCTTCACCTACAAGGCCACCGATGGCTTCTTGGAAAGTGCAACCGTCACCGTCACACTCACCGTCAACGCCATCAACGATGCGCCGCTTGCAGTCAACGACAGCGCGACGACAGACGAAGATAACCCAGTCACCATCAACGTCAAAGCCAACGACTCTGACGTTGATGGCGATACGCTGCACGTTGCCAGCAAAACCAATGGCGCGCATGGCAACGTTGTTATCAACGCTGACGGCACGCTAACTTACACGCCGAATGCCAACTACAACGGTGGCGACAGCTTCACTTACACCATCAGCGATGGCAACGGCGGCGAAGGCACAGCAACGGTAACAGTCACCGTGAATGCCGTCAACGATGCACCAACCGCTGATGACCAAAGCGTAACGACGGACGAAGACACCGCCAAAGCCATCACACTGCACGCCAGTGACATTGATGGCGACGCGTTGACTTACTCCATCGTCAGCGGCCCGGCGCATGGCACCTTGAGTGGCAGCGGCGCGAACCGCACCTACACGCCGAACCTCAACTATAACGGCTCTGATAGCTTCACCTTCAAAGCCAAGGACGGCACGGTGGACAGCAACACAGCTACGGTTTCCATCACGGTCAAAGCCGTCAACGATGCGCCGCTTGCCAACGCTGGCCCCGACCAAACGGTGACGGCTACCGGCGTGACAACGCCGGTGACGTTGAACGGCAGCGCTTCGAGCGACATTGACGGCGATACGCTGACCTACGCGTGGACAGGCGCAGGCGTCACAGCCAGCGGCGCCAACCCAACGGTCAACCTGCCCGTTGGTGTCAACACCATCACGCTGACGGTGACTGACCCCTCCGGCGCCAACAGCACCGATACGGTTGTCATCACGGTCAACCTGCCTTCCAACACTTCGGGCGGCAAGGTAACGGGTAGTGGTTCCATCGCGGGCAAGACTTCCGGCAATGCCAGCTTCAACATCAACCCGCAGGTGGACAAGAACGGCGCCCTCAAAGGCAGCGTTACTTACACCGATGGCGCCCTCAGCCTCAGCAGCACGCAGATTACGGCCTTAGTTGTCAACGCCAATGGCATTGACGCCCGCATCTTCGGCAAGGGCACTGTGGGCGGCGTGGCTGTCACCTTTGTGGTGAATGTCAAAGACGTAGGCGAACCCGGCAACGGACGCGACACCTTCAACATCACCATCAGCAACGGTTACACCAACGGCGGCACCATCAACAGCGGTAACATCCAGACGCACTAAGGACTTTGGTCACCGCAAGGTCAACTTTAGCGATAAAGAAAAAGGAGGCACAGAATATTCTGTGCGTCCTTTTTCTGCGTCTTTGCGCGTATTTTACGTCACAGGTCGCACAATTTTCACGGCTTTGCCGCCGTTTTCGTTGCCGGTTGTGGTCATGCACATACACCGTATTTCTTCATCGCGGCGTAAATTGTCAGGCAAAAAACACGCATTTCCTGCCGATTG
>JANMKN010000031.1:0-4886 GCA_031372065.1 Abditibacteriaceae bacterium | reverse complement strand
GCCGCCGGGTATCGAGCGCCGAAACTTGATACCCTGCGGGGTCCCGCCGTGTCTAATTTGGTCGTTTTTCGCGTGTTTCAGCTTGTTTTGCGCCTATTTGGGCCTTAATTTTTAATTTTGCCTTTACCTTAGGCGTTTGAGGTTTGAGAGGCGGTTTCACCAAATCAAGGCTCAGAATGACAACATTTCTTGAATTTTCTGCCCTAACACACGCCACAGCGTAAGGTGAGTCATCACTTTTCATTCATCACTCAAATGTCCTATTATCTTTCTCATTTTACCGGCCAGAGTGCGCTGAAACTGAGCGTTGGGCAGGTGTGGACGCTGAATGTCATTCTCATAGGCGTCCTTGTCACTTGTTTCGTGACCGATTGGCGGCGGGGTAAAATACTAAATGTTGTCACTTTTCCGGCGATGTTGGCCGGAATTTTGATAAATGGGGTGTTCGGCAGCAACAACGGGCAGGGAGGCACTGGATTTATATGGGCTTTGCTGGGTTGGGCCGTTGGCATGGGCATTCAATGGGTGCCCTTCATGCTGGGCTTTGCCAAAGCGGGCGATGTCAAACTTTTAGCTGCCGTGGGCGCGCTCAAAGGCTGGGCGTTTTGCTTATTTGGTTTTTTGTATGGCGCCATTGCGTTTTCGCTGCTGTTGCCGTGGCTGGCGAAAAAAGGCGAATTGCGCGGCGTGGTGCAAAACATCAAAACCTATGCACAAGTCGCCGTTGCCACTCAAGCGGCGCCCGAAGCGCCCACGCCCACCGTCAAACGTCACCTTCCGTGGGGGCCGGGCCTTGTCGTCGGCTTCTTTATTGCCCTACTCTTGGAATCCCTATTGGGCAAACCAGTCTGGTTTTTTTAACAGTGGTCGGTAGTCAGTGAGCAGTGGTCAGAAACAAATCAACCACTAACCACTGACTACCGCTCACTGACCACTGAAAAATGCAAGCAATTATTCTCGCAGGCGGACAGGGCACGCGTTTGCGCCCGCTCACTTATACAACCCCCAAACCGATGCTGCCTGTCGCCAATATTCCGGCGCTGGGGCATACCTTATTCGCCTTGCACAAAGCGGGTTGTCGCGAGGCTATTGTGACCACCAATTATTTAGCGGAACAGGTCGCCGAAGGCTTGCACGCTCTGCCCGTGCCGTTTCCCGTGCGCTGCGTGCGCGAAGATAAACCGCTCGGCACGGCAGGTTGTGTGAAAAACGTCATCGCCGAATTGGATGACGAGTTCATTGTGATTCAAGGCGATGCCGTCGCCGAAATTGATTATGAAGCGTTGATTGAATTTCATCGCGCCAAAAACGCCGATGTGACGATTACCGTGATGCGCGTGCAGGACACGCGCGAATTTGGCATTGTGGCGCTGGATGAAGAGCGGCGCATCTTGCGTTTTCAAGAAAAACCGCGCCCCGAAGAAGCCTTCTCCGACCTTGCCAACGCTGGTTTCTACGTCATCAAAAAGAAAGTTTTCGACGATGTGCCCGCCGGTGAACCCTATGATTTTTCGCGCCAACTTTTTCCGCATTTAATGGAACAAGGCGCGCGATTTTATGCGTTTCCCCTGCAAGGTTACTGGATAGACATCGGGCGCATTCAGCATTACATCGAAGGCAATATGCATTGCATTCAGGGCCGCGCGGAAGTCGCAAAAACCACGCGCATCGCTGAAACCGCGCGGCTCGTGCCGCCTTTTTTGATAGGCGAGGACACCATTATCGCCGACAACTGCACTATTGGCCCAAATATAGTCATCGGCAACGATTGTATTATTGGGCCGGGCACGCAAATATCCGGCAGCGTGCTTTATGATGAAGTGGTCGTCGGAGCTGGCGTGCATCTCAACGATTGTGTAGTCGCAACCGGATCGCATTTGCGAGACCGTGTGACGATTGAAGCGATGGCTGCCATTGGCGAAGGCTGCGTCATTGGCGTGGGGGCACAAGTCGCAGCGTATTCGCGCGTCGGGCCGCGAATGCCCATTGCCGAAGGCACATTAGTCGAAGGCGCCGTTTCGCCGCGTTTCGATCAAGTCGAGCGTCTCAAGCGCGAGGTGGACAACGTAGCGTATTATCGCTTACTTTCGCAAGAACAACGTTGGGTCTGCGCTTTGCTGGGAGAATACGGGGAAATGACGGCCCGCGCCTTAGCCGAACTGGGCACAATTCCCTATTCGCGTATCCATTCGACGCTGCATTCACTGGAAGAGCAAGGCATGGTGCTTTCCACGCCCGATGTGCCCAAACGTTATGCGCTCACGCGCGAAGAAGCGTTTCTGCCGATAGAGAGATAACGACGGAGCAACCTACTATGCACGAAACCACTTCCCCAGAACAAACCTCCAGTTGGCCGGGCACGCGCGGCCCCGATTTAGATCGCGCCGCTACGGGCGTGACGGGCTTGGATGAACTCATCGAAGGCGGTTTGCCGCGCGGACGCATCACGCTCGTCACCGGCCCGGCGGGTTCAGGCAAAACCACGTTGGGTTTTCAATTTTTGGAACACGGCATTAGGGCGCATGGCGAAGCAGGCGTTTATGTGACGCTGCAAGATGAAGTCGCCGATTTGACGCAGGACATGGGGCGCTACGGCTGGGATGTGCGAGCGCATTTGAACGCGCATAAATTAAATATCGTGCGTAGCCCGATTCCTTTTGAAGTGGACGCGCCGCTCACCACCGATACGCTGCTCGACAAAATTCATGGCGCCGTCACGCAAGTCAACGCGCGCCGTTTGGTTTTCGATTCCATCGCCGCTTTAGGCTTGCCCGACGACGATCATGTGCGTTTGCGCCGTGATGTTTTGCGTTTATGCGCACTGCTGCGCGAACTCGGCTGCACCACGCTGATGATAACCGAAATGCCCGACGACAATCATTTAACGACATTTGGCGTCGAGCAATTTGTCGCGCAAGGCGTTCTGGTTTTGCACGTTGCCCATACTTATCGCGGCGTCGAAGTTCGCAAAATGCGCGGCACACGCCACGACACCAACGTGCATCGTATGCGCATCACAGACAAAGGCCTGCAAGTGTCGCCCGGCGAACATCCGTTTTGATTTTAAGCCTTTTAAACCAACGCCATACTGCACACGATTTGCGGCCATTCATCCGGCGCTACGTTTTGCACAGTTGCGCGGTTTTTCAAATCGTGCAAGGTATAAATTTTGGCGGCTTCGATCCACAATTCTTTGCCTGCTAATTTTTTCTTGTGCAACTGCGCTAATTCGCGCTTGACTGAAGGTGGCAAGCCATCGGCGCGCAAAGCAGCTTCGACGACTTGAATTTGCGCTTGCAAATGCGCATCATTGCTCAAGCGATAAAATTCCAGCAGCCGTTCGCCCACCCATTTTTGCGCTGTTGTGGCGCGGCGACTTTGTTCGCGCTGGGCGCGGCGCATTTTGGTTTCGCGCGCGAACTCTTCGCGCACTTGCATTACGGCGTTATTATGATCGGGCGGCAATTTTTCGGGCGCGGGTAATTCGCGCTGGCTTTCGAGAATCGGCAAAATCACCGACGGATCGCGTGACAGCACTTTACCGCTGCCATCGGCTAAATAAAGCTGCACGAAATCTCCGGCGCGGCACACCACGATTTTTTTGCCGGCGCTGCCCGCCTCTGTTTTGGCGCTGCGCACGCCCAAGCGTAAATCCAAAATTACTTTCCACACTTCGGGTTCTTCTTCGCGCAGGCGACGCAGCAATACTTCGGCTTCATTCAAAAACGCCAGTTCGTCGCGCTCCCCGACATCGGCGAATAAATCGCCGCTTTTGGTGCCATTTATGGTGCTGCTGCCTGCAACTTCGCCGGTGTAAATGGCTTTCATGCCCGCTTCGTCAAGGGCTTCGTCGGGATGCAAAATGGCAGCGTCTTCGCCCAAGGTGCGATGGATTTCGCCGATGCGGTTTTTTAAAACTTTCTCGATGCCGAGATTTTTTTCCAAGTTGGTTTCCGGCAAAAAGTTGTAGCCGTAAATTTGCGCGTGCGTGCTGCCGATGCGGTCAATGCGCCCGAAACGCTGAATGAGGCGCACCGGATTCCAATGCAAATCGTAGTTGATAATGATGTCGCCGTCCTGCAAATTCAAGCCTTCCGCTAAAACATCAGTTGCCACCAGAACGCGCAGTTCGCCTTCGTTTTTGTGCTTTTGCCAAACTTCGGGATTGGCTTTGGGCGCAAAGCGCGCCACCAATTTGCTTTTGTCACGGTCGCCGCTCGAAACCATTTCGGTATCCGGCGCTTTAATGGCCGATTCGTAAATATAACGTGCCGTATCGAGATATTGCGTGAAAATCAGGACTTTTCTGCCCCTTAACGCACCTGTCATGTATCCCAAAAAGGCTTGCAGCTTGGCATCGTTTTCTGGTTTGATAGGCTCGACGAACGCCAGCATTTTTTCCAACAAAGCGATGTCTTTTTCGATGTCGCCGCGCAAATCGCCGACAGAAAAATCCCTCGCCTCGTAGCCACCGGCTGTGCCTTTGCCGCTTTCGGACAGCTTTTTGAAAAGCTCGTCTTCGTTGCCTTCAGCGGCGAGACGCAAAATGGCTTGCGCGTCTTGGCCGGTAGCGATGAAACCATTTTCCAAAGCGCGCAAAAACAATTTATGCGAGGCGATCATACGCTCCAGCGTTTTTTGAAAGGCGCACACGCTGCTCTCAAAACGCTTGAACAACATAGTGCGAATCAGGCCGCGCAACACAAATCCGGCGCGGCTGAGATTGTCGTATTTCGCCAGCTTTTGCTTTTCTTTGGGCAGGTAATGCAGCAAGCCGTAGCGCGCATAAGTCAGCGTTTGCGTAGGGGCGAACCAACTGTTAGCCCCTTTAATAGAAAGCCCCACGACCCGGCGCAAACCAGGGTCGCCCCAACAAAAGCCCCACG
>JANMKN010000016.1:0-2939 GCA_031372065.1 Abditibacteriaceae bacterium | reverse complement strand
TCGTGCCGACGCGCGGCATGAGTATTTTGTCGGTGCAATGCGGTGATGTGCGCTTGGGCTGGGACTCGCCGATTAAAGAAATCGTGCATCCGGCGTTTATGAATTTGCCAAGTCGCGGCGGTCTGGGTTGGCTTGAAGGCTTTAACGAATGGCTGGTGCGCTGCGGTTTGGAATCGTGCGGCGCGCCGGGAACCGATACATTCCTCAACGAATCCGGCGCGGAAAACACGATGAATTTAACGCTGCATGGCAAAATCGGCAACATTCCAGCGAGCGAAGTGGAAATTAGTGTAGATAACACACCTCCCTATGAAATTCGTATTCGTGGCGTCGTAAACGAGCGCGTTTTCTTCGGGCCGCAGTTGGAATTGCAAACCGAAATTTCCCTTGTGCCGGGCGAAAATTCGTTTCGTATCACCGATAACATCACCAATCGCGGCGCGCAAACGCAAGAGTTTCAATTGCTGTATCACATCAATTTTGGCGCGCCTTTATTGGGTGATGGCTCTACATTTGTTGCGCCGCTTCAACGCGTGACGCCGATTAGTGACCACGCCGCTAAAAGCGTGGCGCGCTTTTCAAAATATGAGGCGCCGACGCTTGGTTTTGCCGAGCAGGTTTATTGTATGCACCCAAAAAGCGACGCCGAAGATCGCACTTTGGCGATGCTGCAAAATTCAAATGCTGACCGCGCCGTGTCCATGCAATTTTCAACGCAGGAACTGCCTTTTTTCACGCTGTGGAAAAATACCGGTGCCGAAAGTGATGGTTACGTGACCGGTTTGGAGCCGGGCACCGGCTTTCCACATAATCGCCAAATCGAGCGCGAAATGAATCGCGTCCCCAAATTAGCAGCGGGCGAGACGCGCCAATTTACCATTGATTTTGGCATTCACGCCGATGAAAACGCGGTCAAAGAGGTGGCTTCGCGCATCGCTAAATTGCAAGGCAAAACCAAGCCGGTGCTGGACAAAAAACCGGAAGCACATTGAATCTAATTCACGAATTGAAACACTTCGACGTAAATCGGATCGAACGAGCGCGAAGGCGGCAAAACACCTAAAGTTTGCAATTGGCGCGCGGTATCGCGGTTGCGGTCACGGGCGCGCTCCCAGAATTCGCGGCGGTCGCTTTGGCCGGGAAAAACCGGGTCAAGCTGCGAAATATGGTCGAGAATCAGACCGATTTTGCGCTCCATTAAATCTTTGCCAAAAGTGTTGAAATAACTGCCTTCCCACGCTTCGTATTCGTTCCACGCGCCCCGATAATTCCAAATTCTAAACGGCTTGCCACCGGCTGCTAAATAAAGCGGCACGGCAGCGCGAAAGGCTTTTTCACACATTTCATGCGTGCCGTGCGGGTCGTTTTTCTCGCCGGTCAGCATCACTAAATCAGGTTTGGTTTGATCCAGCGCGTCCAACATTTTTTGCACGTCGTTTTCGCCGATCGGCGCTTTTTGAATGGTGCCGGTGTGATAAAACGGCAAGTCTAAAAAGAGCGGGCGCGCATCCATTTGACGGCAAGCATCAGCCGCTTCGCCTTCGCGCACGAGGCGTTTTAAATTGGTGAGCAGCGGGCCGTCCGGCGCGCCCGCTTCACGCTCGAAAATCTCTTGGCGCACCTGGAAAAAAACATCGTCTACGCTGCGACCCGGCAAGCGATTTTCTTCCTGCTCTTTTTCGATAAAGGCCACCAAGCGCGAATGGCGCGAGCGCAGCAAGGCCAGCACATCTTTATCGCGCACCGCCATGCTGCCGCTGACGCCATAGGCCACAGTGACATTGTTACCGCGCGCGGCCATTTTCAAGAGCGTGG
The DNA here is from genome assembly GCA_031372065.1 of Abditibacteriaceae bacterium. Lineage (GTDB taxonomy): Bacteria > Armatimonadota > Abditibacteriia > Abditibacteriales > Abditibacteriaceae > DASWNL01. The sequence continues at coordinate 1,124 of JANMKN010000016.1, read as the reverse complement.
CGCCGCAGCAAATTACATCGTCGTCGGGATGAGGCGACAAGCAAAAGACATTTTGATGTTCCGGCAAAAGATCGTCTTTGGTGCGCGCTTTTAAATCGAGTTCGACTTCTTGCAAGGCGGCTTCTAACGAAGGCACCTGACGCGTCAAACGTTGCGCGCCAAAGTCGCGCAAATCGCCATTTGTGATTTTACCGAACGGCTTTTGCAAATCAAGGGAAACCGCAATGAGCGTGCGGCGGCGCAAATTGGCATCCGCGAAATCGGCTTCGGAGAGGCGCCACGGGCGCGCGAAAAATGTCAGTTGCGAGGCGGCGGCTTCATCCAAAAACCACATCGCGTGCGCGTGTTCGCGCAGGAAACTGGCGGGCACCTTCGAGGTAATTTTGCCTTCGAGGGCTTGTTGAATAATTTCGGCTTTGCGTGCGCCGGTGGCCATCAAAATAATTTCGCGCGCTTCTAAAATGGTGCCGACGCCCATCGTAATGGCCCGCGCGGGCACGTTTTCTAAACCAAAAAAATCGCCTGCGGCATCGGCGCGCGTAACGTGATCGAGCATCACCAAACGCGTGCGCGTGTCCTGCCCGCTGCCCGGTTCGTTGAAACCAATATGCCCGGTGCGCCCGATGCCGAGTAATTGAAAATCAAGACCACCAGCCTCGCGAATCATAGCTTCATATTTTTCACAGTCGGCTTGCACTTCGCTTATAGGGCGCGATTTTCCGTCGGGAACGTGCCAATTTTGGCAATTGATGGCATCGAACAAATGCTCGCGCATGAAGCGATGATAACTTTGCGGTGCGTCGGACGAAAGTGGGAAATACTCGTCCAAATTAAAAGTTGTGACGCGCGAAAAATCTAATTTTTCGTCTCGGTGCATTCGCGCCAATTCTTCGTAAACGCCAATCGGCGTCGAGCCGGTGGCCAAGCCCAAAACCGCGTTTGGCTTGCGACGAATGAGAGCGGCCATGTGCGCCGCCACTTCACGGCAAATCAGCGGATACGCGGCGCGCACCATCACGTTTTTTAGTTCGTTCATAGTGAAAAATCCTTGAGGTTGTTGGAACAACCTCGCTTTTACGAAGTATGGCGCTCTTGAAAAACTCCGTCAACAAAAGGTTGCAGGG
>JANMKN010000403.1:0-55519 GCA_031372065.1 Abditibacteriaceae bacterium | reverse complement strand
TCGGATAACGCCGCGCTGGTGCCCGACGCCAATATCAAAATCGAAAGCGGCGAATTCAAAGATCAGTGGGGCGGCCTTTACAACCGTCGTTTGACGGTCACGCCGCAAGCCGGACAAAAAGGCCAGTCGTGGATTACGCTGACCGCCGCCGATGCTGACGGCGCCCTGCGTCAGCAAAGTTTCAAACTGAAAGTCAAGTAGAAGCAAAATGCTTTGCAAAAGGCACGAAGGAACCTCTTTTATGAAAATCAAACAGAATCTGTTGGCCGCCATCACACTTTCCTCATTGGGATTATGTGCGGCGGCGCAGGCGCAGGACACTGTGTGGATTGAAGCGGAAAACACCGCTTCGACAAACCTGACCGTCAAGCCGGGCGGCTGGGGAAACAAGCAGTTTTTGTCCGAAGAAAAATGGGTCAACATCAACATTGACGCCGACAAACTCGCCAAAGAACTGCCCGAAGGCGGCGGAATGCTGTCTTACAAGTTCAACCTGAAAGGCGCGGGCCAGCATGAAATTTGGAATCGCGTCGGCTTCGAGTTCGTGCGCTCGCCCTTCGAGTGGCGCGTGGACGGCGGTGCGTGGAACAAATCCTTGCCGACCGACCTGACGACCGACCTGATGGACATTGCCCAGTGGACGGAAGTCGCGTGGCTGAAACTCGGCGAACGCGAAATGGCAGCGGGCGATCACACCTTAGATATTCGCTTAACGCAAACCAAAAACGAGAAGGGCGAAGTGCAGCGCGTGCTTTACGCCAGCGATGCGCTTGTGATTTCATCCAGCGAGTTTCGTCCCGACGGCGCGAACAAACCCGGCGCTTATGTGCTGACAGCCGCCGACCAAGAAGCCGCGAAGAAGGTTTTTGATCTGCCCACAGCCGGAGCAGTTGGCGCGCGGGCGAACGTGAAGCTGGAAGGCAACTGGGAAGTGGCGCGGGCCGATGAGCAGGAAGTTAAAGCCGTCGCGGTGCCGATGGAACTGCCTTCGCAAGCCCTTTGGAAAGCGATTGCGGTTCCCAGCGATAAGAACACCGTGCGCCCCGATTTGGTGTTCGCGCACCGCCTTTGGTATCGCACGCGCGTCAATGTGGCGGCGAATCAAGTCGGGCGCTCGTTCTTTCTGCACTTTCCGATGAACAGTCTCAACACAACGGTTTACGTCAATCGCCAACTGTGCGGCTTCAATAAGAACCCGTTCGCGCCGTTTCAGATTGACGTTTCCAAAGCGGTTAAGGCGGGCGAAAACGAAGTCTTGGTCGGCATCCGCGATGCGTGGTATGGCCGCACCTTTAATCCGAAGAAGCCGCTGGACTTGAGGCGTCAGTTCAACCTGCCGCTTTCGTTTTTCGGGCAGGGCTTTCAAAATTTGGATTATCCGATTTGGAACAACGCCAAATCCGGCATCTTGGAAACGCCGACCTTCAACGCGGTTGGCGCGGTTTACAGCAGCGATGTGTTCGCCAAGCCTTCGGTCGCCAACAAGCAGTTGAGCGTGGAGATTACGCTCAATAACCCGACGAATGCCGCCGTTGCGGGCGAAGTGGCTTTAGCCGCGATTGACGAAAAAACCGGCACGGTCGCCAAAACCTTCGCGCCTAAGGCGTTTACGGTTGCAGCGAATGCAGAGCAAGTGCTGAACATGAGCGAAGCGTGGGCCGATGCCAAATTGTGGTGGCCCGACACGCCCAATATGTATCGCTTGCGCGCAACGCTGAACGTCGGCGGCAAAGCGGTGGACGTGAGCGAAACGCCCTTCGGCTTCCGCGAATGGACTTCGAGCGGCACCAAGTTTTTGCTGAACGGCGTGAACTGGCCGCAGTGGGCTGATTTATCGCCCGGTGGCGCGACGATTGAAGAATGGGTCAAGGATTACCACGCGAAGCATCAGCGCACGATGCGCGTGATGAATCCCGGACAGGGCGGCGACACGCGCAACTTTGGCCTGCCGCAAGCACAGATGTTCGATTACATGGATCGCAACGGCGTCGTGATTCGGCGCAACGGCTTGCTCGACGGTCAAGTCATCGGCTATGCCTTCAGCGAAGGCGATCCCGACATCAAAGCGGCGCAGGGCGGCAGCGAAATGAAAGTCGCGCTGATGAACAATTACCGCGATCAGTTCGCGCAGCTTATCCGCGCCGAGCGCAACCATCCTTCGATCAACATTTGGAGCTTCGACAACGAGTTTCTTTACATCAACCTCATCAATCTGCTCGGCGACAGCCCGCTCATGAACGAATACGAGCGCAAGTTCACCGAAATGGCGGCTGACTGGGCCAAAGTTGACCCGACGCGCTTTTTTATGAGCGACGGCGGCGGCGCCACCAAACTGCAAACGCTGCCGATTCACGGCAACCATTATGTCTTCGACCCCAAAGACACGCGCTACCCGAACTTGGCTTATGAGCTGAACCCCGAAGGCGGCTCGCGCGGGCGTTGGCCGTGGGACATGAAGCGCCCACGCTTCATGGGCGAGGACTTTTTTGCGACGGGCATCAACCCCGCCGACTACGCGCAGTGGGGCGGCGAAAGCATGTTCCTCAGCAAGGCGGCGGCGCGTCCCGGCTCGGACTTTGTGTTCAATATGCTGATGCAGGGCTACCGCTGGGCCGGTCAGAGTGCGTGGCACTTTTGGGCAGGAACCGGCGAAAACGTCAATGGCTGGAACTCGATGAAAGAGCGCGCGGCTTTCGTGCGCGAATACGATTGGACGTTCGGCGCCGGGCAGCAAGTGCCGCGCACTTTCGGCGTGTTCAACGACACGCATTACGCCGACCCCATCACCTTCACGCGCACTTTGATGGTGAACAAGAAAAGCGCGTGGACGAAGACTTCGGTTCACAAAATCGCGCCCGGCGGCGAAGCCAAGTTCGAGGAAACCATTGCGATGCCGATGGTTAGCACGCGCACCGATGGCGAATTAATCGTGGCGCTCAGCGTCGGCGGCAAAGAAGTATTCCGCGATGTCAAGCCGCTTTCCATTTTGCCAACCGCCGGAATGGTTCCTGTGAAGGCGGCGCCGGCTGCACCTCAGCTCAAGCCGCGCGCCGAGTTGCACGTCGAAACTCGCGCCAATGCTCAGCTTAGTCCGGCTTTGGCGTCTTCGCTGCTGGTTTACGACCCGAAAGGCGCAGTCGCGGCGTATTTGACGGCGCGCGGCACCAAGTTCACGGCGTTGAAAAGTTTGGCGGCGCTGCCGGCTGCGGGCCGCACGCTGGTCATCGGGCCGGACGCGCTCAGCGAAAGCGAAAGCACTTCGAGCGCATTGGCGGCATGGGCTTCCGAAGGGCGCAGCGTCGTTGTGCTCGACCAGAAAAACCCGCTGCACTTTCAAGCATTGACAGCGGAAATCAGCATGGCTCCCAATAACGCGACGGAATCCCCCGCGACGAACGGGCAGTTTGCCTTTCCCGAAGACTTGGGCCATCCGACGATGCGCGGCCTGCGCGAAAACGATTTCAAAGGCTGGGGCAAAAACGGTCAGGTTTATCGCAACGCTTACAAAAAACCGGCGCGCGGCGCGCGGTCTTTAATTCAAGCCGGGCCGCGCTTGGAGCAGTCGGCTTTAATTGAAGTGCCGACCGGACGTGGTTTGATGCTGCTTTCGCAGTTGGATTTGGGCGATAAGCTCAAAAGCAACGCCGTCGCGCAGCAAGTGCTGAACAATCTGCTCGGCTACGCGGCGGTTTACAAGCAAGAGTTTCGGCCCGTCACGCTCGTTTCGGGCGGCGAAGCTCAACTCGTCAAAGCCGCCGCCGCCATTGGCCTGCAATACAGCGAAAACACCGATCCGTTGGCGTCCATCAGCGACGCGAAGATTAAGTTAGCCGTGATTGAAGCCACGCCCGCCAACCTCAAAGCCTTGTCCGGCGACATGGCGAAGGTGAATGCGTTCACGGCGCGCGGCGGCTTTATCGTGTTTCACGGCCTGACGCCCGAAGGTTTGGGCGATTACAACAAAATCGTCGGCTTCGACCATATGATTCGCAAAATGCAGCGCGAACGCATCTTGTTTTCGCCGGTCAAAGACCCGCTGATGGCCGGCCTGACTTTAGGCGATGTGGTGCTGCTGAGCGGTGAACGCATCTTCGGCTGGACTTCCGATGAATATACCGCATCCGATATGTTCTCCTACATCGTGGATTACGATGAAGTCGCGCCGTTCGCCAAGTCCACATTTTCGGCTTATGACAAAATCACCAATGGCTTTGTTGGTTCGGACGGCTGGCCGCTCATTATCAACTTCCCGCTGGAAAAAAATGAGGCGGGCGGCTTTAAGCCGGCTTTGGTGCCGATCAGCTTCCCCAAGCCGCAAACCATCAAAGAATTCACTTGGATCGGCAACAAGAATTACTGGCTTCCGAACAAAGTCAGCCTCACCTTCGACGGCAAAGACAAGCAGGTTTGGAACGTGCCTGCCAACGATGAGCCGCAAACGCTGGCCATCAAAGCGCCGCGCCCAGCTAAAGACCTCGCCCTCGCCATCGAAGGCTGGGAAGTGCGGCCCAACGTCAATCCGCTCGTCGGCATTGACAACATTTATCTCAAAGCCGAGCGTCCGGCGGATTTCTACAGCAAGGTCAAGCCGCTGCTGAACATCGGCGGCATGATGCGTTATCCGCGTGGAAATGGGGGAATCGTGCTGTGCAACTTGCTGTTCAAAGACAGCGAAGCGGTTCCGGCCAACGTGCAAAAGAAGCGCACGATTTTCTCGACGCTGCTGCGCAATCTGCAAGCGCCGTTCGCGGGCGGCAAGACCATCATCGCCGGAGCGAACGTGACCTACACGCCGATTGACTTCACCGCTTTTCCGCAAAAGCTGACGCAGTTCCGCACCGAGCGCGGCTGGTTTGGCGACAAGAACTTCACGTTCAACGGCCTGCCGACCGGCAAGCAAACCTTCGGCGGCGTGACTTACAGCATCTTCGATTTTGCGACTTCGCCCGTCCCGACGGCGATCATGCTGGGCGGCGGCGGCATTCCCAACAATCCGCCGAATGAAGTGAAAGACATTCCGATCAACAAGAAAGCGGACGCTTTGTTTTTCCTGCACACGGCGCGCATGGACAATCGCCGCAACAACGACGAACTGCGCGACAACAAGAAGTATGAAATGGCGCGCTACACCATTCATTACACCGACGGCCAAAGCGTGACGCTGCCGATTTACGCCGAGATTGACGTTGATTCATACCGTCAGGAAGTGCCCAAAGCCATCGCGGGCGCGCAACTGGCGTGGACATCGAAGTTCCCCAACTCCAACGAATCGGCGGTCGCCTACTCGAAGCAGTGGAACAATCCACGTCCCGACGTGGAAATCAAAAGCGTGGACTTCACCTACGGCCCCGATGACCAAAAGCGCGGCGTTCCGGTGTTGTTGGCAATCACGGCGGCAACATCCGAGAAGTAGAAGTATTTGCAAAAAGTGAGTGCTCAAAGCTTTGAGCACTCACTTTTTGTGATTCACAGGAGAAGCCATAAAATATCGGAATGGCCGAACAAAGGATTTGCAAAATTGAAGAAAACAGCAATTAGAGTGGGGATATTGATGGCAGCGGCGATCTCAAGCGTGGCTCAGGCCGAAGTGCAACTTCCTTCTGTCATCGCAGACAACATGGTGTTGCAGCGTGAAACCGACGCCGTCATTTGGGGCTATGACGCACCCCACACAGCAGTTGAAGTGCGTTTCCGCGACAAAGCATACTTGGCCAAAACCGACAAAGACGGGCGATTCCAAACGCGCGTCGCAACCGGCGCTGCGGGCGTCAATTTTTCTCTTGTCGTCGCCGGAAGCAACAGCGTGACGCTCCGAAACGTCGCGGTTGGCGAGGTATGGATCGCGGGCGGACAAAGCAATATGTGGTGGCACGTCAGCAACAGCAAAAACTCCGCAGAAGAAGCCGGAAACGGCGATTATCCGACGATTCGCGTGTGGGATGCGACTTTGACATCCCGCGTCCAGGGAGGCCATCACGCCGCGACACCGCAGCGCACCGTGAACGCGCAATGGAAGACCGCTACGTCGCAAAACGTGCCTGATTTTCCCGGCGTGCCGTATTTCTTTGCCCGCGACTTGCAGAAAAAACTGGGCGTTCCCGTCGGCATTGTTCATGTTGCCGTTCCCGGAACCGACATTGAGTTGCACATGAACCCGTCAACGGTTCGCGCGATCCTGCCGCAAAACGTCGAACTCGCCGATTTGAAAAAACGGTTTTATCCCGACCTCAAAAAGGCTTTTGAGGACGCTCACGCGCTTTGGGAAACCGAAAAAGTCGCCGCCGAAAAAGCGGGCAAGCCTGTGCCGGAAGAACCCAAAGCGCCGCAAAAACCTGAAGAGGCCGCTTTTCCCGGAACGCTTTATAACGGTATGATAGCGCCCGCCGCGCCGTTTACCGCCAAAGGTTTTCTGTGGTGGCAGGGCGAAAACAACGCCGAGCGTGCTGAGCAGTATCGCGTGTTGTTTCCGTCTCTGATTGACGATTGGCGCAAGCTGTGGGGCAACGACGCACTGCCGTTTTTGTTCGTCGAGTTGGCGAACTTCGGTTTCCGGCAAACCGAACCGGTGCGCGACGATGCGTGGCCTGCACTACGCGATGCCCAGCGGTCAACCGCCGATTTGCCCCATGTTTATCGTGTTTCGGCGATTGATATTTTGGATGAGGAAGGCCCAATTTGGAACATTCATCCGTTGAACAAGCAACTGGCCGGAAATCGCCTGTATCTTGCGGCGTTGGCCAATGTTTACGGTGACAACACCGTGTCGTGGAGCGGCCCGGTTTTCAATTCGGCGACGTTTAAAAACGGCGAGGCAACCGTCAATTTCACACACGCCAAGAGCTTGAAGCCCAGAGAAAGCGTGGAACTCAAAGGTTTCGCGCTGGCTGGTGCCGACCGAAAATGGCATTGGGCACAAGCGAAAATAGTCGGCGACACCGTTGTGCTTTCCAGCCGCGAGGTGCCCCAGCCTGTTTCCGTGCGCTACGCCTGGCACATCAATCCGCTCGGCAATTTGGTCAATGGCGCGGGTTTGCCCGCGTTTCCGTTCCGCAGCGACAATTGGAACCTTCAGCCGTGAGAATTCTCGACTTAACCCCTGGCCTCAACACCGAATGGACACCCCAAGCTGAGGTTCATGGCAACGGTCAGACTTTATTGACTTCCCTCATCGCACATCAGTGACTCTTTTCATGTGCCGGGTTTGGGCGGTAATTTTTTGCTATGAAAGCCACTCGTGTTTTGATCGAAGAAGAATCGCTTGACCATTTGCAAACGGTTTTCGGCGACAAAGCGCCCTGGGAACTCGATTTGTGGCCCTGTCACTGGATTCACCACGCCGCGCCGCCGCCCGCGCCTTTTGTCGGAGCGTTTCGCCGCGTGTTTTCGATGCCGCGTGCGGCTACGGTGCGCCTTCACATTTCCGCCGATGAACGCTATCAATTATGGCTCGATGGCGAAGCGTTCGGGCGTGGGCCGGAGCGCGGCGACGGCGAGAACTGGGCCTTTGAAACTTACGATTTGTCGCTCGAAGCAGGCGAACATTGCCTCGTGGCGCGGGTTTGGGCACTGGGCGAGCAGGCGCCTCACGCGCAAATTAGCCTCAAATCCGGCTTTGTCTGCTCGCCGGACGAGCCGGAATGGGTGCCGCTTCTGGGAACGGGTGTGGCGCCGTGGCAATGCCGGATTTTAGACGGTTACGATTTTCTCGACCCGCTTGCGGCTTGGGGAACGGGCGCCAACGTTCGGGTGGACGGCGCACGCTTCGGGTGGAATTTCGAGATCGGTGCAGGCGATTGGGAAGAGTGTGTCACAGGTTTATACGGCCTCAGCGCACAGAACGCGCAAAACTTCGCGCCGCAGCACCTTTTGCGGCCTGCGACTTTGCCGCCGATGCTTGACCAAATCGTTGCTGCGGGCCGCGTGCGTTTGGTTTCCGCGCCCGAAGCGGGCGAAACGGCGCGCATTCCCATTCGCGCGCAGGACAATTTAGTGAGCGAAATAGCGCGTTGGCAATCGCTTTTCGACGGCGATTCGGCATCGCTCGAAGTGCCGCCGAATTCGCGCCGCCGCGTGCTGCTCGACTTGGAAAATTACTTTTGCGCTTATCCAGAAGTGAAGGTTTCGGGCGGCGCGGGCAGCCGGATTCGCGTGCATTGGCAGGAAGCACTTTATGAGGAAGTAGGGAGTATTTCCAAAGGCAACCGCGACGAAATCGAAGGCAAGTTTTTCGTGCCGGCGTGGTGCGATAAAGATGGCGTAGGCGATGTCTTTCTGCCCGATGGCGGCGCCCATCGCCGCTTCGACACGCTGTGGTGGCAGTGCGGACGCTACGTCGAAGTGCTAGTCGAAACCGGCGCTCAGCAGCTTTCAATTGAAGGCATTACTTTCCACGAAACGCGCTATCCTCTGGAAATGGAGTCGCGCTTTGGCGCGTCCGATGAGCGACTGGGAAGCATCGTGCCGATGATGGTGCGCGGGCTGCAAATGTGTTCGCACGAAACCTATATGGATTGCCCGTTTTACGAACAGTTGATGTATGTCGGCGACACCCGATTGGAAGCTCTCACCACATACGTTCTCACCGGCGATCATCGTTTGCCGCGCAAGGCGCTGAGCCTGTTCGACGCTTCGCGCGTGGGTTCGGGCCTGACGCAATCGCGTTACCCATCGCGGGTGCGGCAGATAATCGCGCCGTTTTCGCTGTGGTATGCGGCGATGGTTCACGATTTCTGGATGTGGCGCAACGACGAGGGTTTCGTGCGCCAACTGCTGCCCGGCGTGCGCGGCGTGGTTGATCATTTCGCAGGTCATATCGCGGCTCAGGGCGAGTTCGAGGGATTGCTTTTGGCGTCGCGAGGTTGGAATTATCTCGATTGGGTGCCGGAGTGGAAAGACGGCACGCCACCCGACGGCGCGCAAGGCTCGCTCCGGCCCAGCGGCGCGCTTAACTGGCAATTCGCCCTCGTTTTGAAGCAGGTCGCCGAGTTGGAAGACAGCGTGGGCGAACCGGAATTAGCGGCACGCGCCCGCCGTTTGAGCACGCATATCGCGGCGCGTTTGCATCAACATTTCTGGAGCGACGAGCGCGGCCTCTTCGCCGACGATTGGGGGCACAAACACTTCTCACAGCATTCGCAGGCGCTGGCGATTTTAAGCGGTTATCTCGAAGATGCTAAGCGCGAAAAGGTCGCGCGCGGGTTGCTTGAAGACCGCGAATTGGCGCAGGCCACCATCTATTTTTCGCACTACGTTTTTGAAGCGTTTCGCGTTTTGCGATATCCCGAAGCCTTCGTGAAAGACCTCGCGCTGTGGTTCGGGCTGGAGGAAAACGGTTTAAAAACCACCGTCGAAATGCCCGAACCCACGCGCAGCGATTGCCATGCCTGGGGCGCGCATCCACTCTTCCATTTTCATGCGACCTTAGCCGGAATTCGCCCGGCGGCGTCCGGTTTCGCCCACGTGGAAATCGCGCCCCAACCCGGCGCGCTAACGTGGATTCGCGCTACCACGCCGCACCCGCGCGGCGAAATTCGGCTTCATCTGGAAAAAATCGGTGCCAAGTGGCGCGCAGAAATGGCCCTGCCCGACGGCGTTTCCGGTGAATTGATGACAGGTCAGGGCGTTTTGCCGCTTGCGGCGGGCAGGCAGACGTTCAACGGACTGGAATTTTAATCGCGCAGGGTTTCATCATTCCTACCGGCCCGGTGCCAGCCAGAGTAGAGGCGCGGCCCCAGCGTGGATTTCGCCGACGGTCTGGCGGATGGAGATTGCCCGTTTATTAACCCGCGCCGACCTTCGCGCAGTAGTAGCTTGGGGATCGCATTCTTGAAGCAGGATAAGGAATAGCCACACTTCGCAAACCAAGCGTCCTCGCTGTCAAAGAACTGGTTCAGCAGGGCGGTCAGGCGTTCAAAAGAGTATGCCTTGAGCAAGTCGCGGGCGATCTTCATGTCCCGTCCCCATGCGATGGGCGGCGCATCGCCGCTGACGGTGCGTTCTCGAAAGCGATACTGCTGGCGAATTCAGAGTTGAGCAAAACTTAGAACGTTTTTGGCGGATAGGCCAACCTACAAAAGCCGGTGAGCCATCGAATTTCCCACCCATTAGAAGTCAGAAGTCCATCGCTCAGAGTTCGCGAATTCGCCAGTAGTATCATTCCCCGAAGTGTCCGGTGCCTCATGATTTTTCTTTTTCCCCACGACAGATGGTTTTAGCAGGCGCAGCAAATGTTGGCTGTGGAGGAACGCCGCAAGCGAAAAACGGGACTTTCGGAGCCACGCCCAGTCGCGAGAGAAAAAATTACCAAGCATTGCTTCGAGTTCTCTGGCGCCGTGCAGAGCAATCAATTCGTGCAGGCGAACCCTCTCGTCTTCGGTTAAGACCGACAGCGTTGGATCAACGGCGAACTTGCTGCGATATTTGTGGGCGTAGGTCGCCTCGAAGAGGCGAATGGCTGCGTTTTCCTGCAACGAGAGACGGGGTTCATCAGATTTTTCTTTTAAATTTTCTTTTGTTGTGTTCGCTTTTTCGACCATGCGAGGCTGAAGGTCGAGTTCGCTTTTCCGGTCGCCGTGTCGGATTTTCTGGGGAATGTTCCAGATGTTCGGGTGTAGCCCATATTGGATTCTCCCACGCGCGTTGCGGCGCTGTGACGGTTGGGACAACAAATTGCCGGCCTCATCGCAAGCGCGAATCAGGCGCTTCTCGATGAGGCCGGCAACGGCCTCGCTAATCGCCTCGGCATGGCGCCCGGTGCGCTCCATGAACTGGCGGCGCGTGATCCAGTCGCTCGTTTTCGGCTGACCGTCTGTGCCCAGCCAGCCGATGGTCTGGCGCACGATCACGCACAACACACGCCACTCGGTATCTTTGAGCAGCGGCATGAGCCGATCCACGAACTGATTGGGCATCTTCGTGAAGAGGAAGCCGGATGGCGAGTTGGAGTGGGCGCCTCGCTGCATAAGAGTCAAGGATTACTGGCTGGTTCGTCCGGGTGTGGAGGTAATTCCGTTTCGAGGTTTGGCGGTGGGGGCAAGTTGATGGTTGGCGTTGGCGCCCTTCTCAAAAGCGGCGGCGGCGCATAATTGCCTTCTATGGCAGCCAGCAAGTAGGCGGAAGGATTGCGGGCGTGACGGTAAGGCAGCCAGAGCAACTGGCGGCGGATGCGTCCGTGCTCGAACTGATCCATGAGTAACTGGACTTCCTCATTGTTGAGACCAACTCTGGCCAACTGCCGTCGCATTTTACGTTGGCGCGACGAATCACGCTGCTGAACATCAAGCGTGGCAGTTGCATCAAGCGCGGCTGATGCACCGGGCTGGGCCGACTCACTGGAAGCCGTTGGCGGCGAGGGGGCATCTTCGGGAGGTTCTGGCGGACCTGGCTCGACATCATAAGCGTCGTCCTCAGAAAACTCTTCATCATTTGGTAGATCCCAGTCGTTCAGTTCGGCGATCTCACGCTCGACTTCGGCGCGGGGACGGGTATAGCGAGCGCGGGAATAGGCGATCACCGCATCCCGCGAGGCGGCCTTGATGGGAATTGGCTCGTCGTAAGATGATTTCTGCGCGTCTTCGGTCACGGGAATCATCCCCCGCGCCAGCGCGCAGGCTTGCTCGCCGTTGCCGTGTTGCGCCGTGACCACCATTGCTTTGTCCTGCCAACGCCAATCCGTCAAACGCTCCATGCGCTCACGCGCCTTGCCTGTCGAAACGCCCATCGCTTCCGCGAGCTGTGCCAGCGACGGCCAGCAATCGCCGTTGGGCGTGAGAAACGTCAACAGAAAGAGTATGCTTTTCAATTCCTCCGGCGCGATGCTCCGCAGAAATCCCGACTCGCGCAGTGCCGGCGTGAACTTTACAAACGCCGATGGGCGCCAATAAACATGATCTTTGATGTCGAGATGCTCAATGTGAATAACGAAGGGCGGCGAAGTTTGCGTGCTGTTCAAAGCGGAGGTGTCGAGCGGCGGCAAGCCGGACGGCTGAGGAAAAATGTGTTCCATGGTGCAGTTGCTAATGGATGAATAAATGCGCCTGAGCGACGCCAGTTGCCTGATTAACTCCAGCCGCTAAATTGAGGAGGCGCATCGGTCTGGGCGTGCGGCGGCTCCGTGCCGGCCCTCGCCCGGATGCGGATGGCCGGGAAGAGCCGCTTCTTCCGTAACGGGAAGCGGCTTTCGCGTTTTTAAATCGGTCGCTTGTATCGGTGCGGACTTGAGCCGTTTGCGAATCGCGCGCAGTTGTTGCGCCAGATTTTTCAGCACCGGTTTAATGTCGGCTTTTTCTTCAAAGGTCAGTTGCTTCCAGTCGAATTCGTCAAAGGTTTGGAGGAGAGATTTTGCCAGTTGGCTGATGACCAATATCTGGTGTTTTCGAGAAAGTGGTTGCGAAGGCATGGCTTTAGAATTAGGAGCGATTAAGGTAGATGAGTGTTAGCTTCTGTGGCCGTTAGCGACCGCGCGGACCGTCTCTGGACGATGGATAAAATGCCCACTCGCCGGGTTTCATGTGGCGGAATTCCGCGCGGACGGTTCCATTTTCATCATAGGCTTCGGACGGTTGGCAGCCCCGGCATCCGACTAATTTGCAGGTCGAGCTGGTCGGATAAGCGCCGTCCAGCGACACCAGTTCGCGCGGGTCGAGCGAGCGTTTCAAAGCTTTTTCGAGCGCCTGCGTGATGGCCAGAACCACCCAATACGACGAACTGGCTTTTTCATTGATCAGCCGGTTGATGGCCGATTTGGACACGCCGGCATCGGCAGCCAGACGCGCCTCGCCCTTGAAGGCGTAGCGTGTGGTATGCGCCATTACCGCCCGAAGGCGGCTGTGAAGGATCGGCGATAGGGAGTGGTTTTGCTGAGACATGAAATCAATCGAAGGCAATGAAGTTTTCACATTCGGGTTGGTGCCCTTTCACAGTGCGCGATGATTTGACATCGCTCAAAAGCGGTTGCTGATCGGCAACGCCTAGCGCCATCGTGCAAAACGTGCATTCCAAACGAAAAACGCAAATCGGCGCCAGATTACAGAGAATGGCGGCCATCGTCAAGACAGCGAAAAATGAGCATTTTTTGATTTGGGGACTTGACTTTCGTCACATTTTCGCTATTTTAAGAGCGCAATTATCCAAATCCAAATGTTCGCCAATGTTCTCAATGTCCAAAACGTCTGTTGCCGATGTTCTACAATCACTTGAAACCGCCGATGCCGAAACAGTTGTGCGGCAACTCTTCGTGGTGTCCCGTGGTGAAACGACTGAATCTTCGCGCGAGTTATCGGCTCGCTTGATGGAGCGGTTTTTGGTGGCGTGCGATTTGACGCCGCCCCGCCTGGCACAAGAGATCGGCGTGGCGCCGCAAACGGTGAACCGCTGGCTGACGGCGAAAATTACGCCCCGTGTGGCACAAGTGCTCAAGCTCCAGGCCCTGACACAACGAAACTCAATTGCCGCAGGCCCACACCCCATCAACCGGGGCGACGATCTCACGCGCTTTTTGGGCGTGCGCCCTCTGGAATATGTGATGAATCTCGAAGCGGAAGCCAACGCGGTTTGGATCGTCTCGAACGGCTATCTGCACGAGGCGAACCGAGGGGCGGTGGGAGAGAAGATTTTGCAGGCTCTGCGGCAGGGTGTTCATTTTCGCTACGTATTCCATCAACGCTCCGAGGCGGCAGATGCCTTTTCCCGGTTGCAGAGTTGGCTGAAGACGGAATCATTCGCGGAATATGTTATGGGTTACGTGATCAAGAGCCGTGAACTGGCTTATGAGATCGGTCTTTCCGTCGCACCGGGCGCTTGGATCGCCATCGAATATTCACCACTGCAAGCGGCGAGGCTTCAGCGCGCCTCTGATGTTTTTCATGCGCTGTCGGTGCGGGAGTATGCGGATACCGAAAAGTGCCGCGTCAAAAATGACGACGGGCAATCCTGCTGGGTGGAATTACCGGCGCCGATGGCACAACGCTGGCAAGAGCATCTCAATGAAATGGCAACGAGTGCCGCCGATAATCCCGACATCGCTGTGCGCCGTGTCAGTGGTCAGTCCCGCCGCTCAACGCGCAGCCAGATGCCATGTAAAGGAAACAGCGTGATCCCAAAAGCGACCTCTGGAGCTGGATGGCCGAGGACTGGAGAAAATCGCCACTCACGCAACAGCGCGCTCAACACCGCTCGCACTGAATCACGCGCAAACGCTTCTCCATAGCAACCGTAGAGTCCATGCCCAAACGGGCAATAGCGTCCTATGCCGGGTGCATCGTCAATTGCAAAGCGCCGAGGATTGAACTGAGCCGCGCCTTCCCAGAGCAAGGGATGGCGTTGTTGAACGTAGGGGCTAACCAAAATAATGTTGCCCTTTAGAATCATGCTTTCATTTGTCAAAACGAGATCGCGTTTTGCCCGCCGGGCGAAAGACCAGACAGGCGGATAGAGCCGCAAGGCCTCAGAGAGGCAAAGAGAAAGCAGCATGTTCTCGCGCGAAGTGCGGCTTTCCTCGGCGATCTCGTTTTGCAAGTCGGCACGGTCAGCCAGACACTCCATAACCCACGCGCCCCATGCGGCGCTGTTTTCGTAACTGGCCATCAGCAAACCGCCGAGCACGGCTCGAAAGTCGGCCTCATCGTTCAGAGGCAAGGTGCGAACCTGCTCCAATAGCGGGCTTCTCAAGCCGCGCTCCACGGCAACCAGCATGGAGTCAAGAATTAAGTCCAAGCTTTGGCGCCGGGCGCGAAGTTGTGCGTATTGCTCGCTTTGCTGTGTCTCCCATGCGGGACTGAGGGCCTTACCCCGGTCAAAATAAGGAAGCAAGCGGTTTTGAGAACTTTGCACATAAGCGGCGACTTGACCTGCGGTTTGGCGCAAGGTGGCGTTGGCGGCCAAAACCGCATCGCTAACTTCGATTTGGAACAGGCAGCGCAACGCAATCTGAAAAAATAATTCGTGCAGCACGGCATGAACGTCCACGACTTGGCTCGGCATCCAGACAGCCGTGGCGCGGTGCGTTATTTCCTCCATCGCCGTTTTGCGATTTGCATTTGTCGCCTGGCCGAGGAGTGGAGCTATCGCTCGGCGTTTATGTCGCCGAAAGTTGGCGTGGTTTTCAGAGGTGGAATCACCATTGTGTTCATGCGGCACATAAAACGTCGCTGCTGTGCCGTCGCCTAAAAATGCTCGATATTCGGGGGCCGCCGGAGCGTTCGGAAAGTCATCCGGGTTGGACAAGATCATTTCAACGTCCGCCGGGTCGGTGACCCAGTAGAGAGGGCATTCAGCGGAGTGCAGGTAGCAGCCGGGCTGGGACGCAAGCAGCCAGTTCAAGAGTTTTGATGTCGAGCCACATGCGCTTGCCGGTAAGGGAAATCTGTCTGGCATCGTTGGTGAAATTGCCGCAAGGGTTGACTTTTTCGCGTTTTCTGTCGGTAATGAAAGGGCGATGCGGCAGCGCTGGCGTTGCTGATCGGCAACGCGGCTGGCCTGCAAAATCCGAATCCGTCAAGGTGAGGCAAGTCTTAACCGTGACTTGCCCGCATGAAGGATTCTGCATCATCACAACCGGAACCGCAAACCGGCAAACCCGCAGCAGCGTTTCTGCCGCCCGCGCCCAGCGCGGAAGGCGTGAAGCGATTCAAAGAGCTTTACAAGCAACATTTCGGAGTCGAGTTGGCTGACCCCGATGCCGCTTCGTTAGCTCACAACCTGCTGATTCTTATTGGCTATGGCTTAACTCCATGTCCGCCATCCGCTACATCCTCTATGCCCGCAAGTTCGAAGAAGACAAAAACCGACAAGTCCAATCCATAGGCGACCAGATCAAGGAATTGCATCGCCTGGCCGAACGCAAGGGACTTTTGATCGTGGACGAAGTCCGCGAAGAGTTTTCTGCCAAAGCGCCGGGGCGTCCTTTGTTCAACGCCATGCTGAAGCGCATTGTAGCCGGCGAGGCCGACGGCATTTTGGTGTGGAGCATCAATCGCTTACTGCGTAACCCGATTGATCAGGGCACCGTTTCGTGGATGCTGCAACAGGGACAAATTCGCTCCATTCAAACGATGGACAAAGAGTATCTGCCGGGTGATAACGTGGTGCTACTCAGCGTCGAGTCCGCCGTCGCCAATCAGTTCATCATTGACCTTCGGAAAGGCACACTGCGCGGTCTGGCCAGCAAAATCGAGAAAGGCTGGTTCCCACACAAGGCGCCACTGGGCTATCTCAACAACCGTTTGGACAAAACTATCGAACCCGACCCGGTGCGTTTTGCCATGCTGCGGCAAGCGTGGGATTTGCTGTTGTCCGGCACCTTCTCCGTGACGGCGATTTTAGACAAGCTGAACAACGAGATGGGCTTTCGCGTGCCGGCGACTAAAGGAGAGGCCGGCGGCCCGCTGTCGCGGAGCACGCTCTATAACCTTTTCAACAACATCTTTTACGCCGGATACTTTCATCACAACGGAATGCTGCACCGGGGCGCGCATCAGGCAATGATCTCGCTGGATGATTATCAACGCGCGCAGGACAGGCTGAATAGCGGCACGCAGCGGCGAGCGCAAAAACACGAGTTCGCTTTCACCGGCTTGATTCGCTGTGGCCATTGCGGTCAGGCGGTCACTGCCGATCTGAAAACCAAATTCATTCGCGGCACCGGCGAGCGGCGCTCTTACGTTTATTACCATTGCAGCGACAGCTTCGGCACCTGCCACAAGCGCGGCGTGCGCGAGGACGATTTGGCTAAAAACATTGATGAATTGCTGGAGAAATTGACCATTCTACCGGAGTTCAAAGAGTGGGGCATTGAGGAAATTCGCCGCTGGCGGAACGAAGAAGAA
This sequence comes from Abditibacteriaceae bacterium, assembly GCA_031372065.1. Taxonomy (GTDB): domain Bacteria; phylum Armatimonadota; class Abditibacteriia; order Abditibacteriales; family Abditibacteriaceae; genus DASWNL01. Next base: position 38,696 of record JANMKN010000403.1, on the reverse strand, counting down.
ACCGTGCGGCAGACGGCTTACCAGCAAAAGCAAAATGCGCTGGTCGAAGTCAATCGCCAGTTGGATAATCTGTTGGATTTGCGTTTGAAGGACGTGGTGAGCGATGAAGATTACACTCGCAAGCGCGACGAATTGGCGGCACAGCGCAACGCGCTGCACTTCGAGGCCGATCATGTGGAACAGCAGGGCGATCTCTCGCGTGAAGCGGTGGAGAACGCTCTGGAATTCGCCGTCAATGCCCGCGCCTGGTTCGCGGCGGGCGACGTGATGGCGCGGCGCGCCATCGCGCAAACTGTCGGGACAAAGTTCGTTCTGGAAGAGAAAAAAATCACTATCGAACCGAACCCGGTATTAGTTCCGCTTCTGGAAGAGTATCAAGAGTTGGAGGCTAAATATCGCGCGCTCGAACCGCTGAAAAGTGGCTCTGGAAGCCAACAATCAGCGGCCTTGCGCGATGTTCGTCTTAGTTGGGGTGGCATCGTAGACAACACTCGAACCGCTGCCGGGCGTTTACAGATTGGATTTCCGAAGATAGGCACTTGGTGCCAAACAATGTCACTTGGATAAAAAAGCCGCGCGCTATCGAACGACGGCGCGCGGTGAAATAATTCGTCAACCTCCTTCGGGTGGTGCGGGTTGACTGCCTGCCGCATCCAATCGCTGGATGCGGCGTTGCAAATCGGCGATGAGCAACCTCGCATGACGGTTGGTGATTTCGCTCACCGTGCTGCGTCCGAAGCGGCAGGCGAGGAGCTTTTGAAATTCTTCGTCTTATAAACCACTGCGCTCGACCAGCTTGCTCACCACGCGCTTTTGCGCTTCGGTGATTGGCGGGTCGCCGGGACTGCTCTTTTCAGGTGGTTTGTTTTGCCGCGCCGCGCCGTTGGATGCGGCTTTGGCGCTGCCTGGCTTTTCGACAACGGCGTTCTGGCGCAAGGCCAGCATCCGGCGGCGAATCAGGCTGTGCAGGTTTTCCACTTCAGCGGCTTTCTCTTCGGCCAGTTGCGCGAGATCAACGTCGTCGCGTTCCAGTTGGTAAGTCAGCGAAACCTGGAATTCGTTGCTCTGATAATTCGCGCTCATCTTGCTGCCGGTGCCGATGGTGATTTCCGTGGGGTAAGCCATCTCTCTCCTTTCGTAATTTGGATCAACCTTGTCCGGCCAGCATCATCTCGTGAGCCTCTGCGAAGTCTTGCGCTGCGGGTTCGGGCGGGCCTTCGGCATCGCATACAGTTTTATGGTCGCAGTAGCGGCACCAATAACCGTAACGCGGTGCGAATCGCTCTTGCTGGATGTCCTGCACCACGTTGGGCAGCACCTCATCGAGCAATCGGTGCAGAGCATCGGGCGATGGCTCCGCTTGAAGCAGCGTGCCGTCGCGCAAATGCAAAACGGCAATCTGTTCCACTGGTTGATTCAGCACGTTTTCAAGAGCGTAGGCATAAAGCAGCAATTGCAGGTCGCTGCCGATGCTATCGGCTTTAGGCTTGCGCTTGCCAGACTTAAAGTCCACGATAATCAAACCTTGCCGACCTTCATCCACGCGATCAATGATGCCGCAGATTCGATACTCCTGACAGGCCGGATCAAACCACGGAATCTCAAAGGGAAACTCCAACACCAACGGTGCCGGAGCGTCTCTTGGTTTGGCTAACTGCGCGGTCACATAGCGGCGTAAAATGTCGTCGGCCAAGTTCCAATAGGCTTCGGATTCCTCCGCCGTTTTGAAAACTGGCTTGTCGCGTTGCAGCGTCTCACGCCAGAGGCGGTCAAACACCGCAAACGCGCTATCCACTGCCATCGGCGATTCACTTTCGGCGCTGCTGAGATGAATCTCGTGCAACGTGCGGTGAATCGTTTGCCCGAAAGCCAACGCACCTGTCATAGTCCTGGGCAATTCGTCAAGGTAGGCGTATTTGAATTGCCGGGGACACGTCAGATACATCTTCAATCGCGTCGCGCTGATCTTCATGGTGTAGCACCTCCTTTCGCCATCAATCGCCGGATGTGACGCAGATGCGTTGCGGCGTGATGCCACAGCGCCCGCGCCAAAAAGGGATTGCGTCCCTTTCTGGCAAGCGCTGTGCTTTCCTGCTGCCTTTCATAAGCCCGCAGCCAGTCGCATAGCGCCACCTGACATTCCTCACAAAGACAGGGCGGCGAAAGTGGCGTCTCCGTTTTGGAGACTTCCGTTTTGGGGACTTCCGTTTTGGGCATCGTCTATCACCTCGCTTTCGTCGGCCAGCGGATCGTCAATCGCTTCGGCCAGCGTGCCGCGCGGGGCGGCGTGAATGCCGCGCTCGGCCAGTTGCCCGGCCAGCACTTCGAGGTGATAGCGGTCGTCGTCCGGCAGGCTTTGCGCCACGAATGTGACGGCGTTTACCAAACCGTAAAGCGAGTCCTGCTGACCTTCTCGCTCGCGCAGCAGCGCAGTTTGCACTTGCTGCTGCGTGGCTTCGGTCAGGTTCCAATAGCGTCCCAGCCGCTTGATGGCGGCTTCGGGATCGCCGATGGGCTGGCGCGTCGCCAAGACCAATCGCTCCATGAAATCGAGCGCGGCATCCAGCGCGTCGGCGACAGCATCTTCCAGAGTGCGGGCAAAGCCGTTCTGGTCGAGGCTAACGTGGCGCCGCCGCAAGAGGCTACGCCCATTCACCAGGGTCATTCAGTTCTCCAGAATAGGAGAGTAGACTTCGGTTCGTGATGAACGAAAACGTGAAACCACTGATTGAAGTGTTAGGCGCAGTGCCGGATTTTCGGCGTGCTGAGGGCAAGCGCCATCCTTTACCTGCCATTCTGGCTTTGGTCTGTGCCGCCACGCTGTGCGGCTATCGCAGCTATGGTGCGATGGCCGAGTGGGGTCAACATTATGAAGTCGAGTTAGCCAAGTCACTGGGCTTCAAAAACGGCAAGACACCCTGCGTTGGCACGCTACACACGGTCTTGACCCACTTGGATCATCAGGCCTTAGAAGCCACGTTGGGCCAGTGGGCACAGGAGGTATTGGCGGCCAATGCCACGACAAACGCCACGACAAACGCCACGACAAACGTAGTCGCCATTGATGGCAAGACATTGCGTGGCAGTGCGCGCCAAGGAGCGCCGGGCACCCATTTGTTAGCAGCGTTGAGTCCGGCTTTGGGATTGACGCTGCACCAGCAGGCCGTTGAGGATAAGAGCAACGAGATAACTGCTGTGCAGGAAGTTCTGCGAAGTTTGGTGCTGGAAGGGCGTGTTGTCACCGTAGATGCTCTGTTGACGCAACGTGAGGTGGCACAAACAATCATCGATAAAAAGGGCACTATATAATGCCCGTAAAAGGCAACCAACCGACTTTGCGTGCGGATATTCAGCGATTATTGGAGCGTGCCCGCAAGGGAACAAAGGAAACAGGTTCGAATAACAGAGGGGCAAATGACTCAATTGCGCAGAGCAGCTTAACCAAGCAACGTGTGCGAGCTGTAGGTGATGAGAGTATTTGGCCTCCGTTGCGCTTTGCCGCCACCCGTGAAGTTGGGCATGGTCGCATCGAAGTGCGCCAACTCTGTGTGCTGAGTGTGCCAGCGGATTTGACTTGGTTCGTTTGGCCAGGGCGCTGCCAAGTGTTTTCACTGCAACGCGAAACGCGCTGCAAGAAAAGTGGACGAGTGCGACGCGAAACGGTCTACGGCATTACCAGTTTGAGCCAGAAGCAAGCAGATGCAGCGACTTTACTAAAAATGGTGCGCTCCCACTGGCAAATTGAGAATGGCTTGCACTGGGTAAGAGACGTTACATGGCTTGCACTGGGTAAGAGACGTTACATGGGATGAAGATCGCTCTCGTGTGCGAAGCGGGCACCTGCCGCAAGTTTTGGCTGCCATGCGCAATACGGCCATCGGGCTGCTACGCTGCAATGGCACCACCAATATCGCGGCAGCGTGCCGTGCTTGTGCTGCCCAACCTTGGAAAGCACTGAATTTGATTGGTTTTCAGAGAACTGAATGACCGTGCCGTTGACCCATCAGGTGAAATGATAGGATCGCTGAAATGTCCACCGTTGATTATCATTGCCCTCTTTCCCGTAAAATAATTCCAAATTTCTATTGCGCCCTTCGTGTTCCAGAGAACGCATAAACCAGTTCGCGACGCGCTAAAAGGCTGCCGAAAGTAGTCTTGAACATTTAAGGCGAACCGGCGCTTTCTCGTAACCAAATCCCAAAATTCAATCTTGTGATAGCCAAAGTCATCCAGACCTAAGGAAATTTCTTCGACCACGACAGTTTTGTTGTCAGGCAGAACAACAAAAAATCGTTGGTAGAGTTGTTCCAGTGGCGACAAAGGTAGATTATCCACTTTTGGGTCACTCTTTTGCCCACTTTCGCCAGTTTCAAGAGGCAGGGTGCCGCTTGCTTGAAGTGTTTTGATGTCCCACGCCTTGGTATCGGATGACGTCACAAAACAGGGGGAGGGCGAAAAACGGCAATCCCAATTGTCGCTGGTCACCAGCAAATAGCGGCCATCGGAGGAGAACTTCATCGCATCGGGACTCACTCCTATATTAATTACCTTGGATCGCCACGAATTAAGATGGGCAATGTAAGTGAACAAGGCAAGCGGCACGAGAAGCAGAATTGCGGTCTTCAAAAAGTGGGGGCATTTCATTTATTCTTTGGCAGCTAACGGCAGTTTAACGCGCACGGTGGTGCCTTTTTCGACTTGGCTTTCGACTTCGATGGTGCCGCCATGCGCTTCGACGATCTTTTTGACCGACGACAGGCCCAGTCCGGTGCCTTGGGCCATGCTTTTGGTGCGTTCGAGGCGCGCGAAGGGACGAAATAAGGTTTTCAACTCGTCCGGCGCGATGCCGGCGCCTTCGTCGCGCACTTCGAGAAGGGCATGATTATTCGTCGTCGTCACGCTCACCCACACTTCGCGGCCCGCCGGGCTGTATTTGATGGCGTTGGAGACCAGATTCATCAAAACGCGCTCGATGCGGCGCTTATCGGCGTTGATTAAACATCGGTTTTCGGCAGTCCAGCGCAACGCGTGCGTTTGCACGCTGGCAGCTTGGTCTTGCATCACTTCGCGCGTGAGAACAGCCAAGTCGAAAGGGGCACAATGCAGATTCAACTGGCCGGTTTCGTTTTGCACGCTGTCAGTTAAATCGCCGATGAGGTTTTCCATCTGATGCGCGTTGCGCGCGATGCTTTTTGTCCAGCGCAGGCGTTCTTCGGGCGGCAAAACCTCCGATTTATTTTCCAGCAAATGCGCCGCGCCGCAGATGACGACAAGCGGATTTTTCAAGTCGTGCGCCACGGTCGCCACAAAATGCAAGCGCTCTTTTTCGCGGTCGCTTAAAGCTTGTGCCATCGCGTTGAAGGTTTCATTCAAGCGTCCCATTTCATCGGGCCGACGCACTATGGCGCGCGCTTTTAAATTGCCACCGCCAAAGGCGCGGGCGGCTGTTTCCAATTCGAGCGCTGGCTTGAAAATGCGCTGCCACAACTCGGCCACGCCCATGAGTAAAATTAGCGACGAGATCAGCAAAAGGGCGATGACCCAATTATCTGTCAGGCGATCCAAGCGCGCACTGGCCTCTTTGGTTTGCGCCATTTGCTGGCGTTGCAAAGTGCGATGCTTGCCCAAAGTTTTCAATAAATCATCCAGCAATAATTGTTGCTGTGCTTCGTGTGTGGCCGGATTTTGCAGCCCGCTCGTGAGCGCCTCGAAACGCCGCGCGATTTCAGCAGCCATCGGGCGTTCGATGGCATCTTGCGACAGATCATTCAATATCAGCAGGGTTTTTTGGCCGTCGGCAATGACCTCGTTGCGCTGCGCAAGGCGGCGCGTGTCGTTTTGATTTTTGTCAAGCAGCGCCAACCGCTCGGCAGCGAGCGCGTCGGCTTCCAATTGATGATTGACCTGTAAACTTTGGCTGTCTTTGTAGATTTTCTCGGTTTGGGCGTGCAAACGACCAATGGAAAACGATAATCCGCTGCCCAATAAGACAAAACCCGCGACCAAAACGGCAACCCAACCAATGATAAAACGGCGCAATCCCGAAGGCGGCAACTGGCGGACGGCCAGAATATTCTGTTGCATATTTTTCAATAAATCAAAGCCGATTCGCGCGCTTTGACGCGCCGCAATACTTTGGGTAACTAAGAATTTTGTGAGGATGGAAGAATAGCAAACGGCAAAATTAAACGCTACGAAAGGGCTACGCCATTATATGCAAAACTTCTTGCGCTTGATTGGGATTATAAATAGTGTTTAATTCTTTAAAAAGGGTGCTGGCCTTTTGCAAATGCATCAAACGTGACGGAGCGGCGTTTGGCAAGTGGTTTCCGATTTTATAGTGCGCGCAGGCTTGTTCGTAAGGCATTTCAAGGCGTTCTGCGGCCAACAAGGCCTTGTGCCACATCCCAAAGGCTGTGCGGGGTTTTCCTTTGAGCCACGCCAACTCGCCTTGAGCAAGGAAAGCGCGCGCTTGCCCCAAAGGAAAAACGCGCGCGAATTTGCGCAATGCGGCGCATGAGCGCACGGCTTGCTTCCTTAAGACCTTATCGTTCGTGAATTTGCCTTGCGGGTTGGCGCACAACCTAAAATAGACCTCTGCCGCATTGATGTAACTGTAAAATATCGCGGCTGTGGTAGGTGGTTTCATCAGGATGGGCAACAATTCGTCGGCGGCTTGTCGCGCACCTTGCAAATCGCCCTGACGCAAGCGCACCAAGGCCAACGCGCCGTAAACCTCCATGCGCTCCTGCGTGCCCAAACTGGCGCCCACATTTTCCTTCAGCATTATTTCCGCCGCTTCCATAAGCATAGCGGCCTGTTCGACTTTATCCATGATTAACAAGTTGATGGACTGAAAACAAAATCCCCACACCTGACCTTGAATATCTCCGTTTCGCAGCGCGGCCTCGTAAAGCTGAAAAGCTTGCTGATTGGCCTCGGCGAAGCGGCCCGCGTAATAGTTGTTTAAAGTGAGAAGAGCCAGAGATTCTATCGTTTGACGGCGATCTCCCAATTCTTCGGCCATAACGACGGACTGCTCCATTAAGCGGCGCGCTTGATTTAAAGCCCCGATATTCATGCTACATAAGCCCGAAAGGTTGATAACCCACGCTGTGGCGCGTAGTTCACCGGTTGAATGGGCGATTTCGATGGCGCGCCGGTCATAATAATCGGACAAACGCCGCAAAGGCACGAGGCCAGTGGTAATGCTGGCACTGGCACAGGCGCGTGCCAGTTCAGGCGAAGGGCCACCGACTTCCGCCAAATTGAGCGAATGCAGGCTGCAATAAAGCGAACGCGCCACTTGGTTGTCATGGAAATAGCTTTGCGCCAAGCGCTCATAGACGCGCGCGGCTTCAAGAAAGCGGTGCTTGTCGTCGGTGTTTGTCGCTTGCAATGCAGGTCGCATACGGTGGTTTGCCACTTGCAGAATTTGTGAGGTCAAGGCTAAAGCAAGCCGCTTGGGCGTGTCGGGGACGGCATCGTGTAGCAAAAGCGCCGCTTGTTCGAGATGCGCCCGGCATTCCAAAAGGCGCCCCACGCCGATTAACGCTTCCGCGAGTTGTCGTTCCCACCGGGCGCGCCGCAAGGAGTTTTCCTTGGTTTTCGCAGAGGCTGGAATTTCGAGGGCACCCAGCGCCAACGCTTGCTCAAAAAAGCCGACTGCTTCCTGATAAGCGGCATTGCGCAAGGCTTGTTTGCCCGCTTTTTCGCAATATTCGATGGTTTTGGCCCGCACCTCAGCACGGCCCCAGTGATGGGCCAGCAACGGAAAATACGAAGACAAATCTTCGTCGTATGTTTCCTCATACCAGCGCGCCACGGTTTGGTGCAATTCGCGCCTTTGCGAAAAAAGCATCAAATTGTAGCTCACGTCCTGCGTGATAACGTGCTTGAAAATATGCGCTAAATTCGGCTCTGGTGTGTCTTTGGGCGTAATATCCAACCGTTCAAGGCCTTCCAAATAATCTGGCAGTTGTGAAATATCGGTTTTGCCGGGGTAAATATCGCGCAGCACTTTGTAAGGAAAGACACGGCCAATCACGCTGGCCGTTTTCAAAAGCAATTGCTGTGACGGCGCCAAGCGGTCTATACGGCTGGTGATCACGCCCTGAACATTGTCGGGCAATGTGATGGTATCAAGATTGACTTCCGGCGCCACGCGACATTCACCGTCTTTAATGACAATCGTGCCCGCTTCGCGCAACGAATAAGCTAATTCTTCGCTGAAAAAGGGGTTTCCCTGACCTTTGTTTTGAATTAAATCGGCTACCGATTGCGCCAGCGTGGTGACGCCTAATCGCTGGCAAACGAGGTCTAACATATTGTCGGCAGGCAGCGCTTCCAACTTTAATAATTCGGCGCCCGGCGCTTGTAAAAGCTGCTTGTATTCGCCCGGAATCGGCTCTGCAAGCGGACGCGTGGCAATAACTATCAGCAAGGGCTTCACTCGGTTATGAGCGATAAGCGCCAGCACCCACGAGGCGGAATCGAGCCAATGTGCGTCTTCGATAATTAAAACCGTTGGCTTTTTTGAGGCGAATACCTGCAAAAGACGCCCCAGCAAGTTGCGCGTGTTATCGGCGCGCACCTGCCCGCCCATTTCTTTGGTGAGATCGTTTTCAGGAAAATCCAAAGGCAAAACACTATTTAATAACGGCACTAACCGCAAGATTTCGGGTGTCGCTAATTTCGGTTCATTCTCAAATAAATTCAAAACTTGCGTCCGGCGCGCTTGCAATTCGGTGAGTGAATCCACGCCTAAAATCCGAGCGAAAATCGGGCGCCATGCCAGATAGGGCGTGAAAGGTTCGATGGCATCTCCGGCACCGATTAAAGTCGCGCAGTTTTTGTTTTTGATTTGAACAAGCAGGTCGGCCACTAAGCGCGATTTGCCTATGCCGGGATCGCCTTCAATCACCACCACGCCGCCCATTCCCTCGTTCAACGCATCCAAACGCTCTGTTAATTCTTTTCGCTCGGCGTGGCGCCCCAGCATGGAATTTTGCTCGGCTGCAATTACAACCTGCGGTTGCACGCTTTCGCGGCGCGGCAGAAAAATCGGCACCAGTTCGGCTTTGCCTTTGACTTTGACAGGTGGCAAAGCCTCAAATTGCAAGCGCGATTTGGCCGCTTGATAAGTGGGAGCATCACATAAAATCTGGTCAGGAAAAACCTGCATCAAACGCGCGGCCAAATTGACAATGCTGCCCACCATCGCATATTCGCGGCGCCGGTCATTGCCGACAGGCCCGCAAAAGGCACGGCCTGTTGTGATGCCAATCGAGCAAAGCAAGCCTTGCGATTTCAATTGGTCTTGTATCTCTACAGCGGTCTGCACGGCGCGGACAGCGTCGTCTTCGTGAGTGCGTGGCGGCAAGCCGAACGCCGCAATGAGAACCGTATCGCTATTGTCCACGATCAATTGACGAATGCTGCCTTCAAAATGCGCCAGCGTGGTCTGCATGGCACAAACGGCTTGTTGCACTTGATCGAGAATCGTCGGCACGTTGTAATCCAATCCTTTGACGTTGACAAACAAAACCGTGACGCGGCGCAATTCGGCTATCCAATTGGTTTGGCCTGCCTCAAGGCGAAACAAGACCGCCTGAGGCACATAGCCGCGCACTAAAGAAGCTATTTCAGGCGTTGCATCAAAAGTTTGCGAAATCGCAGGCGGCTTTGGCGGGGCCGGAATATCTTGCAAGTGGCGATAACCAATATCCAATGCTTCGCTTTGCGCCGCTGAAGTTAAATATGCTCCCAGATGGTGCCACGCTGCATCATCCAACACGACCTCACCGGGCTTTGCCAAACCTTGCGCAATATATATTTGCGACAACGGTTCACCGACTAATTCAAATTGCCAGCAGCCCTCTATACCGCCCACAAGCAACAGCGTCACCTCGCCGGCACTGATACCTAATCGCAGCTGCAATTGAAGGCTTTCTGTCGGCTCGTAATTGTTGAATTGCTTTTGAATCGTCAAAGCGCAGTAGGCCGCACGTTGTGTCAAAAGCGAAAGATTTTCGCCGCAGACCGAATCAGACCACATCGCTAACAAAGCATCTCCGGCAAAACTCAAAACTTCGCCACCCTGCGAATGAATCAATTCGACCAGTTGGCCCAAATAATCGTTGAGAAGTTGCGTTAAGGCCTCGGCGCCCGCTGGGCCGCGCTGTGCGAGCGATTCAGCAAGCGGCGTAAAACCAGAGATATCGGCAAAAAGAATTGCTGCCGCCGAGGATTCGGCGGCAGGCATTGCGCGCGGTGTGCAATCCGCCATCGCGAAACGCAAAATGGCAGGCGGAACGTAACTGTTCAGATGCTCCCTAAGAGTTGAATCCATTAAGGTAAAAGTGGCGGCGCGTCACTCGAATCCAGCATTCATCTCACGCTCGGCAAGATGCAACCATAGTATTACCCACAGGCTATATTGAATTGCAAGAAGCTGTTTAAAACAGTCAGAATAACCCCCATCCAGCCTCTCCTTTTGGGGAAACGGGATGGAGGTTAAGTCGCAGAAAGCGACTTTGGGAACTAATTCTTGGGAGTCCACTGACGCATTAAGAGTTGCTGTTTGTCTATGAATTTCATGAATTCCCGCGTGATATGGACGTTATTTGCCGCGCCGTTGTTGGTTTCTTTGCCTGTTTTTGCGCAAACCGTGTTGCACGATGCCGAATCTCCTGATGGTTGGAGCAAAGGCGCGGTTTTGGTGCAGGAAGCGCAAGTTGGTAAAAACGCCGTGCGCTTTTCTTTGCCTGCTGGCAGCGCCGGGCCAAGCGTAAATTTGCAAAACGCGCCCGATTTTTCCAAAGGCGGCGAACTGAGTTTCTGGTATCGCTTTTCCGGCACCGGCAGCAGCAATTTGATGATAAAAATCGTCGCCGCGCCTCTTGCGGGCGGAATGCAAGCCGTGTGGAATGTCGCGCCGCAACGCGAGGCCGATAACCAGTGGCATCGCGCCATTGTAGATTTGGGCACGCCGTTTTTGTCGTGGGGCGAAAAACCCGATTTAACCAGCAAGCAAATCATTTTTCGCACTGAGGCTTCGACGGATAAAGTGACGCTCGATTTAGATCAAATCACGTTGGCGCCTAAAAAATTCGACGCCAAAATCATCTCGTCACAAATCGTAAATGGAATTTGGAAAGCGCAAATCGAAGTCGCTAACAACTCAAACGCGCCTTTGACTTTGGATGTGGACGGGCAGCAAATTCCATTGGATGCAGGCGCGCGCCACAACCACGAAATCGCGCTGCCCTTTGAGGCACAAAACACACGACCTTTGCAGATTTTGGGGCAACCAATTCGCGTTTTCATCGCGGGTGATGCCAATTCCATGAAACAAATCGAAGCCACTGTCACGCCACCACTCAATTTGCCGCCCCATCCGCGTTTGCTATTATCGGATGGCGAATTAGGGGGCATCAAAGCGCGCTTGAAGGAGCCGCAATTGAAGGCGCGTTACGAAACTCTGCTGAAAGACGCTGATGCGGCGCTTGCCAAGCCGCTTAATCTGCCGTCGCGCGGCGGGCAATGGTATCACTGGTATGCCTGCAAAAAAGATGGTAATCGCTTAAAAGCAATTTCACCGACGCAGCACAAATGCGATGTCTGCGGCACGATTTACAGCGGCTATCCTTACGACGATGTTTACCTTTCGACCATTCACGACGCTTATTCGCGCGATATGAAGAATCTCGGCCTCGCGTATCGCTTGAGCGGCGATAAAAAATATGCCGCCAAAGCGCGCGAACTTTTGCTGGCTTATGCCGATAAATACGAGTCGTATCCGCTGCACGACATCAACGGCAAACCGAATGTCGGCGGCGGCAAAATCGGCCCGCAAACGCTGGATGAATCTACGTGGACAATCCCTGTCGCGCAAGGTGCCGACCTGATTTGGGACACGCTTTCCGAGGCCGACAAAACGCACATCGGCAACGATTTATTTCGCCCCATCGCCCAAGTCATTCGCCAGCATAAGATGAGTATTCACAATATCCAATGCTGGAAAAATTCTGCTGTGGGATTGGTTGGTTTGCTGTTAGACGATGCCGCTTTAGTGGCCGAAGCGATCAACGGCGAAGTTGGTTTTAAAAAGCAAATCGAAAAAGGCATCAGTGCCGATGGGCAATGGTATGAAGGCGCGTGGGGCTATCATTTTTACACCATGAACGCCACGCTGCCGCTCGCTGAAGCGGGTGCGCGTTGCGGTCTTGGACTTTACGAATACAAGGCACCAAACGGACGTAGCTACAAAGATTTATTTGAAGGCCCGCTCAATTTTGCCATGCCCAATTTACTGCTGCCTGCCTTCAACGATTCGGGCACGGTGGATGTGAAACCGCAGCAAGCGCTTTACGAAACTGCCTTTGAACGCTACGGCGACCCGCGTTTTGCCGAAGTGTTGAAATATGGCAAACGCGACTCACTTGAAGCGCTTTTGCTCGGCGCCAAACCACTGCCCGAAGCCCCAGTTGAAAGCAGCGCTGCAAAAAATTATGCCGCTACTGGCTATGCCATTTTACGCAATTCCACTGGCGAAAACGCGACATGGCTCTGCCTCAAATATGGCCCGCATGGTGGCGGTCACGGGCATCCCGATAAATTGAATTTTGTCCTCTATTCGCGCGGCCAAATTTTGGGCGTTGACCCCGGCACGGCGGCTTATGGCGTGCCGATTCAAAACGAATGGTATAAATCCACTTTGGCGCACAACACGTTGGTCGTAGACGAAGAAAACCAAAAACCTGCCGAAGGCAAATCTCTGGCGTTTCTTTCGCGTCCCGGCCTGAGCGCCGCCCTTGCCGAGGCCGGAAATATCTACGAAGGCGTGGTTTATCGCCGCGCTGTGGCCTTGTTTGGCGAAGACACAATTTTAATTTTGGACATAGCGAAAGCGGACAAGGAACACACCTTCGATTTCGCTTATCACAACGCCGGAAAATGGGAGACGCCACCCAACGGCGAGCCGGTAAATTTACCAAACAAACCGGGCTATCAACATTTTCAGGACGCCACAAAAATCCTCACCGTGCCGCCGATTATCGCCGACAATTTGAATGTGAGAATCAACACGACGGCGGCGCCCATGGGCCAGCTAATCGCGGGCACTGGCGTCGGCAAAAACACAACAGACCGCGTGCCGATGCTTATGCAGCGCATCAAAGGCACTCAGGCCGTTGCGGGCTGGCTGATTCACCTCGATAAACCCGAAAACAACACTTTTGCTTCAGGTCTTTCGCTTTCACAAAACGAGGAACGCATCGAAGTAGCCGCCGATGTAAACGGCCAAAAATACCGACTCACCATCGCGCCCGATGCCGATGAAAAACTGAAAGTGGAGTAACGCTATTTCGGTTCGGTTTTGACCGCGTATAAACGCAGCATTGAAGGCTCTGGCAAGGCACCTTTACGCGGTTGGTCGCGATTGGCGTCGAGAGTTTCCCAGCGCAAAATGTAGCGCTGGCCGGGTTTGGCGCTTACGCCGGGATCGCCCACTGTTTTTACTTTTAAGCCTTCAAATTTGCCTTCGATTTTGCCGAGTTCCGGCGGCGTGTTTTGCTTTTGCACTTTGCCAATGGCGCGCAAAGTATTCGGATCAAGCAGCCACGTTCCGCCACCAAATTCGATGTGCCGGTAACTTTGCGTCAGGCTGCCATCGGCTTCTTTGGTAACAGGGCCAAAGCTAATGCCAAAACTCAGTGCGGCTGTCGGCTCAATCGCAAACGATTGCGCGCGTGCGGCGTAGCGCAAAAACAGATTGCCTTCGATATCCTGAGGCAAAGCGTAGCCGGGAATGCCGACAGCCACCAGACGGCGCGCCGCCCCTAAGGTGCTTTCTATTTCGCGGATGGCCGGCGCCATCAAAAATTTCAAGCCATAAGTGCGGCTTTCTCCGGGCGCTAAAACCGTCCTGCTTGGCGCGTTCCACGGCGCCGCGTTTTTCCATTCGTTTTCTGCAAATGCCGCGCTATGCGCCATCTACGACAACATTTCCTCGAATACGCATAGCGCACCACGACCGGCCTCGGTTTTCATGGTTTTCTTCTGAGGCCCGCTTCGTTTTTAAGGCTGCTCTGCGCCGGCGAGAGCAACGGGAATACGGCCCGAATAAAAGTCATCTAACAATTGATAGGCTTCCGGGTCATAAGCGCGCAGTCCGTCCGGGCCGTCGGCGGGTTTGGGGCCGGTCATATTTAAATCGCCGTGCGTGCCGAAATACCACATGGTCAGTTCTGCGAAAAACTCGCTTTCATTAGAAGCAGCGTAAGAGCCTTTCCACAAACCTTTGTCGAGCGAGCTGCGATACTGCGCGCGAACTTTGGCACGCACTGCCTCAGACATTCCTTTGTCCTGCACGTTATGAGCGAACTCGTGAACACAAATATCGCGGCCTTTATAGCGATCTTCCGGCAAGTGCAGCAGGTTTTCTTCGCCGCACGAGGTGAGCAGCCCGCCTAAACCACGCGTGCGTTCATCTACGGTGAGTTTGCCGTCATAGATTTTTTTGCCTTTGAGATGTTGATGTTCGGGCAGATCGGACGTGACTTGATTTCGTCCGATGATGTGCAGCTCGGCACCGGCCTGCTTTAGATTCGCGCGCACGATTGGCAAATGGCGCAGCATCATGTCCAGGCGGCGGTAAGCCTCCAAAAGCGCTTGGTCATCCACGGCTTCGTGCGCTTTGATGACAATCCCTTCGTAGTCCAGTTTCTTGCTGAAGAACTCTTTTTCCGGCGGAGTAATTTGCGTTATCGGTGTCAGTTGTGCCCTTACAATACGGATGCCGAAAATGGCCGCGATTTCGCCACCGTCGGTCGCCTCAAAGCGCACCGTCACTTTTTGCTTGCCTTGCACGCGCAGGGTGGGAATGTCGTATTCCACATCGTAAAATCGCCCTGGAAGCTGCCGCTCCACTTTTTGCGAAGCGAGGTGTTGACCATCGAGCAGAATGTCAAAGGTGCGAGTGCGCCACTCGTCGCTGTTGTAAGTCACCACCAATTTCATTGGTTGCCCTGCGTCCACCGGCATATCGAAGGAGAACCACTTTTTGCCGCGCCGTCCGGCCCGACCCGCCACGCGCACCGGTTCGCTTTCTTCGCCCTGCTGGTTGAAATTGCGCTCCGGCTGCATTTCGCCGGGCTGCGCGAAGCCGACCGTCGCCGCTTCGAGTTGGCGCTGGCGTTCGCGCGCGGCGGCGATTTTCGCGGATTCAAGTTTCCAGCCTTCAGGCGTAAACAAGTCCCAATAAACCTCATAGGTGCGCCGGTGCAGACGATAAAACGGCACCAAATCCACATCACGCTCGCGCCCCACGCCCACGCTGTGAAACTCGCCCGCACGGCCCGGCACAGGTTGCAGCCATTCGCCCGGCGCGCGATTGGCCGCGACCAAAACCGGAATCTGCTCATGGATTTTTTGCTGCACGTCGTCGCTGTCCGGCCCCAGGTCGCCGGCCAAAACCAGCGGCCCCCACAAAATCGCCGCGCGCTGCGGATTGTCCGGCACGGCTTCGAGATGCAACGCTTTGGGCAGCGTCAGCGCGATGCGGTCGCCGCTTCGCCAGGTGCGATTCAATTCTATATAGGAGCCGGGAGGCAGAAGATTCTTGACCGCTTTTCCATTGACTTGAACGGTAAAGCCGTTTCCAGCCCACGACGGACGGCGGAGCGAAAGAGTGAGCTTTTTCGGCGCGGCCAATTCGATTTTCAGCACCGCGTTTTGCCCTTCGGGGAAATCGGTTTCCGTCGTGATATGGGCGCCCTGCGACTGCCAATTTAAGGTCGAAGGCGCAAATAAATTCACCCACAAACGGCCCGGCGCCTCGTAGTAAATGCCGTCGCCATGCAGCGCGTGACTTTCCATGCCGCTGCCCACGCAACAAGTGAAATTATGCTGCATATCCTGATATTCGTGGCGCACGCCGCGCCCGACCGGCACCATGTAACAAGTGCTTCCGCTGTCGGGGTCAAGCGAGGCCAAAACGTGGTTGAACAAGGCGCGTTCTTCAAATTCGGCGTAGCGAATATCGGGACTCAACGCGAACAGCGTGCGCGTCATTTTGAGCATATTATAGACGTTGCACGATTCCGCCGTGCGTCCGTCTAAACGCTCACTGAGTTCGTCGGGCGGGCCGAAATACTCGTCCTTGCCGTGTCCGCCCGTAGCGAAGCTGTGATGATTCGCCACGCGCTCCCAGAAAAATTTCGCGGCCTCGCCATCGGTGGTTTCGCCGCTATAAACATAGCGAGCCAGCGAACCGATCAGCTTGGGCACCTGCGTATTACCGTGCAATCCGGCCAGTTTGTCTTCGTGCTTCTTGAGCGCATCAAGCACCGCATGATGCTCGAAACGACGCGAAAGGTTCAGCCAGCGCGCATCGCCGGTGTCGGCGTAGAGATCGGCAAAAACTTCGTTCATGCCGCCGAATTCGGTGTTGAGCATCTTCTGAGTTTGCGCCTCGTCGAGGTGCGACAAAATGCCTTCGGCCCATTGCGCGAATTTGATTTCGGTTTCCAGTGCGTCGCGGTTGCCGGCAAAGCGATACGCGTCGCGCAAGCCGGCGTAGATTTTGTGCAGCACATACCACGGCGACCACAAGCCGTTTAAATCGAAGCCGCCCGAACGAATATCGCCGCGCGCGACTTCAGCGAACTTTTCACGACCTCCGGCCAGTGCGCCCAAATAACCATCGCCGTTTTTGTCCTGCACTTCCTTCATCTCGCGCACCAGAATATCGGCGCGCTCTTTGAAGCGCGCATCGCCGGTCGCCGCGAACATCAGGCTTACCGCCGACAAGTAATGCCCGGCGATGTGGCCAGTCAGATTCTTGCCGTCGCCGTCCCAGCCGTCATAGCCTTTGGCTTTAGGAAGCAGACCGGCCTGCTGACGAAAATACGCCATCATGCGGTCGGGTTCGAGCGAAAGCAAATACGCGGCGTCAACATCCTGGGCGCGTTTGAGAGGCCCACCTGTCAGGCGCACGGCGGAAAGAGGAAGCGGTTTGGCAGCATACGGGACGGCGTTGACGATGGGCGCGGCGGCTAAAGTGCGGGTCATAGCGAGTAACAAAACGAGCAGCGATGCCTGAGCGCAAGCCTGAGCGCCGCTCCTGCTCAAGGACAAAATATGCGATGAAATCATAGCTCTCGAAATTCCTATCAAACGGCCTTAGAATTCCCAAATAAAGGACATTTTGGTTACTCCAAGAAGTAGGAGTTGTCATTCTGAGCGGAGCGGAGTGAGGTACGAACAGAGCGCAGTCGAAGAATCTTTCAAGTCGCTCCACCAAGACAAGATTCTTCGACTGCGTTAGCTCGTTCCACTCGCAAACTCCGCTCAGAATGACAACGCTTCTTTGGTTGGCCCGCCTACAAATGCTTCCACCGCGTAAGGTGAATGCAGACTCTTAGTCCTTCCAGATTTCCAATTCGGTCACGCCGCTGCGGGATTGGCCTTTGTGCGTGAAAACTACGCGCAGCTTGGTGGTGACAACTTTATCGAAGCGCACGCTGTTTTGCGCGCTGCCGGTCGGCGTGGTGGGCGTCTTTATCTGGTTGGCGGCATCGCGCCACTCGCCCTCGACGAAGACTTGCACGTTGTAACTTTCGGGTGGCTGCACGCCGCCCCGGTCGTCGTAGATGTAAAGCTCGGCGCGCGACACGTCTTTGGGCGCTCCGAAATCCACTTCCAGCCAGTCGGTCGCGTTGGGCGAGCCGTAACTTGTCCAGCGGTTCACAGGGTTCGGCAAGAAATTGATTTTCCCATCAATCGCGCTCTGCGGCACGCCGCCGTAGATGTCATGAAACGAAGCCGTCGCTTTCGGGAATGCCGCGCTGCCGGATTTGAAAGCGATGTTGCCGGGCGGCGGCGCGGGCGGGCTGTAAGGCAAGGCGCCGTCGCCCCACGCCTCGATTTCCGATAGGCCGGTAAAGCCGCCCGGCGCGTGCGTGAAAACAGCGCGCAGTTTGGTGACCTCGCGCGGCGCAAACTGCGCGACATTAAAACGATGGCCTATCGGCTGCGTCGGCGTGCGTTGCTGTCCCGGAATCGGCTGCCATGTTGTGCCGTCGAACCACTCCAATTCGTAGCTTTGTGGCGCGACGATTTCTTTGCCGTCGTCGAGAAACGCCAGTTTCACGCTATCAATGCGGCGCGGCGTGCCGAAATCCACTTCCAGCCAATCGCTTGGGTTCGGCGAACCGCTCGTCGTCCAACGGTTCGGCGGATTGAGCGCATACCAAGTGTTGCCGTCGTTGACTTTGTTGAGCGGCGTTTTCGGGCCGGTGAACGAGGCCGTAAGACGCGAAAAATAATCGCCGTCGTTGTTGACGGCGTAGTTGATCCGAACCATATTCGCGTTTTGCTGAGGCAAAGCAGAAAGTTTCGCGATGAGCTTGCCTAAAGTCTTGCGCGAGGCGATTTTCTTGCCGTCGGCCAGCACGATTAGGCCCGCGCCTTTGCCGTAACGCCTGCCGTCTTTGTCCCAGACGATGCTGAGGCGATGGCCGCGATAAGGCACATCATCTAAAGCAAACCACGACCACTCCGCAGGCGCTAAAGGATCAATTTCCAACACGTCGTCGGCGCGCGGCTTTAATCCGGCCAAGCCCGTAATAACTAAGTCGTTGAAGCTGCTGTGAAAATAATGCTCGCTGTGATTGTAAGCGTCGTGAAACTCGAATGAGCCGGTGTCGGGGTTGAGCGCCTCGGCGAGATACGGCTGACCGTTTTTGCGATGCGAAATCGCGAAGATGTGCAGCAGCTTCAAATAATCGGCGCGCGTGACGACGCCCTGTTGATAGTTTTGCAGCAGGTTCGCCAGCGCCTTAAGCGTTTGCGAGGTGGCGTAAGGCCACGATTGGCCGCTCCACCAGCAGCAACCTTTGGCCAGCAAAAACTGCGGGTCGTTGCGCTCCACGCTCGTCGGGCCAAACGGGGCGTAGAAATAGTTCGGATCCATCAGAAACTTCCACGCCGATTCGTAGCCCGCGTCCGGTAAATTGAACTGCCATGGAATGTAGCCGTGTTCTTCGCGCCCGTGCGGGTCGCCGGCATATTTTCCGGTTTGATAAGTGAGGGTGCCTTTCTGGACGACGTTGCCGTCTTTGTCCTTTTCTTCGCGGTGCGACATCGGGAAAAAGAACTCCCGCTTCGGGTCCCAGAGCAGCTTTTGCAGGTTGTTTTTCAGCGATGCTGCTTTGCTTTCATATAGCCGCGCGGCTTCTGCGTCGCCCGCCAGACGCGCAACGTGGGCAATAGCCAGAGCATCGGCCCACATATAAGCGTTGAAACCGGGACGATAGCCGGGCGCGCCGCGCAAAATATCCATCGTTTGGCGGCTGTTGATGTTGAATTCCATGCCGTCATCGTGGCCGTTTTGCCAGAATAACCCGGCTTCGGGCACGAATTGGCGCTTTTCCCAGCCTTCGTAGTTCTTTTTCATGTCCGGCAGCAGGTTTTTCACCAGCGCCTCGTCGGGATGCACTAAATTCGCGGCCCAGATGCCGTCGGAAATCCAGGTGCCATAGTTGCGCGGCTGCGCTCCGGGCGTGCGGAACCAGTAGCGCGCATAATCGCGGGCATAAGTGGCATCGCGCAGCCAGCGCACCTCGTAAAATTGGTGCCCCGCCGGACAGCTAATCGCGCCGTAAGCGCCGCTCCAATTGGGCCGGTCTATGAACTCGGTAAAGCTGTAGCCGCTGTTCGGCGAGCCATAAGTCAGGTGCTTGGTGATGAGTTCCCAGCGGTAATAGTAGGTCGTGACGATGTCGGCATCCGGGCACTCAAAGAAGGGAATATTGGCTTTATACCAGTCGAAATCGCGGTTGTCCCAAAAGGTTTGCGCCGCGAGTTGTTGGTCTTTGTCGAGGATTGGAGCCTGCCCCGTTGCAGCGTGGCACGTTGCCGACAAGGCGCAGGCCGTTGCGATAAAGCGTAGTTTGTTCTTCATGTTGTCTTTCCGAGCGATTGGTTTAAGGAACCGGAACTTTTTCGATGGTAACGCGACCGTGCGAATCCGGCCCCCAATCGGTGCTGACTGAGGCGCGCAGCGTCAGCGGAGCCGTCGAAAGCTGCGGTAGTTCCACGCGATAGACGTTGTTTTGCGTGCCCGCGCCGGTGAAGCCGAAGTGCTTGTCGGCGGCCAGCACTTTGCCGTCCTGCACGATTTCGACGCTGTGCATTTCGAGGCGGCTTTTGCCGTTTTCATACTGAAAGGTGACTTCGTAGACGCCCGGCCCGGCGATGCCTTTTTCGATGGGCCATTCCACGGTGCCGGGTTTTTCGGTGGTGGGCTGCGTGCCCCAGCGGCCAATCAAAGTGCCCGCGCCCGACAGCGGCTTGTAGCGCACGCCCAACGCCGCCAGTCGCGGCAGGTGCTGGCGCAGGCGCACCACGAACGCCTCGTAGTTGCGTGCGGAAGCCGGCGACCAGACGACCTCGGAGAGCGCGACGGCGCGCGGGTAAACCAGAGCGTCAATCTGGCTCTCGGAAGGATGAGTATCCGTCCACATTTGCGCCTGCGCGCCCAAAACGTGCGCGGTCTGAGCCGCGTTTAGCTCCGCCGGAATCGGCTCAAAGCTGTAAACCTTTTCCACCGGCGTGTTGGGATAGTCGAAATACGTCCACTCGGTGGGCGCCATCACCACGTCGTGGTCGGCTTTGGCGGCGGCAATGCCGCCTTTCATGCCGCGCCACGACATCACCGTGGCGTTGGGAGTGAGGCCGCCTTCGAGAATTTCGTCCCAACCGACCAGCCGCCGGTTTTTCGTCGCCAGAAACTTTTCGATGCGCCCCACGAAGTAGCTTTGCAGCTCGTCGCCGGTCTTCAGCTTTTCGGCTTGCATTTTTCCCAGGCAAACCGGGCATTTCAGCCAGCGGTCTTTGGGGCATTCGTCGCCGCCGATGTGGATATATTTGCCGGGAAACAGTTCCGACACCTGCGTCAGCACTTCTTGAAGAAACTCATAGGTCTTTTCGTTGCCCACGCAAAACTGCCACGGACGGCCCTCGCGCGGCAGCGGGCAGTCGAGTTCGGGATAGGCAATCAAAGCCGGCGGCTCGTGCCCCGGCATATCTATCTCCGGCATGATGGTGATGTGCCGCGCCGCCGCATAGCGCACCACTTCGCGGATTTCGTCCTGCGTGTAAAAGCCGGGTTTGACGCTCGGCCCGCGTGTGGCGGCTTCCAGCAGCTTGGGACGGCCTTTGACTTCCCAACTCCATGTGCCCAGATCGGTCAGATGCCAGTGGAACAGGTTGAACTTGTGCGCCGCCATCAAATCCACGAAGCGAAAAACAAACGCGAGATTCTGAAAATCATGCCCCGAATCGAGCATCAGGCCGCGCCACGCAAAGCGCGGCTGGTCTTCGATGGTCACGCACGGCACGCTCCACGTCACGCCGTTGGCCGCTTCGGAAGCGAAAACCTGCGCGGGCAACAACTGCCGCAAAGTTTGCACTCCGTAGAAAACCCCGGCCTGCTCGGCGGCGGCGATGCTGATGCTTTGCGGCGTGACGACCAGACGATAACCTTCCGCGCCCAATCGCAAACTCTTGTCCTGAGTGAGCGCGATGATGCCTTTGCCTTTGGCAACCGCGCGCTTACTTACCGTCAGCGCAAAGCCGGTGGCGGGTTTCAGGTAGTCCACAAGCCGCTGCGCCGTGGCGGCGCTGGCCGCATCCGCGACGATCACCGTGTCGGCGCTCAGCGTGAAAGCGCCGGTTTCCACGGTCATTTTGGCGGGCGCGGGCAAAATCGCGGGCGCGGCTTGTTGGGCGCGCAGGGCGCCGGTCGGCAAAATTAGCAAAGCGGCACAAAGGGCAAGAGCGTGTTTCATGGTCGTGTGTTTGAAAATCACCAATCGGCGGTTTGCGGTGCAGCGTAGGAACAGCATGAGTTGCACTGTATGAGACTTTGCGTTTTTCAAGGTTACGCTCGGTATTTGCGCTCAGTTTTAAGCGAGCGCCGGTTATTTCACCTCACACCACGTCAGACGCTTTTCGCCCGATACAATCCACAGACAGCCGCGCACCGTCACGTCTTTGTCTTGCAACTGTTTATCAGTGGCGCCGGCTATGGCTTGCGTCATCACTTTGATTCGTGCGCCGCCATCGCTCAGCGTATAAAAATCCGGCGCCACAGCGGTAATTTTGCCGCTGACGCTGACAAGCGCGCCTTCGTCCTGCGCCGTCAGATCGGCCACTTGGAAGGAGTGATAGCCGCTTTTAGCAGAAACCGTGACTGTTTCGGCGCCGGAATAAGCGGTTTCGTTGTGCTGCGGCGAGGTGTCGCGGGTCTTGAATTGATAAACGTAAGTGCCATCGGGCAGCGGCGGAGTCTTGAAGGATGGTTGAGCGATCCAGCCGCTATCGGGGCCGCCGCCCTGCGCGCAGTGGAAGAAATACTCCACCGGCTCGCTTTCGATAGTCGGGCTGTCGTTTTCACCGCGCAGACCACGCGCTTTCATCACCAGCGTATTGTCGAGCAGCGCCAGTGGGTAGGTTTGCCACTCGCCAATGCGATAGCGTGACGGAGACGAGTCATCGCGCGCCCCCGCACTTTGCGGCGCCGAAACGGGGCCGGGCAAGCCGCCCGCGATGCGCGCCTGCACCGTGTAATTATGCGCTGAACCTTGCGCCAGAGCTTTATCGGTGAAAATGCGGCTGCTCTGCCACGGGCCGAGCGCAGTTTTATCGCGCGCGAAGCGATATTCCATGTTTGGCTCGGCTATCAATGCCGCTGTCATGCCAATCGAAGTGGCGTTTAGGCCGCGTGGCGCGTTGGCAAAGGTTGCTGCTGGAGCTTTCGGCAGCGCGGGAATCGTAACGCTAATGGGCTTGGCAGCGCGCGATTCCGTGCCGAGTTGGTCGCGGATTTTGAAGGTATACGAGTAAGTTTTGCCCGGCTCGACGGTGCAGTCCGTCCAGCAATTACTGCTGATCCAGCCGCTGTTGGCGCCATTGTCCATCCTGCCAAAACGCCATTCCACGCCTTCGAGGTTGGCCGGGCGCAGCGCCGACATCAGCACAGCGCCGTCCGCCACGCGCGGCGCCTGCAAAAACTTTGGCATTATTACGGCGGGAGATTTGGCAAGAGGCGTCTCTTCAACCGGCATGGCGTCACGGTTTTTCAGCACTGCTGCTAATGCGGTGATAACTGACGCTTCCTGTGGCAGCGAATAGACGCGAAAATCGCTAATCAAACCTTTGAAGAAGCCGCCGCGTGCGCCGCGTCCGAGAAAAGTAACTTCGTTGGTGTTTTGCACGTTTGGCCCCAGCACGGCGTCGGGGCGCAATGTGCTTTTGATTTCCGAAACCGGCGCGCCATCAACAAACAGCGTGGCGGTATCGCCTTTGAAAGTCACTGCGACATGTGTCCAGCGATTTAGCGGCAGTGCAGGCGCGCTGAGCGTCTCGGTGGTCGTCCCGTCGGAGATTGCGAACCGCATTTTCCCATCGGTGGATTTGGGTGTCAGCGTGAGAAATTTTTTAGCGCCGTCGCCGAAATGCAAAAGCTCCTGACCTGCGCCGCCATCCCATTTGGCCCACAGCGCATAAGTGGTTTCTTTGAAATCGGCCACGTCGCGCCGTAGCTCTATATATTGATCGGTGCCGTTGAGTTGCAGCGCGCCGGGAAGCTCTTTTTCACCCAGTTTCACGATGCGCGGCGCGCCCATCAGATAACCGTGCAGCACGCCGAAATGGTCGCGCGCGTAAATCGGGCTGGGACGGTCAAAGCGAAAGTTGCAATAAACGCCGCCGATATCGGGCTGCTTGTCGGCGTAACTCTGGTCGGTGCCCCAAACCCAGCACGTTAGTAGCTGCTTGTCAATGTTGGCGCCGTTCGAGCAGTCGCCTTCCTTGATGGCGTAGCCGCTCACTTTCGGGTTGCCAAAATCCTGCGTCACGCCTTTGATGGTCGCGTTGCCGGATAACTCTCCCCTATCCGACAAAAAGGCGTCTTCCAAAACGCGCGCGTTTTCCGACACTTTCCAGCCGCCCTGCACCATCGCCCAATCGCGCACTTTGGCGTTGCCGCCGACTTCGGCGCGCTCACGCACTAAAGCGTGTCCGCTGAGAATAGCGCTGTCTTTGACAATCGCGTTGTCAATGGCCGCCGCGAAGTCTTCGAGGCGCGCGTTGCCTTGCACTTGCGCGTTGCCCAACACCATCGCGTTCGGGCCGATGAAAGCTGTCGGCGCCACTTTCGCGCTGTCGGCCACGAAGCCGCCGCCGTTGGGATGCGCCTTGCCCGGCACATTGGGCCGCGCCGGCTTCGATTCATACGGCCCGGCTTTGGTGTTAATAAAGGCGACTTCATAAGCCTGCGGCGACAGCGGCAAATCGGAAATCAGAGGATGCGAAAAGCCTTCGTAGGGCATGAAATCTGGCGTGGCCGCCACGCAGAGGTAAAGCTGATTCTCATCCGAGGAAAGCGTGATGCTGTTCACGCCGCCATTCCACGTCGCACTGTAGCGACACTCGCCATTATCGTTGACCGCCACCAATGTGGCGCGCCAATCCGAGTGGCGCTGCGCGTCCCATAGCGGCTTGAAATTCACCGAAACCGGATAAGCGCGGCCGGTTTTGCCGTTGAGCGCGATGGGCAGGACGTTGAAGCCGCCCTGCATCGGCGCGTGCGCGAAAGGCACGCGATACCACTGCGCGCTGCCCTGACGGCGCATCAGTTCGGTGTAGGCACGGCGATAGGTTTCGCTAAGCGGATCGCGCGCGCGGGGGCTGTTTTTCTGAAAATACACCTGCCGCTCGTAATCCCACATCACATTGCGCGCCGACATTTTGCCGATGGCATCTTTGGTGGCGTTGTAAGAATCGGGCGCGTGCGCGGTATCGAGTCGCGCTACTGCGTCCCAAAAATACTCGCCGCCTTTTTGCTTGTTGCCGTTGGCGCCTTTCCACAGCTTGCCGTAAAAGCCGGGGCCGTAAGCCGGGTTTTCGCGGAAGTATTCGTAGATTTGCCAGCAATCGTAATAATTGCGGCCATGCGGCACCGAAAGATACGGCTGTGTGCCGACGGCGCCGGGGCCGGAATACGAATTGATGAACTGAAGCTGCACCCAGTTGGCGCTGGCTTCGTGCCACATCCCGTCCCACGGCGTATCGTTGAAGCCGCCCATGTTAATCATCGCCGTATGCCCATATTCATGCGGCGTAGCGCCCGACGGTGGATCGAAAGCCAAATACGTTGGCGGGAGGGCGAAAATTGGATAACCCCAGTCATCCATTGAACCCCACGCACCACCGGCCCAGATGCCGGTGTTATTCATCATCAGGTTCACGCGCTGCCCGATGGCTTTCTCATCGGCTTTGCCCGAACCGCCTGCCGTCGGAATGCCCAACCCGCCCTTTTCCACTGGCGCATGATAAAGGTGCCAGACGCGCTCCAACATTTGCAGATTGCCTTGCGCGATTTGCTCCGTCACGCGCCCGAAATCGGCGTTTTCATTCGCATTTTTCGCGGCGCCTTTGCCCCAGATGATGCGAAAATGCTCCGAGCGCCGAAAGTTATATTGCGGATCGTCGCTTTTGAACTTGCGCTCGTTGTCCTGCCAGGGAAGATTGGCGTCCGGCGCTTCCTGCGCCAGGGCCGGTAAGCCGCTGAGCGCATACAAAAGGGCCAATAAAACAAATCGTTTCATATTCGGTCTCTAGAACTCTCTTCCAATCACTTCATTTTGGCCGGAATCCTTATTACATTCACCGAATAAGGCGGCAGCGTCACACTCAACTGCGGCGCGACGGCAATAGGAGGCAGTTGCTGAGGCACGATACGGCGTGGGTTGTCGAGTGAGTTCTCGTCATCGGGCGTGGCCGAACTGATAACCGTATGTTGCGCCGTGCTGCCCATCGTGCCACCATCGAGTTGGATTTCAGCGCGCACAGGCTGCGCGGAATAGTTGGTGGCGCGCAACACAACAGTGCCGTTTTTGTGGTGATAGCCGGCGTTGGCGAAGAACTGCGGCAGATATTCGGCGCTTGCGTCCGATACCGCCTTGCCGTCGAGGAACATTTCAGCTTTGTTGCGGCTCAGCACGAGGCTGATTTCATACCAGCGCTGGTCTTCGATTTTGCCGGGCGTATTTTTGCCGCCGCGAAAGGCCGCGCCTTCGGGCTGCCCGCGATCTTGAATCGCCGAAAATGTGTTGCCCGCCGCGCCATAGTTGCAAAACAGGAAGCGGTTGATGTCGGTGGCGTTGAAAAACATCAAAAAGCCCTCGCCGCCGCCCACACGACGCGCTTTCACTGTTATTCTTCCGGTCTTAAACTCCGGCGTTTTGAGAAGTAGCATCGCCGGGCTGTGACCGTTTTCGCTCTGACGTAAAACGCCGTCCTGCACCTGCCATTTACCGATACCGGGCGTTTGCCAGTTAGCGAGATTCGCAAAATCGTCGCTGTAAACCAGCTTGTTTTGCTCGTCGTAAACGCGCAATTCCTTGAACTCGGTTTGCGTGTTCCACGCGCCAAGACCGAACTGGCCGGCCATAAGTGGGCGGGTCGCGTCTGGTTTAGGCTGCACTTCGACGCCCGTCGCAAGGTTTACGTCGGGACGGGTTTCGTTGAAAAGTTTCTGCACATAATACGAAGCGTGCGCGAAGCTGCGTGCGCTGTCGAATTCAATCAGATTCACGCCCCAATCTCGCTTGTTCACGTTGGCAAAAAGCGGCGCATAGCTGGCCATTTTCACCAAATCGCCGTTGCGTTCCAACATCATTAAATACACAGAGTCGTCCAGCGCCGCGCTCCAATCGCCAGAGTTATGGTGATGCGCGTATTCGCCGATGTAAATGCTCCATGGGTTGCGCTTGTATTTGTCGAAATAATCGAAGTTGTTGCGAATCCAGCCAGATGGTTTGTAGGAGTGCTCGTCCACCACGTCGATGTTGGCATCGCCCGCGCGGTCAATCGCGCCTTGATTGAGGCCGCTCCAAAACATACTCATTATGACGGTGATGTGTGGATATTTCGCTTTAATCGCGCTGCGAAACTTCGCGTAGTAATCGCCGTAAAGCGCGGGCGGATGTTCGTTACCGATTTCCACATATTTCAAGGGAAACGGCTTAGGATGCCCCATTTTGGCGCGCACCGCGCCCCATTTGCTCTTCGTCGGGCCGATGGCGTATTCGATGGCGTCCAGAGTTTGCTGGATCACCGGCTCGATTTCGCCGAGCGGAACGTTATTTTCGGGATGCACCGTCATGCCCGCGAACGCCACATACATCGCGTCAGACTTAATATCCTCGCAGAACTGCAAAAACTCGTGATATCCAAAACCCTCGGTGGAGCGGTAGCCCCAGTAACCCCACTGGCCGGGACGTTCGCGCGGCGGCGCCACCATCGTGCGCCAGTCGGGTGCTTGCTCCCATGAAAAACCTTCGACATAGCACCCTCCGGGGTAACGCACGAACGAGGGCTTGTAATCTTCCAGATACTGCGCCAAATCGGGCCGCAGGCCGTGCGGTTGCTTTTTATAGGTCGGCCCAAACAGCGAAACCCAATCCACCTGCAACGCGCCGCTGCCGTGGAGCGACAGCACAAAACGCGCCTTCCCTTCGGTGCCACTGGACTTAAGCGTTGCTTTAATCGGCTTCCATTTTTCGCCCGGCTGCACTTTGCCGCAGTCGAAACTCGCCAGTATTTTCCCGTCCTCGCTTTCCAGCGACGCCGCCACGCTGCCCGCGAAGGTGCCGGGCCGCAAGTGAAACTCGGCTTGATAAACCATGCCTGCCTGCACATTGATGCCCCAATATCCGCTGTTGACCAGCGCCACGCGCCCCGTCGGAGCGTTCACACTCAGCGCCAGTGAACGACTCGATGCTTTGTTCATCGGGTTAGCATCGGTGATGTTCATTTCGCCTTGCGCGCCGCCCTCATTTTGCAGCGACCAGCCGAGGAGCGCCCGTTTGAGATCCCAGCCCATGCCCATGAACCAGGGCCACGGCATATCCCATTTTTCCTTGGGAACGCCGGGAGGCAGCTTTTCCAGCTCCATTTTGAGCGTGCCGTCGTCTTTTTTGACCAACTTTAAACCGGGCGGCAACACGCCTTCTTCAAAGCTGCGATTCTGAATCAGTTCGCCATAAAGGCCACCATCGAAGGCATGGCTGATCTCCTCCAGAAAAATGCCGTAAAGTGTGGGCGGAACCGGCGCTTTTTGTTGCTGCAAATTCACACGGATTGCCACCGAAGGCGCCTGTGCGAGGGCAAAATCAGGAGCGGCATTTGATAAAAGCAAAGCTAAGGCACACAGCGTAAGAACAGGGAATTTCATAGAGATTGTCCGGTGAAACGTTGAAACTTCTGAGGTGCGTCAGCTTTTAAGCGGTTGTGTTCAAAGCGAACTTCCACAGTTGCGGTGTCCAGTCGCCGGTTTGCCAGCCGTCCCTGGTGGCAAACTCGCGCACGCGCAATTCCTTCGCATCAATTTCGATGTGAAGGAAAGCCTGCGCCGGGCCAACAAAATGGCCGGCGTTGTCGGTATTAAGAAACGGCACGCCATAAAAGGCACGCTCACCGCCGTAATCCCATTCATTGTTAAGCACTTTGTTGTCCGGCACGACTTCGGAGTAGCGATGCACATCCACATGATGCACAAGGACAATCGGGCGACCGCTTTTGCCGACATTATCAATCAGATCACCCGCATGGCTCACGCCGTGCGGTTGCGCTTCGTTTTCCGGCTGCAACAAACGGTCGTCAACGCGCACCGCCCAGCCTTCGATGTTGCGAGTTGTGTGCGAAATGGGTTTGGCTGGAATTTGTTCGGGCATGGAATTTCGTGAATCCCCAAAAGGCTACGTCAAAATGTCGTTGATGATATGGCCATGCACGTCGGTCAGGCGGCGGTTGATGCCGTTGTGATAGAAAGTCAACTTCTCGTGGTCAATGCCCAGCAAATGTAAAATCGTGGCGTGAAAATCGGGAACTGTGACCTTGCTTTCGCCGACGAAATAGCCAACGTCGTCGCTGGTGCCGTAGTGGAAGCCCTTTTTAACGCCCGCTCCGGCTAAGAAACAGGTGAACGCCGTGGGATGATGGTCGCGGCCCGGCGAGTTGATGCCCTGCGTGGACGGGCTGCGCCCGAATTCGGTGCTCCATACGAACAGCGTGTCCTCCAACATACCGCGCTGTTTTAAATCTTGCATCAGCGCGGCGACAGGTTTGTCCATCGTGGCGGCTTGATTGTCGTGGTTTTCCTTGAGGTTTTCGTGGCCGTCCCAGTTGATGCGCGGGCTGCCAAAGGCGCCACCGTTGAAAATCTGCACGAAGCGCACGCCGCGTTCCAACAGGCGCCGCGCCATCAGGCAGTTGCCCGCGAAGCCTTTGTTCGCCGCGTCGCCGAAGCCATACATCTGCTTGATCGCTTCGGGTTCGGCGTCGAGATTGGTCGCTTCGGGAATGCTGCTTTGCATATGCGCCGCCAGTTCATACGAACGCAGTCGCGCCGCGAACGCGCCGTCGCCGGGATGCGCTTCGGCGAAATCGCGGTTCATCGCGGCCAGCAGTTTCATGTCGGATTCGCGCGCACCCGGCGCAATCGTCGCGGGCGTGTTCAAATCGGCGATGGGTTCTTTCGACTGCGTGCGAAACGGCACGCCCTGATGGTTGGCCGGCAAAAACCCCGCTGTCCAGTTAATCGAGCCGCCCGCGATCAGCCCGCGCGGGTCGGGCAGCACCACGAAAGCGGGCAGGTTTTCGTTTTCGGTGCCGAGGCCATAGCTCAGCCACGCGCCCATGCTGGGAAAGCCGTTGAGCGTGAAGCCGCTGTTCATCTGAAACGTGGCGGGCGTGTGGTTGTTGCTCTTGGCGAACATCGAGTGAATGAAGCAAACATCATCCACGCAGCCTGCCAAATGCGGCAGCAGGCTGCTCACCCACGAGGCGCTTTGGCCATGCTGTTTGAACTCGTAGACGCTTTTCATCACCTTGCCCGGTTGCCCGAAAAAGCCCAGATTCTCGCCTTTGCCTTCGAGCGTTTTGCCGTGCATCTTTTCCAGTTCGGGCTTGTAATCGAAGGTGTCGAGATGACTGACGCCGCCGCAGCAGAAAATCTGCACCACGCGCTTGGCCTTCGCGGGAAACATCGGCGCTTTGGCCGAGGCGCTCGCCGCGCGTGCGTTGTCGCGCGCCATCAACCACGCCAGCGCCACTCCGCCCAGACCTCCGGCGGCGTTGGAAAGAAAATGGCGGCGCGAAAGGAGCGGCGTGAAATTATCGGACATAAACGAACTCCGTGGAATTGAGCAGCGCCCAGCACACGCCGGGCAGGCCGCGTTCCTGCGCCGCCGCAAGGGCGCGCGCGGCTTCGGCGGGCATGGCGGCGCGGCCCAGAGCATGGCGATAGGCGATTTGAATCGCGCCGGAAACGTCGTTATTGGCTTCTTTGAGGGCACGCTCGGCCAGAATCTTGGATTGCCGCTGCACGAAAGAATTGTTCATCAGCCCCAGCGCCTGCAAAGGCGTGGTAGTGACGCCGCGACGCGGTGTTTTCACCGACGGATCGGGGCAATCGAAGGCGTCCAGCAGTGGGTCTTTGCCGGAGTTGACGTTCATTCGATAAACGGTGCGACGGTTGAACTCTGGCCCGATTTTGTCGGCGGGCACATAAACGTTGGCCGGAAAACCGAGCGCGTCGAAGGCGCGAAAACTCGGCCCGCCCATTTGCAAATTCAGTTGGCCGCTGACACTCAGCATCGCGTCGCGCAGCGCTTCGGCTTCGATGCGATGCGGTGCATAGCGCCAGAGCAACTGGTTGTCGGCATCCAGCACCGCCGCTTTGGCATCGAAGGCCGAAGCTTGCTTATACGTCGCCGAGTTGACGATGAGACGATGCAAATTCTTGACGCTCCAGCCGCCAGCGATGAACTTCGCGGCCAGATAATCGAGCAGTTCGGGATGCGAAGGCCGCGCGCCGCTGACGCCGAAATCGTTGGGCGTGGCCACCAGCCCCTGCCCAAAATGATGATGCCAGATGCGGTTGGCCATCACGCGCGCCGGGAGAGGATTGCGCGCATCGGCCACCCAGTCGGCGAATTTGAGGCGGCGCTGCGCTTCGGGTGCATCCGCCGCCAATCCCAGATCGGGGTTCAGTTCGGCGATGGCCGACAGCGCGCCGGGCGTCACCACTTCGTCGGGCGAAAGCACATCGCCGCGCTTCAAACGCCGCGTCGGCGCCGGTTGCACGCGCGTGCCGACATATGAAACCGGCGACGCCACCACTTTGAGTGCGCCCAGTGCTTGCTCTATGCGTTTGGCATCGGAGAGAGCCGCCTCACGCGCCGCGCGCTGTTCGTCGCTCAGCGCGGCGAGAATGTCTTCGCGAGGAATCGCAAACCCTGCCGCGCGAAACGAGGCCGCGATTTCTTCGGTGCTGAGCGCGCGGTCGTAGAGCGCCGCTTGATTAATCGCGCCGGTCAGCCACGGGCGCCCGCCGCCTTTGTGGCGCATACCCAGAACGATGTGCGCCTTGCCCGCCGCGAAGGTTTGCAGAGGTTTATCTGGCTGATACGGCTTACCGTAGGGCTGTCCGTTGCGAAACAGCGCGATTGTGCCATCGGCCTGATAGACAATGGCGACGTGCAGCAGCGTGCCCGGCGCGGTGCTTTCTTCGGGCGCGTCCACATCGCACGTGCGCGAAAAACCATCGCTGCCCGCCACCCATTTTTTCGGTTGGCGCTCGCCGAATACGATGGCATCGAAAATAGTGCCGTCTTCAGTTTCCAGAGAAATCGCCGCGCCGCCGCCCTGTTCCAAATTCGCCAGAGAAACCCATGCTTCGAGAGTTTTCTCGCGGATGTCCTGCGCGATGGGTGCCGACTGAAAAAACGCGCCTTCTTTGGGCAATTGCAAAAGCCCGCCGCCCGCCACAGCGCCGCCTTTCAATTCGCCGGGCGGCGCGGCGACATCCGCGAAATTCCAACGCGAAAGCGCCGTTGGCCCGGCAGGTGCCTGCCCGGCGGGGCGTTTGGCCGCTGCCAGCTTCCAGCCTTCGGCCTCGATACGCGAAACCTTTTCCTGCGCCGCCGCGATTTCTTGGGTCAGCGCCGCCATGCGCTCTTCGCGCACTTTGATTTCGCTCGGTTCGGCGAGGGGGCGTTCGCCGTGTTGCACGCCCTCGAAAACCGCTTTGACACGATAGTATTCTTCGTGCGAAATCGAGTCGAACTTGTGCGCGTGGCAACGCGCGCAGTTGAGCGTGAGACCTAAAAACGACTGCCCAACCACACCCAGCAAATCTTCGAGTTCGTCTTCGCGCGTGATGGCGCGCTGCGTGGCGTTGGCCTGCGCGTTTCCGGCGGCATCAAACGGCCCGCACACCAGCAGGCTGGCGGCAATCATTCCTTCGCTCGTCGCTGGCTGCATGGCGTCTCCGGCGATTTGCTCGCGCATAAAACGATCATACGGCTCGTCGTCGTTGAAGCTCTTGATGACGTAATCGCGGTAGTGCCAGGCGTTGTCGCGCAGGCGGTCGTATTCAAAGCCTTGGCTTTCGGTGTAGCGCGCCACATCCAGCCAGTGCCGCCCCCAGCGTTCGCCATATTGCGGCGAAGCCAGCAATCTGTCCACCAGTTCTTCGTAGGCTTTGGGTGATTTGCTGCTTACAAAGTCGGCCACTTCGGCGGGCGCGGGCGGCAAACCGATTAAATCGAAATTCAGGCGACGAATCAGCGTGGCACGGTCAGCGGGCGGCGAAAGACGCAGACCTTGTTTTTGCAGACGCTCCACAATGAACGCATCTATGGCATTGCCGCCGGTTGGCAGCTTGGTTTCGGGCAGCACCGGTTCGCGCAGAGCTTGCAGCGACCAGTGCGCGGTTTTGATTTCGTCGGGCCACAGGGCACCGTCGTCAATCCAGCGGCGCAATAGGCCAATTTGCGTCTCGCTCAGCTTTTCGCCCGTCGGCGGCATGATGCTATCGGCTTCGAGGCCCGCCACCAGATGAATCAGCTTGCTCTCCCCGCTTTTGCCCGGCACGATGACTTTGCCCGATTCTCCGCCGCGCAATGCGAAGGCTTTCAAATCGAGGCGCAAATCGCCTTTTTGCCTGGCCGCGCCGTGACAACTGAGGCATCGCGCGAAAAGCGGCTGAATGTCGCGCGCGAAATCAACGGGCGCGGCGGCAGTCGGTGGCAGTTTGGCAGTGTCCGCCGCCCACGCGGCGCGCGGCGCGGCCAAAGTTGCCAGCAACAATGTGAAGTGCAGCAGTGATTTCATGGGTGATTCCAGACATGTTCTGTGGGCACCATCTTCAACCTTGCCCCGCCTTTGTCGCCGTTATTAATCAGATCGCCCGCATGGATCACGCCATGTGGTTGCGACACGCTTCCGCCTCCTGCGGTGGCGGCGATGGCGGTTCCGGGCAGCTTATTAAGCCACTCAATGAGCCGCGCATTGTAACCGGCAGAAGTCGCATCCATGACCGAAATAACTGCTTCGTCGGCGCAATAGTGAGTGTCGCCTACCAAGAAAAACGAGGCTGTATCGTTCGCCGGCTTGGCCTCGTCGGCGTTGGCGAAAGCGCGCAGCGACAAACCAAGCGCGGCGGAAGAGAGCGCCGCGTCACGGA
Source organism: Abditibacteriaceae bacterium (assembly GCA_031372065.1). Classification (GTDB taxonomy): domain Bacteria; phylum Armatimonadota; class Abditibacteriia; order Abditibacteriales; family Abditibacteriaceae; genus DASWNL01. The sequence continues at coordinate 5,095 of JANMKN010000403.1, read as the reverse complement.
TAAATTGACGGCGTGTTCGCATGATCTTGCGGCTGGAGCAGTGCCCCGGCGCAGTGTGCTCCTGTCTGGGTGGTATTTGCAGTATATTCTTAATTTCAGCGGACATACTTGCATTTTTCACCACTTTCTTTGCTTCATTCTCTTGAAAACTTTCATTTATTATGAACACGATTCATGTTTCCGCTCACGGTCTGCGCCGCGAGGAAACTGCGGGTTTCATCGTTGACCGGCCTTACGGTTTGGGTAATTTTTTGCTGGTGCGCTTTCACTCGCCGATGGAAGTGCTGACAGGCCAGGGCGTAGTCTTCGCCGAGCCGGGCTGCTGCGCTCTTTTTTCGCCGGGTCACCCGCACTGGTATTGCGGAAGAGCGGGCGCATGGGTCAACGATTGGATGCACCTCGAACGTGGAGCCGTAGCTGAAATGGCGGCGCATTATTCGTTGCCGCTGAATAGATTACTGGCACCAGACGATACGCGATTTTTGCCGCACATCTTCGAAGAGATCACACATGAGCAGCATCAGGCCGAAGCCAATTGTGAAGAAGCGATAGATTTGCTGGTGCGCCAACTCCTGCTGAAAGTGGGGCGTGCCCTGATTGACCCTGCGGCGCGTTTTACGCCCGCCGAAGCAGAACACCTGCCGGCGCTGCGGACTTTGCGGCGGCGCGTCCACGACCAACTGGCGCAGCGTTGGACAGTGGGCGAAATGGCCGCAAAAGTGGGTTTAAGCCCATCCCAGTCATGACATATTCTCCTTTTCAAAGAGCGGAATGGGTCGTCTCCGCCGACTCGAAAAACGACTCTGGTGTCACGAGGCGCAGGGAAGAGGACGCTCACCAATAGTGTTGCTTCAAGGCCACAGAGGTCAGGTGGCCAAAGAGGGCATAGACCAAGAATCTTAAGACACTCTAACATTTCAAGTGCAATGGTTTTCGGGGAAGATCAGCAGTTAAAAAGTCAAACGAAATCCCGCCATAATTCAATGAATTATGGCGGGATTTCGTTTCCTAATTCAGCTTGGGTTTACGGGTCAACAGCCACGACTTTCTTCACGGCTTCGGGCGGAGAAACCGCTTCGCACACGATGCCGTTGAGTGTGCGCTTCGCTTTGGTGCGAATTTGCACCGTGTAAAGCTTGCCCACATAGTTGTCGGTGCCTAATGTGAAGGTCGTCGCGGTTGGCGTGCTATCGGCTTCAAAGCTGGAATAGCCCAGAGTTGATGATGTGGCGCCGGCGATGTCCGTCCACACGCCGTTCACCAGTTTCTGCCACTGGAAGGTTGCGCCGGTGGCAGAAGTTGCGGTCAGCGTCACGGTGAGGGTGCTGCCGTTGGCGCTGGTTTTGGTCGCAGTCACGGCCAAAGCGTGGAGCACATCAATGGGCGTGGAAGCGAGCGTCTTGTCGCAGCCGGGACTCTGGCTGTCGGTGATCGTCACCAGAGCGCGATAGCGTCCGTCGCCGTTGGCCCCGGCAGCGAAGGTGTCCACATCAAGCGTGCCGCTGCTGTTGGCAGCCGGGCCGCTGGTGAAGGTTTTCGCCGTCACCCACGCGCCGTTGACCAGCTTTTGAATCGTCCAATCGAAGGTATAGGGCGCTAAGCCGCCGCTGCCGCTGGCTGAGTAGGTGAAAGTCTCGTCGCAGTCGGGCGTCAGGAGCACGGAGCCGCCCACCTCCGGATAAACAGTGACCGTGTTGGAAATCGCCTGCGTCTCGCACTGCGGCTTGCCGTTGGCCGCGCTATCGGCGGTGTCGGTGACCGTAAGAATCGCACGATAAGCGCCTGCCGCAGCGACGGTCGTGGAACCACTGGCCGTATTGCTGGTGCCGACGTTGCTCCATGTGCCGCTGCCGTCATCGGCGCTGTTCTTCTGGAACTGCCATGAGTAAGAATAAGGCGCTTTGCCGCCGCTGGCTGTGCCCGTGTAAGTGAGCGTTAAGTTGCACTGAGTCAAAAGCGTCGCCGTTGCGGCCAACGCGCGGTAAACGGTCACGTTCAGATTGGCGGCGCTGGCCGTGCAGCCCGCGCCTTCAACAACCGTGAGGCTGGCCGTGATCGCCGCCGTGTTCACGCCGCCCGGCAAATTCACATTGACGGTGCCGGTTTTCGAGGCCGAGTGATAGAAGCCGCTGCCATCCGGGCCGGTAATGCCGGTGCCGCTGAGCGTCACGCCCGATGGCGCCTTAAATGCCCACTGATAAGTCAGCGCAGTGCCGCCGGTGCTGTCGCGCGAAGCAGACGCATCGTAAGAAAAGCTCTGATTGCAGTCGGTGACCAAGTTCCCGGCAGCCGTTGGGCCGCCAAAGAGAAACTCGAAAACCTCCGTGGTATCTTTGAGGTCGCTGCTATCAGTAGAAGAGGCGCGCGTGCGAACCTGCACGAACGCGCGGTTGTTGCACGGCGAGAAATTCGGAAAAGCGTCGGCGAGGTTGACGGCGGCTTCGGCGAATTCAAAGTTCGGCAGGGTGCCTAAAACCCAGTCGCCGCCGCTGTCCACGTAGCCCCACGGCGCCGCCGGGGTCGGGGCGAGGTTGATCGAGCTAATCAAGCTGGCGGGCGCCGGAATGCGTTCAACATATTTGCTGCCGTTCCAGGTGTAATAATGAGGCGTCGCCGAGCCGCTGCTGCCTGAACCCGACATCTCAAAAGTAAAAAGCACATCGCCGACGGTGCGCCGGGGAAACAAGGGCGTCGCCGCATTCGGGGCCATCTGGTTGAACTCAAAGTCGAAGGCCGTCGTGCCGTTGTTGCCGCGACGTTCCATGCCGAAGTAAAGCGTTTGCCGGTTGTTGGCGAGATAGGCTTGCGTAATGTCGTATTTCGAGGAGCCGACGGTGCCGGGGCCGATGTTCCAGGTGCTGAGATCGTTTTCTTTGCCGCCGGTCAGGAAGATATTTTTGTCATTACCGGCGATGCCGTCCACGATGCGGACGCCATTCCAGTGGCCTTTGCCGCCAGCCGCGCCCGTCACGCCCGGAATAATGCCGGTCGCGATGCTCTGGGTCAGGCTGGCCGCGTCCGTGTTGGCGTTGGCGTCCTTGACCCAATCGGCGGTCGCGCCGGAGTTTTTAATCGAGCCGTTGACAAAGCCCGCCGGATTAAAAGGCGCGTTAGCCGGATACAGATTCGCGCTGGAATCAATTTCGATGGCCGCTGCGCCGATGCTGCCGGTAGCCGCGCCGGCCTGCGATGCGCCCAACGACGTGAACAAACACAGAACGGCTAAGAGCGCCGCCTTCGGCATAGTGTGCCGGAATTTCAACAATAAGTTCTTCATGGTCAAACCTCTTTTCCCTTGCGGGTTTTAATACGTCTTGCGGGTGGATCAAATCGGCGCCTGCGCGCCACGATGGTTGATAAAAATGTGATTTAAAACGGCTTTGCCTCCCGATAGGCTGGATTGAGGCGGTGTTGCCTCCTGCCCAAGAGTCACCAGAGATTGCTTCCCAAGAAAAATAACCACCTAAAAGCGTGAAAACCGCTGTCTCCGCTGATTTTCGTGCATTAAAATTCGTTCCGACGCCCGTCGCCGTCGTTTTTGGGACGTGAAAAAACTTAGCGACGGGCGTCGGGGGTTATCACAGTGTGAAAAAAGTGTCAGCGACGGGCGTCGCTGGCTTTTTTAGGACGTGAAAAGTGTTAGCGACGCCCGTCGCCGTCCTTTTTGGGACGTGAAAAATGCCGGCGAAGCACTCCGCCGGGTCTGTTTACAAGCTGCGATAGCGTTGAAACATCACGCCGACACCGCAGCGGCCATCGGACTGCGCTTCACTGCGTCGCACTACGCCTTTTGCCGCCACTTCCATAGCGGGCACTTCTAACGTTGAAGCGAAACGAAAGGCGATGAAAAGACGCTCGCCCTCGGCCACACGGTGGCGCAGGCGCAGATAAAGTCCCCCAGCGCTCAGGTTCTGCAAAGAGGCCGGCTCCGTGAAGCGGCGTCCATGCGTGTCCCTGCCGCGCACAAGGGCTAAGAAATCCACCGGCACACGCGGGGCGCGGCGATGCTCGGCTTCGTGTTGCGGAAAAAATGTGCTATTCATGGCGTTCACCAAGATTATGGCGCCGCGCGGAATGCCGCGCATGGGTAAATGAGTCCAGATTGGCGCAAACGGAGTAGGTAAAATTACCGAATTTTCAGGAGCGTATAGCGGAGGAATTTAGCGAAGGGGCCAGCAAAGCGTGACGATGAGCGAAGACTGCCAACTCCAGACGGTCGGAGACTTCGAGTTTCTGAAAAATCGAGGCCAAGTGGCTATGAATCGTTTTTTCACTGAGAAACAGCCGCGCCGCCATCTGTTTGTTTTTGAGGCCCTGGCCGATGAGCTGAATGATTTCGCGCTCGCGTGGCGTGAGAGCGGCGATCTTGGCAAGGGAAACGGCATCGCTTGTGGCAACGCTATTGGAAGTTGATGTTTGATGCGCTGTGAGTTGTCCCAGCACCTGGGCCATCAGGACGCGACTCAGCCACACTTCGCCCCGGTGAACGCACTCAATGGCTCGCAACAAAGTTTCGAGCGCTTCGCCCTTGCTGACCCGGCCCAACACTCCGGCGGCAACGGCGCGACGCGACAAATCCGTCTCATCTTCATCGGTAAAGGCGACAACTTTAGCGGAGGGCGCGACGCTTTTCAGTTCAGGCAGAGATCAAGGACAACGATGTCCGGCTGCACGCGTGCCGCCAGTTCCAAAACTTCGCCGGAAGTTGCCGCTTCGCCCACTAACTGCAAAGACTCGTGGCGACACAGCAGAAGGCGCAGAGAGTCCCGAACAACCGGATGGTCGTCGGCCAGCAGCACGCGGATAGATAGGGGTTTCTCACTCATAGCCCGTAGTTCGAAGAACTTCAAAAGCGATTTCAATCGAGATGCTACACGCAATTCTACAATACGTGCCCCAATAAGGCGGCGCACGGTAGAACTGACCACAGGGCAATCGCATGAGAAATTTTTCAGGCCAAAGGGAGCGTGTAAATGACCAAAACAGGAAAAAACCAACCACACAACTTGTATGGACTTGATTGAAAGCACTCCGATGAATCTCTCAATGCAGGTTTCTCTTCGATAGTCGTAGTTTTGCGCTTCCAGCACCAACA